>JAAZKR010000130.1 GCA_012799725.1 Oligosphaeraceae bacterium | reverse complement strand
GTGAGGCCACTTTGAAAGAGATTGTATGACAACGATTAAAGAAAAGTCGCCAGCAAAATCTTTCATACAAGAAGAAATCGAGCAACAACAGCACATAAAATACCCTGTCACCAACAGGGCAAACAGCATAAATCTTGCAACCATCTGATAATAAAGCCATTAGGACTAAACCTCAGCTTTGACTGCTTTTTTAGGTATAATTGCATATATTTGGCGATCTCAGACAGGCTGCGCATCTGCCAACCTAGAACGCCGTGCCAAAAAACTCCACAATACACCCACAATGCAGTGGATGAAATGGACATGGCAGCTCGGGCAACCTATTGATTTTTGGAGCCTTTATCTACTTCGATCACAAAGGCTTGCCTGCGCGAATTGCCTCGCAGCTCCGGTGCGTATACTCCTTTGATTACGGCAGGCAAGGCGCTAAAACGACCTGCATTTTCCGCCTTCAGTCTATAGGTCAGGCTATGTTTGCCATGTGGCAGCCAACTTAGCAGGAAGCAAACCCGATCCTGACGATATTCCACGTATGGCCAGAGTGAGCCGGCATGTTGGTATCCACTTAACTGTTCCAAGCTTTCACAGCCTGCTGCCTTATAATCCTCTATCATGATATATTCGTAATCGTTCTTACCATCGACCAGCAATTCTACCTCGAGCAAGTCGCCCTGCTTTATCTCCGCCTCCGATAACAGCAGGTGTTTTTTATATTTATCGCGCTTTTCCACATGCGGCAGGCCATATTTATCCGGCACGGTCTGTTCGCCATCCCTTTCCTCCAGCCTGTAAACTTTCCTTTGCACCCGCAATTCCATGCCGGCTTCATCAAAATCATCTGCCAAATTAAAGTAACTCAAGTATGCATTGAAGTATAGCGGCCCACCGCCTTGTTTATCTATGCTGACTTCATGTTTACCGCTATGCAGCACGTCGGCACTCAGCAGCAGCCGGTTGTCAGCACTCAGGAGCTTATCCTTGCGCAGTTGGCTTTGTGCGATTACTTTGCCATCCAAGCCGATTTGCACTTGCAACTCGGAGTTAAGCTCTCCGCTACCGTCCAAATAGGTGCAGAAAGCCTCTACAACAGCAGCCGTATCGCGGCTGGATTTCCAGTAGCCGCCATGATAACGGTTATTCAGCAAATACTTGACCAGTCCGGCGGCTTGTTGGCTCCTGCCCTGTCCGGTCATGCAGAGCAACTGCAAATAGATGGCTTGAGTTTCGATAATATCGCCGTACCAATACCAGAAAGGAACGCTTATCGGCGAGATCAAATGGGCGGTCTGATTTTCTGCGTCTTCCTCCAAATACTGGCGTAGATTGCGCATCAGCTCCTGCATTTTCTCCGCCTTGCTTAAATCAGCGCCGGCAGCCAGCTGTAGTCGGCATTCCGCCATGGCAAACAAGGCTTTGCCGTATAGCGAAAGTCCCTTCCTATCACGGAAAAGCAGCTCCGCCATCTTAGCCTCGTATATGGGTTCGGGCACTTCACAAAGCACCTTGAGAACCAAGGCATCGAGATTATCCGCGTGAGGCTTGTATTCGAAACTGTTCTTTGGAGCCTGCAAACGGGACAACTCAGTCTTTTGATAGTTCTGCAGCCATTCCAAACCGGGCTCCAACAACTCGTCTTCAACCGCAACCCCATTTTGCCGTGCCAAGAGCAGACCATGCACGATTTGCGCGGTTATATGCGCTGAACTGCGTTCACGCCAGCCGCTAAACCAACCCCAACCCCCATCAGCACAACGCATGGATTGTAAATCACGCAAACCCTTTTGCAGCAAAGCATCCAATTGCTGCCCGTCATAAAGCAATACCGACACCGCCGCTGTCGGACGGGGATCATCACTGAGTTTCTGCGGGTTCAGACTGGCTTTTCGCTCTGAAAGCTCTGCCAAGTTAAAGCCTGCCGCCAAAAGATTCCGGCGCAATAACAGAGCCGGCAAAAAGCTATTCAGACGCTGTTCGCTGGTACCCAGCTCTGCCTTTTCCAGCCCGGGCAAGGCTTCCAGCATGGATAAGGCCAGGCTCGGAGCCCAGGCCAGCTCAAAATGAGCTGAACCGGGCGAAATCTCCTCCGGTACAGTGAAACTGAATCGCGCACCTTCCTGCTCCACAGCCATGCGTCCGCAGAAAGGCATCTGCTGCTGCATGCCATAGACCTTGACCGGGAAGCTCTGCTGCGTAGCGTCGGAGGCCAGCGCACTAAGCGCCTTTACCCGAATTATGGCCTCGCCGCTCTTCTTCACCGTCAGCGGCCATTGCAACAGAAAATCACGCCCGGGCGCCAACTCAAAATCCTGCATCGCTTCGGCTCCGGGCATGAAATCCAAACAGTCCCCCTCCAATTCAAGCAGACCGCGCACGCGCTGCGACTCCGGCAATTCGTGCCGTACCACAGCGCCAAGCAAAATCCGGTCGCGTTCCTGGAAGAAACGCGGTGCAATCAGGCGCACGGTCATCTTTTTGCTGCTAAGCAACTCGCTCTGAGCCTCCCCCACCTCACACTGCGCGCCCATAGCCCAAACCCGTACTTTCCAAGTACTCAGATCATCAGGCAAAGTAAAACTGACCTTAGCGCCGCCATCGTCCCGGCTCCACAATGAGGCCGTCCAAAATGCTGTATCGGCAAAATCCTGGCGCAATTCAGTATCGGCAAACTCACCGTCTGCTTCACTTAGATCAACTTGCCCTGCCGCCGCTCCTGCAGGTACAGCCGCTTTCATCAAGGACTCAGGAGCATTGACGCTGCCAAAAGCTGCACCGGCACGAACCATTTTACTGCTATCTTGCAAAACCAAAGCCGGTTCTACAAAAAGACCAAGCGGCTTCATAGCGGTCTCGTTCTTGAACAAGAAATTGCGCAACTCCCAGGACATGCGTCGGCTACTGAAATGATGCTGCCGCGTCCAGGACCAAAAACGCTGTTTGAGCAGATCGCCAGGCAGTGCACCACCGACCGATTCAAGGCTCTTATCGTAAACCGCCACTACCAGCTCACCGACAAAGGGGCGCCCCTCACTATCCTTCAGGTTCAGGACAAGCTCTGCCTGCTCGCCGGGCTGTAATTGCGTGGCCACGGGTGCCACCTCAAGATGCAGGGTCTTTTTGATCGGCGGCACAGCAATGGAGCGTAAACATTGATGCAGCTCACCTCCGGCCACCAGTTGCGCTTCCACAAAGAAATTTGGCATATCCTGCGGCAACACCGGTATGGCAAGCTCGGCGCTATGACCATTCAGACGCATGGCCTGCGGTCTCCTACACACTCCATTTTCAGGACGCAAGTAAATGTAGACCAGACTGTTAGCATATTGCGAATTGATGCGCAGATGCACCTGCTCGCCCACCGCATATTCACTCTTCTCGCAAAGCAACTCCAAAGCCTTGAATTGAAAATCGTCCGACTTTGCCTTGCTGCCATATACATTGATAATATTGCTTGCTTCTATGCTTTCACCGGGTTCCGGTTCCGGGCGAAGCCGCCAAAGCAGCTTGTACTGTCCCTCTTTTGCCGCAACCAGCTTTTGGCTGCCATTGCCCTGCGCATCCAGCAAACATTCCCACTCATGCAGCAGCTCTTCGCGTATCTGACCGGCTTGCTCATATGTCAGACGATAAAGCTGCAAGACCCCCTTACCGCTCACCGGTTTATTATCCAGGCTGCGTAGTTGCACCTGCGCTTCTACGCTACTACCACTGTGGTAATAACCCCGATTCGCCCAGCTATAGGCTGTGAAGGCCTTTTTACCCACCATGATATTGCTAGAGGCACGAATACTGCGCTTGGAAGCATCTTCCACTTCTGTCATAATATTGAAACACTGGTTTTGCTCGCCATACAGCTGCAAAACGATGCTCGTGTCTATCTTTATATTGCATCGTCCCTGCTCATTCAGTTCCAGCTCCAGGCTTTGAAATAGCTCAGAGTCGGGCATATGCTGCACGTAGGTTCCGGGCCAGGAAGGCATTATCATGTCGAAACTATCGCTCTGCTGATCCGGCAGCCAGTAACCTGCGCCATATAACCAATCCCAAGCACGCCAAGGCAAAGGTCGGATATGCCGTGGTTGACGAAACACCTTGATCTTGGCCTTGCCAAAACTCACCGGGGCACCGAAATAGTAACAAGCTTGCAAGCCCACAGTGAAGCTCTCGCCCAATTTAGGCGGTTTCTCCGGCAGTTGCCAAATAAGCTCGAAATCTGGTTTTCGGTATTCCTCCACTCTAAATGAAAGCTGACAGGCACCCTCCCCCCATACTTTTTCGGCAGCAATCCAGAGGTTATACATTCCCAGATCGGCTTGCTCCGGTATCTGATATTCACCGGATATGGCCCCGTTGGCATCGAAAAACAAATCCGGCAGAGACTCGGCTTGCTGATCCGTTTCATTATCGTTTTTCTGAGCAGCCCGGCTTAGAGCGATTTGCTCACCCTTGGGATTGCACAGCCACAATGCCGCTCGCTTGCCGACAAAGACATTGCTGTCGCCTATATAGACGGGTTTTTTCAGCCACCCCTTGTAATGCAGAGCTTGCCCCGGCTTGTAGATAGGCCGGTCACTTAAAAGCAGACCGCAGGGAGCAGGAGCAAGCCCGGAGTCATCAACAGCATGAAAACGGGAATTGCTTGAAACACAAATAAAGACGCTGTCCTTACCGTGTATCGGACGAGCTTGAACCAGCCATTGCATATCGGCAGGAAACCCCTCGGGTAAGTCCGACTTCTTGACATAGGCGCAACCCTTGGCGTCGCTGTGCAGACGCAATTCGGCACTGACAAGCTTACTGCGTCGCAAGCGGCGATCCCATTGTCTTTGCCAGATAAAGAGTTCCAGTTCGGTATTAGGCACCGGTTCGCCGTCATCAGCACGCAGCAACTGCCAAAGCTGTTCGCCCTGCAGGGGCTTCAAAAGCAGCATATAGGGTCGGGATAGTAGCGGAATGTGGCTAAGATGTCCACCGGGCAGCTCGGCTACCAGCCAATATGCGCCCGGACCGGGTATGGAGATTTCCAGGTTGCGCAGCGTATCAGCATGTTGCGGCAAGGGTTCCAGTTGCTCTTGCCAGCTACGCAGCTCCTCCTGAATAAACTTCTTGCCTTTATAATGACTAATCCAGCGCCCCAAACAAGCCAGGTCATGGCATGGACGCTCCGCATCGCCTTCTTTGATACAAGTGCGCAGTTCATTAAAGATACCGGCCAGGTCAAGACGATAAAGCCTCAGCGTAACCGATTTTGCATTGCGAAACTTAAAATCTACTGAAAGCTTTTCGGTGTTAGTCTGAACCGGCGTAGGCATAAAAGAACCCAGATCACCGATGATCTGAAAAATCTTGGGTTGGGCATCGTACGGCGATTCTTTTTCCAGCAGGCGCAGATAATGCAACGCCGGTTCAAATTGACGGCGATTTTCATAGATACGGGCGAGGCAACGCCAGACATTCAAGCGCACATTCTTATTCTCGGCATTTTGCAAGGCCTTGAATAGATTGATAAAACAATAATCTGCCGGCAACTCGAAACGACGTGGTGCATCTGCAAGCCGGGCTATGGTTTCACAGTCGGAAAGCTGAGCCAGATTCAAAATTGCAGCACTGCGTTCCGGGTCTTCAGGATCAAAAAAGATATGCCTATACTGTTCCAGACTATATTCGCCATACAAGGCATAGGCGAAATTAGCCCATATAAAGTCTACTTGCTCTTTAGACTCTGCATCGATTTTTCCGGCTTGCTGTAAAAGCCAGCGCAGACGCTCACCGTCATTTGCCGCCGCTGTGAAACTATCAGGCATGGCAAAATAAATCGGTTCACCATTGGCATTGACCGGAGCGCCCTGGCTGATGGCTGCATAAGCCTCAGCCTCGTCCCAAGCGGGAATCTCCTGCAAATCAGTGAGCAGCAAAAGCCTCCAAGCTAATCCCGGCAAGGCTCGAAGCATATGCATGACCTCGCCGGATTGCTGTAAATTGAATATATACAAATCTTTATACCGGTCAGAAAGCAGCGCGCCGGCATAGCTTAAATAGAAATCCGTTTTTTGCCGGTCATTCAGCTGACCCTGCTCTACCAGTAGCCTGGCTTTTTCAAACAGAAATAAACTCTTACGCCGATCTCGTTCGCTGACAGTGATATGCCTGCCAGTGCCACGCTGATAGTTGCGCAAAAACTTGTCGCCCTGCATAATGCCCCAAGACGGCAGGTCTAGTATGTAACTAGCAGCCTGCCAATGCAGATAGGCATCCTGCGGATGCCTTGCCAACAACGCATCCAACTTGGATTCTATCTCGAAACAACGCAACAATCTCTGCATGCATGCCTGCATGCCTGTGAAATCTTTCCAGCGTTGTTCGGAGCTAATCTCCTCCTCGGAACGCTCCAAGATCAGATATTTTTCCAGTGCCTCAGCATATAACTCACGCCGTCGTAATTCATTGGCCTCATCCCGCATTTCTGACTCCTGTGCGGAAGACTTTCCCGGCAAGCAAATTGATAGAATCAGCAAGAAGACAAATACTTTTCTTGACATGGCAAGACTCCCGGGACATAAAACAAACTTTAAAGCCGGTTTATTTCTGTTTACGCACCACTATGCTGACTTTCGGCGCCGCAAAGGTCACTTTGCTGTAAGGCTCCAGGCTTTCGGTCAGCCAGACGTTGCCGCCTATGATGGAATGATGGCCAATGGTAACATCACCTAAAATCGTGGCACCTGCGTAGATAGTGACATTGTCCTCTATATTGGGATGACGCTTGTGCCCCTTGATAAGTTTGCCGCTGCTATCTTTGGGGAAACTCAAGGCGCCCAAGGTTACGCCTTGGTAGATTTTTACATTGTCGCCTATAACAGCAGTTTCGCCTATGACTACGCCGGTACCATGGTCTATGAAAAAGCTCTTGCCTATGCTGGCACCCGGATTGATGTCAATACCGGTAATGGTATGAGCGTACTCACTCATGATGCGCGGAATCAAAGGTATCTTTTCGTTGTAAAGCACATTGGCAATGCGGTGTATGCAGATGGCCTTGAAGCCTGGATAAGCGATAATAACCTCATCCGGCGAGCTGGTGGCAGGATCACCATCCAAGGCCGCCTGTACATCGAGCAGCAGCACTTCGCGCAGTTCCGGAAGCATATCGATCAGCTTGTGAGTGCTATTTTGTGCCATTTGGAAGCAACTTATAGCGCAGTCGCCAGTGCAGGCCTGCGTTTCACAGCAGAAAGCACAAGACCGCTGTATCTGTTCAAGCAAGATGCAACTTAGCTTGTCAAGCAGGGAGCCAATGCTGAAAAATCGGCTGGACCGAGAAAAGTCATGACGCCCGGAATAACCCGGAAAAAGCAGCTCAAGCATCATCTCAAGAGCAGTAATCACCGCCTCGTGTTGAGGTATGCCGGCTTGGTCGTCAAGACTGACGCCACGGCCATCGCCGTCATAGGAATGACAGAAGCGACGTGCAATGTCATGAAAGAAATTCTCGTCGCACAACTTGTTAACCTGAGCTTCCATAAATGTACTCCGGGGCTGGACTTTTATTAGATGCGTGAGATGTGTTGTAAGATGCATTAATGCGGCAGGGCATCGCCGTTATTCGGTGCTTTTTCCAGCATGATGCTCACCGGCCCGTCATTAACCAGGCCTACTTGCATGTCGGCACCAAACTTTCCGGTTGCCACTTTGATGCTGCCACGCTGGCGCAGCTGTTGTACAAAGTACTCATAAAGCGGTTCAGAGACTTCCGGGGGTGCGGCGGCAGTAAAGCTGGGGCGGCGTCCGCGCCTGGTATCACCATACAGGGTAAACTGACTGATCACCAGGGCCTCGCCCTGAAGATCAAGCAACGACAAGTTCATCTTGCCTTCAGCGTCTGAGAAGACGCGCAGATTCAAGCATTTATCAACTAGATAATCAGCTTCGGCCTCGCTATCGCCCTGGCACACGCCGAGCAGGAGCAGCAACCCCGGGCCGCAGCTGCCGACAAGCTCAGAGTCTATATGAACTGCGGCTTGGCTCACCCTCTGTAAAAACACGCGCATTTTAACTCCTCAAACTATCCGCAGCGGCTATCTCGTGCAGTCTTTCCTGCACCTGCTCCAAAGGCAGGCCGATCACATTGCTACGCAGTCCCTCTATGCCTGCCACAATCATCTCGCCATGCTCCTGTATGGCATAGGCTCCTGCTTTGTCCAAGGGATTCACCAACGCGAAATAAGCCCGTATATCATCCGGAGAAAGCTGCTTGAAATGCACTATTGTTTCAGCGTGCCAAATCAAGCACAAGTCCGGTTGACGTTGCAGGCTGACTCCGGTAAAGACACTGTGACTGCGCCCGGAAAGGCGCAAGAGCATGGCCTCGGCCTCGGCCAAATCAGCAGGCTTGCCACAAATTTCCGTGCCACATACCACCAGCGTATCGGCACCAAGGCAAAGGCTTCCGGGAAAAAGTTCCGCTGCGGCTGCTGCTTTATGAGCGGCCAGACGACAGACTAATTGCGCAGCACTTTCGCCGGAAACCGCATTCTCGTCAATCTCAACGGCGCAAATTTCAAAATCTATCCCCGCTTCCCGCAACATCTGCTGCCGGCGCGGTGAAGATGACGCCAACACGATCTTCATGTTTTTCCTTCTCTCAAGCCGATTTCCTGCTGTCTTGCGCAACCAAGCGACCTTATGGCCGTCGCTTCTGTCTTGCTTGTTGCTTACGCGGCGGCGTTGCAGCCTTGCGCCTATCGGCACCCGGCTGCTCCGCTCGCTCTTTTTCGCGCAGCTCCAACACGATGGGCAATCCGGATTCAGGGAAAAATGCATCGCGTATCTGATTTGCCAGAAATTGCTGATAATTTGACGGACAGAGGCTTTTTTGATTGACGAAGAGCAGGAACTTAGGCGGCGGGTTGAATTTCATTGTGCCATAGTAAATTTTGAAACGCCTAGTACCTTTGGACACTGGCGGATTGCGCAACAGCGTATCTTCCAGAAACTGGTTGAATACCGAGGTAGGCACCATGATTCGCATCTGTTGCTGCACATGGATAAGATGCTCCACAATGCGCGAAAAATTGTAACCATTCAAGGCCGAGACAATCTGCAAGGGGGCATGATCCATAAAGGGCATGTCTCGACGTACCTGTGCGACAAATTCTCCCGGCTTGCGCCCTTGTTCCTGCAGCAAATCCCATTTATTTGCCAGCATAATGCAAGGTTTGCGCGCATCGACAATGAGTTTAGCGATGCGGCGCTCCTGTGTAGAACAAGGTTCCGTTGCATCAATCATAAGCACAACCACATCGCTGCGCCGTATAGCGCTTTCGGCGCGATTGGCGCTAAAAAACTCCACCACCGTATCTACCTGTTTTTTGCGCCGCATGCCGGCGGTATCCACCAGCACTGCCGGCAGCACCTGATCTCCATGACGCAGAAGCACCGGCACATCTATGGCATCGCGCGTAGTACCGGGCATCGTGCTGACCATCAGGCGTTCCTCACCCAAGATGCGATTAACCAGCGAGGACTTACCCACATTGGGGCGACCTACCACAGCAATGCGCAGCGGCTTCTCATCCTCGTCAACCTTCACTCGAGGAATATGATTCACCACCAAGTCAAGCAATTTGCCTATGCCGGAGCTGTGCGTGCAACTGGTCGCGGCCATTTCCGTTATGCCTAACGGCGCAAAGTCAGCGACAGCCAACTGAGCGGCAACTTTATTATCGGCCTTATTGGTGCACAGTACGACAGGCTTGCCGCTGCGACGCAAAAAATCCCCCACCTCTTCGTCTTGAGTCGTGATGCCATCCTGACAGTTAACCACCCATATAAGCACGTTGGCTTCGGCAATCACTCGGCTGACCTGTTCGCGGATCATGCCGTCAAAAAGGTCTACCCCCTTCTCGCGATTCAAGGTGCCCAGACCACCGGTATCCACAAGCAAAAACGGTTTGCCCTGATGCTCGGCAGGCGACATAACACAATCGCGTGTGACGCCGCTTTGCTCATGCACAATTGAAAGGCGGCGACGTAAAATCGCGTTAAAAAGTGCCGATTTGCCCACATTGGGGCGTCCGACTATAGCTATAATGGGTAAAGAAACCGGCATGATGAAAACTTTCGAAAAGTTTGAAATTTAAAAAGCACAGTTCATCCAAACACAAGTATTAAACCAAAATATGATTAATGGTTGTCACGATGTCCACATGCCATCATCCTAACCAGGTTATCAACTACCAATCAATGATCGATGACATTTTTTCTTGTGTCTGCTCTCTATTTGACCTATTATTTGCCTGACAGTTTCAAGCGTTTGATACTTCTTTCAGCTCCAAGCAGCTCCATCGTCTCGTAGATGCCTGCGCCGGTGCTTATACCGGTGATTGCAGCGCGTATAGGCTGGTTAAGCCTACCCTGCCTGATATCCGCTTCGCTGGTGACCTCATGTATGCAGGCCTCTATGTGTTCAGCTGTAAACTCATTCAATACAGCCAGTTTATCATGCAGTAAGCTCAGGGCTTTCAAAGTATTTTCATCACTCAGCTGCTTTTGGCAGAATTTTTCATCTTTGACATAGTCTTCAACGAAGAAATACTGCCACTGTTCCACGTCAGCAAAGCGTTTCAGCCTGCTTTGCATAAAGGCACAGACCCTTCTGAAATAATCTTCGTCCAAATCCTTGCCCCAGGGTAGTCGTTGCACGAATTCCCTGCATTGTGCTATAAACTCCGAAAGTTCCATTTCGGCGATATAGAGTCCATTAAGTGCAGCCAGCTTCACTTGGTCCATCTGTGCGGAAGAACGCAGGCAGCGTTGCAGGCTGAAAGCTTCCACCAATTCGTCTCTGCTCATCTTTTCGCGATCATCGCCCGGCGACCAGCCCAACAGGCTGAGATAGTTGAACAAAGCCTGCGGCAAAAAGCCCTTGTTGCGGAAATCACCAACGAAAGCATCTCCATCGCGTTTGCTATACGGTTTGCCGCTCGCGTTAACGATCATAGGCAGATGGGCATAGACCGGCGGCTTTGCATCCAGGCAGGCAAAAAGAAACAGATGCCGGAAAGTATTTTCCACGTGATCATCGCCGCGAATAATATGGCTCACACGCTGCGTGATATCATCAACTACGTTGGCAAGATGAAACACCGGACTGCCATCACTGCGCAGAATCACCAGATCGCGCATGCTGTCCAAAGGTTTGCTCATCTCACCTTTTACTTGATCCACATAGCTGATGCTGCGGCGTGTAAAATGGAGTTCTGCCGCATTTTCCAGCATAAATTGCCTGCCTTCACGCAAAACTTCATCCAGATGCTCTTGCAGAGTGAAGATTATTCTACCTTCAGCATCTCGTACTTGCAGGTCTTTGAAACCGGCCAGACAGGCGCTATCGTGAACCGGAGCACCCTTTTTAGAGAGGCCGGCAAATTGCAAGCCCTTGTGACTGATCTGCAAAGGCCGTTCCGGATGCAGCTTCATCTGCACCGGCCCCAGGTTTTTCACGCCTTCACAAAGCTTTTCAGCCTCCCAAGGAATACGGAAAACCAAGGCTTGGCTGTCAGCTTCCTTATCATCACCATAGGCATGTCCCTGCTCCCGTAGTTTTTCAGCGGCCTCCAGATGCTTTTGACGTTGCGAACTCTGGTACAGGGGTTCTTCGTCAAAATCCAGCTCCAGCCAGCGCATAACCTCCAACAAGACGGCAATTGCCTCAGGCGTACTGCGTTGCAGGTCAGTATCCTCAATGCGCAGCAAAAAATTGCCGCCTTCATGTCTAGCGAAAAGCCAGTTAAAAATAGCTGCGCGTATGTTGCCTATATGCACCTGTCCGGTCGGGGAAGGGGCAAAGCGTACTCGTACACTCATACATAGCCTCTGTAAAATAAATCCATGTGACAAAACAATAATATAACGCCGCTGCTCAAACTAGCCGAATAGGTTTCCGATCGTCACCCCGTCACTTGCCAGCACCAATAATATGGCATACGACGCGAGATGACCGCGACTTCAGGTCTGGGAAACCCTCAGGTCAGCAAGTCTTTTCCATCGCATTCCCGGTTTAGGTTATCGAAAAACTGCTGCATGAGCAACAGTCGTTTCTGTGCCATTTTCTTGCCATTTTCAGTAAGCATCTTATCTGGCAGCAGACGCAATTTCACGAGGAATTCCCGATAGGCGCTATCTTCCGGGCCGTAGCTTTCCGAATTCATAGCTTGTTCTGCGCTATTATGCACCTTTGCGCCT
>JAAZKR010000129.1 GCA_012799725.1 Oligosphaeraceae bacterium | reverse complement strand
GGCAAGATGGGCAAAGCAACTCGACCGCTCTTGATTATCTGCAGAAAAAGTCGTCATTCGGGCTTGAAAACCGGGATTATCATAGTCAAGGTCTTACATCGCTTAAATAGAGCCGCCACTCGACTCCTTGTCCCGAAAATCTGCGTACATCTGCGTAATCTGCGAATAAAATGCTGCCCGAATACTTTGGAACGGGGTTGGCTATTTTTGGGGACCGCGCTCCGAAATCTATGGGACGGCAGTGGCATGAAAACAAGTTTGCGCTTTGTGCCCGCCCCCCAGGATCAAACCATTGACTGATGACCACCAGGCACCCAGGCACGGCCATCAACCAATGAGAAACAACAAGTGACAAAAACGCTTTGTCCTGAAGTCATTCGTGCTCATCACAAAACTTCGCATATTAACCATTAATTATTGCCTAAGCTCATGTCCAGCAAGCCTACAGTCGCCCTGCTCTGCGGAGGTCAATCCCCCGAACACGAAATTTCCTTGCTTTCCGCCTGGAGTGTCTATCAGGCCATAGACCGGCAAAACTACGACCTCTTGGTAGTAGGCATAGACAAACAGGGCATATGGTATAATTTCGGCGATTCGCCAGACTTTTTGCAAGAGCGTGAAAATCCGGAAAAAGTGCATTTGAGCAATCATGGCAGAGCCTGCTTTTTCTGCCGCAACCACCAAGTAGTACGCCTATGGGAGCTGGATAGTGGCGAAGAGTTCGCCATAGACTTGGCCTTCCCTATGCTACATGGTGCCAACGGTGAAGATGGCACTATTCAGGGACTATTCCAAATGCTGGGTCTGAAATATGTAGGCTGCGATCAAACCAGCTCGGCAAACTGTATGGACAAAGAGATCAGCAAAATATTGTTTCGAGCGCATAATATCAGGGTTGCTAAAGGTATTTGCCTGCACAAGAAGCAATTGTCTGATTGCGATGTACCTTCGCTCATAGCCGAGTTAGGCCTGCCCTTGTTCGTCAAGCCAGCGCGAGCAGGTTCTTCTATCGGAGTAAGCAAAGTCAAATCGCCGGAAGGCCTGCTGCCCGCTATGCGTCTGGCATTCCAAGTAGACGACAAAATATTGCTGGAAGAAGCCATAGTCGGCCGTGAGATCGAATGCGCAGTACTTGATGACCGCGATAGTCTCGTCTGTCCCGCCCCCGGTGAAGTCATCCCACATGATGAATTTTATTCCTATAAGGCGAAATATATCGACAAAGCCGGAGCCACCTTGAAAGTGCCAGCTGAACTTAGCCAGAGCCAAGTTGACGAGGTCTGCACCATTGCCAAGGACGCATTTCACGCCCTAGGCTGCCGTGGCATGGCCAGGGTAGATTTTTTCCTGTCAGAGAATGGCGACTGGATACTTAATGAGGTCAATACTATACCGGGCTTCACCAATATCAGCCTGTATCCACAACTCATGCTCAAAGCCGGCCTAAGCTACCCGCAGCTGATAGACAAGCTTCTGCAAAAAGCCCTGGCGAGCAGCAATGCACTCTGAAAAATCCCTTCTGTAGTGCTATGATAATGTAATCTTTGCACTTGAGAATAGCTGCGTGGATTCTACCCTCAAGCTTACGGTTGTGTCTTCAGATCCCGGCATTCTTTTGCATTGTCACGCTTTAATTTTTTGCGTATTCTTTTAATAAATCCCCGGTAGAACGACTGGCGCAAGTAGCGGGCAAATCTAAGATACCAGGGCTGATGCTGCAAGCAATAGCGCAGCTCATCGTCCAACAGGCTTTCATCATATGAAGCTACGATAGCGGCCAAGCTGAACAAGTCAGATCGGCGCAAAGCATTATACAGTGGACGCGTTAATTTAGAACGCAGACTGCCGTCTTTTATCATGGCTGTGGACCAATCCAATAAAATGGGTGATTCATCAGGCATGCACAAGATATTGGCACGGCGAAAATCCCCATGACATACCCCCATATCATGTAGTTGACGCAAAAGACGCACCAGAGTATGGAAGAAAAGCGGCGTTGGTGCCTTGCCTTCACTGTAACGCTCTTTCGCACGCAGAGTTTTACCCTCGGCAAAATATTGCATAAATAAGCTATCGGCATTGGGCAGAGCCACGGCTTTAGGTGCATGCTCAAAGCCCTGCTCTTCCAAATAACACAATAATTTATATTCATTTTTCAAGCTGGGTCTACCCACTATCACCCGCGCCAACCAAGGCTGGTGCATAAAACTTTTGAGCAGGTAACGCTTGCCACTGACCGTGTGCAAGACGTAAGTGTCGGAATTGCCCCAGGAAGTCGACTTGCGTAAGAGTTTGGCATGCTTCATTATATCTTCTAAAGCAGGCCAGTGACTCAGATCATCCGGCAAGCCGCCTATATTATTCGTACTTGCCGCATCTTTTTGCATATTGAACACCCAAAAACCGCATTATTCCATTAAGGCCTGCGAACACTGCCGCCTTATCCTTTCATTTTCAAGCTTTCAGTTACACTCACCATCCGTGCATTGCTCCGGCTTTAGGTAACGATGATAATATATCCGATCACGCTCATTAATCTCACGCAGCACCCTGCATGGGCTGCCCAGCGCCACCACATTGGCAGGTATATCTCTGGTAACCACACTGCCCGCACCGATCACTGTGTTGTCGCCTATGCTAACTCCAGGCAGCACCACTACGTTGGCACCCAACCATACATGGTTGCCCAAGTGTATAGGAAGCGAAAACTGACCTCCATGCAGACGCAAATCCGGATGACAGGGATGCCCACTGGCACTAAGCACCACATTCGGAGCTATTAAAACATGATCACCAATTTCCACCTTGACATCATCGAGAATAATCAGGTTGTAATTGGCATAAAAATGCTCGCCAATATAGGTGTTATAACCATAGGAACAGCGAAAGGGCGGCTCTATGTAAAAATCCTGCGGACAACGAGCCAGCAACGAGTGCAGAATCTGTTTGCGCTTCTCCATCTCACCTGGTCTGGAATGATTGAAGTCATGCAGTTTTTCTAGACATTGCAGATGTTCCTTGGCCAGTTCCTCGCTATCCAAGTCCGTATAAAGCAGGCCGGCAGCCATGCGTTGCTTCAATTCCATCACCAAGCTCCTGTCTTCCACTATGCTTGCGGTTTTTCCCGTGCATCATTTCATATGCCCCAATTTTGAGGCAGCTCAGCCTCGTAACAACATGGCTCTTCATGTCCGCTGAGTACCAAGCTCAATTTCCAGGCATGCAAAGCTTGCCGGGGCAATTGCAGCAATTCCTTATCGCGGCTCGTCAACCTTCCTTCCGCAAAACGCAGGAAGCAGCCCTCGTCCAAACCATAAAGCTTGTCGCCCAACACCGGATAGCCCAGACTGCAAAGACTGGCTCGTATCTGATGCGTACGACCGCTATGCAGAATTGCTTGCAAACTGCTGATATCCCGGTCAGAATCATACGACAAGCGCTGGAAGCTGGTATGCACATACTGTCCGGCTTGGTCTTTGTGTTTTTGCTCGCAGGCAATAAAACGCATTTTTTTGCGCACTGGACTGGTAGTGTCAGGCAAGAGATAACCACGTGCCTCCAGGTTCAGCGGAAAATCACCATGCACCAGGACGCAGTATATACGCCGCGTTGCCGGATGTTGCAGCGCATCAGCGATTAATTTAGCGCAAGCTTTGTTCTTTGCCACCAGCAGCAATCCCGAACTTTCTCGGTCTAAGCGGTTGCAAAGATGCGGTTGCGATATCTTTTTAACCTGTTTCAGCCAAGCCCAAAGAGTATGATTAAAAAATGCTCCGCTGGGATGACAAGGCAAGTTGGCCGGTTTATTGAGAACGACCAGGTTCTGGTCTTCATACAACTCCTCAATCTCCCAGGAAACTGGCGGTTCGTTTATTGTCTCAGGCATGTATTCAATTAGATCACCGCTGCGCACTATCTGCCCCGACAGCGCCTCGATGCCGTTGATCAGCAACCTGCCCTGCTCCAACTGCTCACTCCAGCCCGCATGACTCAAATAGTCGAAGCGTTTGGACAAGTAATCAAGCAGCAAAACCGGTTTCTCAGCCGTGCAGCAACTGCGGATTATACGCTCAATGGCAGGAAAAGGCAACATAAAACAAGCCGTATTGATGCCTGAAAATCAACGATGGATACTTGGGCAAAAAACACCTGAGACAGACAACATTCAGCGGCAATCTTCAGAATCGCCGGCAGTTCCTTCATTATGCGCAGTTCTAAACGCAACTATATACTCCTGATTACCCTTTGGTCCTTTAATTGGTGAGGGGGTAACATCCAGACTGCGCCAACCCAATTCCTGCTCAGCAAAACGCATTATTTTGTCTACGCATTCCTGTTGCACCACCGGATCCCGCACTACACCACCAGTACCGACTTGATGCCGCCCGGCCTCAAACTGTGGTTTCACCAACACGAAAACCCAGGCTGCTGCCGTCAACAGGTTTTTGCAAGGCGGCAACACTTTGGTTAGCGAGATAAAAGAGACATCGGCGGTAAGCACGCCTATGGGTTCGGGGATCAGCTCGGCGTTCAAGTCTCTGGCATTGATCCTTTCCATAACCCGCACACGCGGGTCACGACGCAATTTATCATGCAGCTGGCCATATCCTACATCTACGGCATAGACCCTCCTTACCCCTTGTTCCAGCAGCACTTCGCTGAAACCGCCGGTGGAAGCCCCCAGGTCCAAGGCGCAAAGCCCCTGTAAGTCGGGCTGTATTTTGTCCAAGGCAGCCAGCAATTTGAAGGCAGCTCGGCTCACATAGCGCCTGCCCTCGTCTAAACTCAGCTCACTGTCCTCCGGCAACAGCTGACCGGGCTTTTGCACAATTTGGTCGTTACCCAAACGCAATTTACCGGCCATAATCAGGCGCTGTGCCTGACTGCGTGATTCGCAGAGTCCCTGCTCCACCGTCAATTGATCCGCCCGTATTCTTGCCATTAACAAAACTCCAGCGCGTTAGCGTTTTGCATGATTTGGCAGAGCTGCGTATCGCTGAGTTTCAACCGACTCTGCAAGCGCTTCATCTCATCATAGGGATCAAAAAGCGGATAATCGCTTCCAAACAAGAGCAGCTCCCGGGGGCACTGTCGGAAAATATCTTCCAACAGTGCTTGTGGAATAGCAAAGAGACTGCTGGAACAGTCCAAGTAGATACGCAAGCCCTCAAAAGCCTGCAAGACATACTGCCAATGCCTGTAGCCACCAAAGTGAGCAGCAATGATAGTCAAATTGGGAAATTTTCTCTTGATGGCTGCCAACTTGTAGGGACAGCTCGGGTTCTGTGCCGGTGGCAGCAGGTCGCCTACATGCACCATCAGGGTGAATTTGCCTTGCATGGCCTCAAAACAAGGCAGCAAAGCGGGCGCATCCAAGCGAAACCCCTGAAAATCCGGATGCATTTTTATGCCCTTGATTCCTTTGCGATACAACATTTCCAGCTCCTCGGGCATCTTGTCGTAATCCGGATGCAAGGTGCCGAAAGGAATCAAACCTGGCTCATTTTGCAGCGAGAGTGCCCACCTGTTGGCTGGTATGACTTGTGCCGCATTGGTGGCAGCACTGTGTATGCAAACCCGGTCTATGCCGCCCCGAGCCAGACGTGGCAGCAAGTCGGAAAGCTCACCCGTGCCCACCGGCGGTATATGATAATGATGTTCAAGCTGACGTAACACCTTGGCAGAAATCTTCGGATGAAAAGCATGCGCATGAACATCGAAATTGAATAAGCTGGACATCGAAAAACTTTCAAAGACAAAGAGAAAAACAACAGAGGCTACAATAGCCCTCCATGCAGCCGGTAATCAGTATAATATAATTGTTCGCCAAATAATGAGCACTGAACAGCATCCTGAAAATCTGCGGAATCTGCGGAAAAAAACATGCCCTGAATCTATCCGGACCACAAATACGTTTCTTGACAAGGCAATTTGGCATGCATCTATTATATTAATTGGCGGTCTGCTTAGGGCCAGTTTGTAACACATAAGAATAAGACAAGGACATTGCTGATGTTTACTCCGGTAAAAGTATTGACGGTGGCGGGTTCAGACTGTAGCGGCGGTGCCGGCATTCAAGCCGACCTCAAAACCTTCCAAGAGCGTGACGTATATGGTATGAGTGTAGTCACCGTTTTGGTGGCCATGCGTCCAGAAGACTGGCATCATCAGGTCACTCCAATAGACCCGGAAATCATCAAGCAGCAATTTCGCACCATTCTGCCGGGCATAGGCGCAGCGGCGGCAAAAACCGGCATGCTGCCTAACGTAGAAATTATTCGCACAGTGGGCGAACTATTTGCCGAAGCACGCATGCCGCATCTAGTGATAGACCCGGTTATGGTCTGCAAAGGCACCAGTGAACCCTTATTCCCGGAAAATACCCAAGCCATGCTGAAATACCTGCTGCCCATAGCCGAAGTAGTGACCCCTAACTCCTTCGAGGCGGCACAACTGGCCGGCATGGATGAAATCAAAAGCAAAAACGACGCGGAAGAAGCTGCTAAACGCATCTATCAGAGCGGCTGCAAAAATGTCGTTATCAAAATGGCCAGAGTGCTGAGCGACAAAACCGCAGACCTGCTTTTTGATGGCAAAGACTGCCATTGGCTGGATGATGAACGTATCGATACCAAATGGACGCATGGTGCGGGCTGCTCTTTCTCAGCCTGCATCGCAGCAGAACTGGGCAAAGGTGCCAGCGTGAAAGAAGCCTGGAAGTGCGCTCATGATTTTGTGCGTGCCGCCCTGAAAGGCTCATTTCCACTCAACAAACACGTAGGACCGCTATACCACAAGGCAATGGCAAAAAATGTCTGAGCAAAACACAGAGCCTTCGGGCATGCCCGAAGAGCTATGCTTCGTGCCCGCTGATGAAGAGCATGTACGGCGTGAACGTGAGAAAGCAAGACAATTGCGCGCCTCACAATGGTGGAAAAATCTGCGTGGCCAAGGCATCTGCTATTATTGCCAAAAACGAATACCGCCCAAAGAATTATGCATGGATCATTTAGTGCCTGTCATACGCGGCGGTAAAAGCAGCAAAGGCAACATTGTGGCATGTTGCAAACCATGCAATAATAAAAAAAGCCATTTACTGCCAGTGGAATGGCAAGAGTACCTGGAAATGCTAAAGCAACAGGCGAAATAAGGGGTGTACAAGGCGACAGAAGGGGTAGGTGAATGCCCACGTACCGGTGTCTACTTGACCGGCATTCCCTGCACTTCCGTATATCACAAGATTGTTTACATCGCCCAAATGCCGATAGCTGCTTCTTGCTTCAGCAAACAAAGCGAAAGGACTAATCTAATGCAGAATCTGAAAGTTGCGGTTATTGGTCTTGACACCAGTCATAGTGTGGAGCTGCCCCGCCTGTGTATGGCACCGGATGTACCCGCCGATAAAAAAGTGGATGGCTTGACTGTAACTGCCTGCCTGCGCTTCGAAACCCCATTCCAAAACAAAGAGGGCTTGGATAAAAGACAGGCGCAACTGGAAGCCTGGGGAATCAAGGTGACCGAATGTTTCGATGAGGCTGTCGCCGACTGTGACGCCATCATGATTGAAATCAACGACCCGGCACCGCATCTGCCATACTTTGAAAAAGTGGTGAAATTAGGCAAGCCCATCTTTTTGGACAAACCGCTGGCCGGCAGCCTGGAAGATGGACGCAAGATATTGGAATTAACCCAAAAATACAATGCCAAGGTTTTCTCTTGCTCCAGTTTGCCGCTCACACCTACCATACCGGTAGCCATCGACAAGCTCGGGGGCGAAGCTATCCTACAAGGACATACCTTTGGAGCGCTGGGTACAGCTCCAGCCGGTGAATCACTGATCTGGTACGGCGTGCACAGCTTCGAAATGCTGCAACGCCTAATGGGCTGTGGTGCAGAAAAAGTATTCGCCGTAGATGATGGCGTCAGCGTAGTCACCAACGTAGTCTATGACGGAGAACGGCGCGGACTAATCGAGTCTATACGCGGCATGTGGAGCTATGGTGGACGAGTGCAAAGCCAGACAAAGACAGAGTTCTTCCACGTAGATAATAGCCGACTCTATTTCTATTTGCTCACCTGCATACGTGACTTCTTCCGCGGCGACCCGGCACCCATAGCCATGGAACAGACTTTTGAAGGGCTGGCCATGATGTGTGCTGCCTTGGAGTCGCTGAAAACCGGCACTTGGGCTAAAGTAGAAAAACTATAATCTGGCAACATAAACGCGGCGCGCTTCAACTTCAGCTCATCGGTAAAAAGGGAATTGCTTCAGTGAATTCTTTGCAGGAAAAATTGTTTGATCTGGTTGCCCGAGCGGCAACCGATTTGCCCGAAGATGTGGAAAGTGCCATACGACGGGCGCGAGACGGCGAGGAACCCGGCTCAAGTAGCCGGGGGGCTCTGGAAACAATACTGCAAAATGCGGCTCTGGCACGCCGAAACAAAGCCCCTATCTGCCAAGATACCGGGATGCTCAACTTCCTTGTTGAAGCCGCGCCGGAATTAGATTACTTCACCTTTAAAACTGCTGCCGAAAACGCCATAGCTCGAGCTACCGAACTGGGGGTCTTGCGTCAGAACTGTGTGGAAACACTGTCCGGACGCAACACCGGCAACAACTTAGGTTATGGCTGTCCAAATATTCATTGGCAGCCACAATCGAATGGCAGCAAGAGCCGGGTGTCGCTTATACTCAAGGGCGGCGGCAGTGAAAATGTGGGCATTCAATATAGTTTGCCGGATAGCAAACTAGGTGCCGGACGCGACCTGGAAGGAGTACGCCGCTGCGTGCTGGACGCGGTCTGGCAGGCACAAGGCAAAGGCTGCGCACCCGGAGTACTGGCAGTCTGCATAGGAGCAGACCGTGGCGGCGGATACGAAGAATGCAAAAAACTGCTGTTGCGTAAAATCGGAGAACGCAGTGAACAACCGGAACTGGCTGCCCTGGAACTGCGCCTGATAGAAGAATGCAACGCACTGGGCATAGGCTGCATGGGCTTCGGTGGCAAAACAACCGTGCTGGAAGTATTCCTGGGAGCACGCTGCCGCCTGCCAGCCTCATATTTCGTTACGGTCACATATATGTGCTGGTGCTGTCGTAGACACAGTATAGAACTCTAAAGCAAAAATATTTATTTCAACCGGATCAGTCCGGTCATTCCGAGCCTGAACCCTAACGGACTCAGGCGCCTTTCGGCTTCAGTCCGTACTTGAACTGATGAGCGGTACGGGGTTGAAGGAAGTGGCTCCATCACAACCGTCTGTCGAAACCTAGTTTAAGTGTGTTAAAAAATTATATTGTTGAAATTTGACTTGTAAAAATACAATGGCACTTTTTAGCCCGAAGGCTGCACAATAATAATCCCGTCCTGTCCATAAAATAGTTTTCCGGGGGTAGCCTTCTGAAAAAACACAGGGGAAACAGCGCGTGCCCAGACACGAACTTGCAGCTCGTGCTTTAAATTGCGCGTTTCCCCTGCTACCGTGCTTTCCCAAGCCGAACAATGCCGGACAATAGGAAGCACATGTCCTAACTGTACCACATCTGAAGAAAATTGCAAGTCACAGAAAAAAGTTTTTTTCTCCCAGAAGAACTACAAACTACCAATATTTGCTTTTATGAAGCTTGAGCATCAAGTAGGGCGAGGTGTCTTTCTCCTCGTCATAATCCTTCCAAGCCTCCCACAACTCTTGCACGTTTGGATTATCCGGAGCAATTGTTTGCGCATGCTGTATGCACTTGAAAGCGTCTGCGTTCTCTTCAATGGCTTCAAAGTACATCGTCAGGGATACCAACCACGCGACATAGGCGTCCGGGTGCGTCTCTTTCGGCAATTCGGTTGCCTGCACCAGTTCTTTGGCTTCATCAAAACGACCACCACTGCCCAAAAGGGTTAGTAAGGTGGATCGCGCAAAAAGATACTCGGGATGCTCAGCCACCAGAGAACGCAAAATCGTTTCTGCTTCCTTAGACCGTTTACACTGCACAAGACCGACTGCGTAATTGTACCAGAACGGATAATACTGCGGAGCTTTCGGTATCAGTTTTTCATACTCGCGAACAATTTTAGGCCAATTTGCAGAGCGTTTACGCCCCTCGATAACCAATTTCCTGTAGCTTGGTTCCAGCTCAGGGGGCAACTCGGCAAACTTGAAGTCCGAGTTCAGGCAGATCGAAAGCAGTTTTTGCTCCGTAAATTCGCCCCTGTTGAGAAATTTTACTGCTTCGTCCTGTTGAATTTCACCCTTTTTCACCAAGATGATGCCTGCGTTCATGCGAAGCTGGTCAGAGCCAAAGGTTCCTTTCAGTATCAGCCAGAGCAGAGCAGTGGCCTCCGGATGTGAAGACAATTCCAGTATCGGCATTGCGGCATCAGCCATTTCCTTCGGCCCATCGTTGAGCAGCGCTTCCACAAAATCCACCATATAACGACGTGAAAGCAATGCTGCACTTAATACTTTGTCTTTTCCGAGCTGTTTTGGGTTGATGTAATATTCTTCCGGCAAAAGATATGGCCAGTCTTTGCGGATGGTGTTTGGTTCTGTTTTGTTTTTCAGATGTTGCAGATACTTTTGCGCCATGCCACCTTTGCAATGTTTGGCCGACACGCAATTCAAATCCCATATTGCCCGTTCGTGATCGCCAAGATTAGCCGCAGCCACGCCAGTATAAAAACGGACATGAGGATCGTTTTTAAAATCACTGGCATCCGCCGTCTCCAGAATATCGCGATGCCTTTTGAAGTGCGAAAGTGCTTCACAGACCTTGATCGTTGCATCCGAATTTGGCGCTTCCAGCGTAATGGCGTGGGAAACAGCTTCGGCAGCCCCTTCCTCATCGCCGCTGAACAGGAGAAATATCGACAGATTAGCATACCCAAACGGATTTGGAAGCGGAACTTTTTCGAGGCACCGGCGTTGCACCCGAACCGCTTCTTCATGCTTTCCAGTGATAAACAGGCACAAGGCCAGATTGTTGGCCGATCCCCCGATGCCACCGCTTTCTTCCGTGGCTTTAGCAAACCATGAAATCGCCTTTTCGTATTCGCCTTTCGCCATGCATTCCATGCCTTTGGCATGCAGGCGTCTACCTTCTTCCAGATCGCCAAGGATCACGAGGTCCGAAGGCAGTGATGACGCTTGTGAAGGTTGGTCATATTTCTTGCGCTGGCAGCAAAACCGGTATTTTTTCCCGCTGCCGCAAGGACAAGGTGAGTATGGTTCGATATTGTCGCGCATAATATTCCGTTGCTTGTTGTGGTTCCGTTATTCAAACATCCCGTAATGCTCAAGACAAAATGACGGACTAATAGCTTATTGCCGCCGCCCATTTTTGCAAGCCAAACTGGCAAAAAAATATCGGTCCAACCCCAACAACAAAGAATCATACTGTCATTTTCCGTCTGGGCTGCCTAAAAATATTTTTCCTGTTTCTTGCCTCCTGGATCCGGGCACAAGCCCCCCCTGGCGCCTTTGGTGCAGTTTTTTTCTCCGTCAAACTTGGCCATTTGATTAAAAACTTGTCCTTGCGCCACTGCAATAATATTTAAATATTTTTACTCCGAACCGGCGTTTTCCCTTGCCTGGCACAGTGCCTTCACGATGTGTTGAACACGATGTG
>JAAZKR010000128.1 GCA_012799725.1 Oligosphaeraceae bacterium | reverse complement strand
TACACATAAGCTCCACAAAAAAAAATGGGTGAAGTTGAAAGTGTGAAGTGTTTTTAGGTAACTTTAAACGACTCCTTAGCTTGACTTTTTGCGTATAGCAGATATTTTTTTTGACTAGTGCTTAATATCAAGCCTTCGCCGACTTTGGGGGCTGGATCAGCAGTTGTCACCGGATCAAATACCGCAGTTCTACCTCCTAAAGCCAGTAGGATGAAATCATACAGTCATTTCAATGAAAAAGAAAGAGTATGCAAAAACCTATCGCAGCTCTTGTTTTATGCTGCTGGGTGCATGCCGAAGACATAATGACATAGACGGCCATCGGCTTCATGACGCCATGCCCCAAAGGCAAGGGAAAGAATGCATAGCCTGATTAGTCCGGCATGCCCTGCACGGCGGAGGCCGCGCTGAGCGTATTATCATATAAGGGGGAAGAGACGTCATTTCGAGAAAGAAAAGAGGAAAGGCAATATGAGTGACAATATAGAAGCAGCCCATGTAACGGATTTCGAGGGTGTTTTTGTTGGAAATGCCCAAGATGAAGCAGCTCTTACAGGTTGCACCGTAATACTGTGTCCGCAAGGCGCAATTTGCGGCGCAGACATAAGAGGAGGTGCCCCCGCCACGAGAGAAACCGATCTGCTCGAACCGGTAAACATGGTTGAAAAGATTCATGCCGTAATCCTCTCCGGGGGAAGCGCCTACGGACTTGATGCAGCTGGCGGAGTGATGCGCTTTCTGGAAGAAAAAGGCATAGGCTTCGATGTCGGTGTTGGGGTTGTACCCATAGTCTGTGGGGCATCCCTCTTCGACCTGGCTTGCGGAAACGGGAAAATTCGCCCGGATGCAACGATGGGCTATGCGGCTTGCAAAGCCGCTTTCGCTGACGAAGACTTGGAAGAAGGGAATGTTGGGGCGGGATGCGGCGCAACTGTCGGAAAGCTGTTTGGCCCATCTCGCGCAATGAAGGGGGGACTTGGAATTTACAGTATAAAGACCGGCGATATAAAAGTGCTTGCCATTGTCGCAGTAAACGCCCTCGGAGATATAAGGGATCATGATGATGCAAAGCCTTTAGCCGGGCTTTTATCGGAGGATGGAAAAACTCTGATTTCTACGGAAGCAGCCATAGTCTCCATGGCCTCAGACAGCGTAAACGCCTTTTCCGGAGACAGCAATAGTCCTACAAACACGACGATAGGCTGCGTTATAACAAATGCTGCACTTACTAAAGCACAAGCTAAAAAGGTCGCGCAGATAGCTCAAAACGGCATAGCGCGAACGATATTTCCGGCACATACTCCCAACGACGGCGATACAATTTTCGTAATGTCCACAGGCGAAGTCAGTGCGGATACCGGCGCCATGGGGATTATTGCATGCAAAGCTGTGGGCAAAGCGATAAATAGAGGCGTATTAAAAGCAAAGTCGGCAGGAGGATATAAGGCTTTGTGTGACCTCTAAGAAAATTCGCGTTTCTAAGCCAGTCCATCGCTGGATGCTGTCCAGGGACGCGCACATAATATTCAATATATGTTGCTTGAAATCCTATACAATCCTTGCTGGGTCTGATTGATATAGCTTACTGGTACATTATATTTTCGCATCCGTTTTCGCTGAAAGATGGGAGCTATGAAGAATCCGATGGACCGGCAACTTGAAAAGCGGCTTTCTGCCCGCGCAGTAGCCATAGGGCGCGAGGGCAATGTCGCTGCCTTTGGCGAGCTGCTGGTGCTGCTGAAGTCCTCGTCAGCCAATGCCCGGCGTCTGGCGGCATCCGCTCTGGGTAAACTGGCCTGGATGGGGGTGGATCAGGCCGCAGCGGTAGCCGCCTTGGGGCCGGTGGCGCGCAGCGATCCGCATGCACAGACACGCCAGTACGCCATCAGAGCGCTGAAAGCATATGGAGCTGCCGCCAAAGACTGTTTGCCGGATTTTCGCGATATGGCAATCAACCCCGCCGAAAAGGACTACATTCGCCGTGATGCGGCAGCGGCCGTGGAATTCATCGAAGAGGCCCTGCGTGTTGCCGCCGCAACCGCGCAGTATCGCTGCCAACGTTGCAGTTCTGTGCTGACTGCCGAGGAATTCGCGCACTCGCAGCAGGCATTTCAGCGTCCGTACTGCGACCGCTGCTTCGACGAGGTCTTCCTGACCCGGCGCAACTTCGAAACCCAGGTCGAGCTGAACAAGACGATCGAGGCACGAGATGGCACTGTCGTGCAATCTGTCGGCGAACGCACTATTGCAGACTGGCTGACTGCCCGGGGCATCGCCTACCGCTACGATGCCAAGTTCCGTATCATTGGCGAATTCCAAATCCGCCCGGATTTCTATCTGCCCGAGCTGGATGTCTATATCGAATACTGGGGCCTGAATACGCCGCAGTACAAAATGAGCATGTACAAAAAACAAATGCTCTACCAGCAAGAAGGAAAACGCCTCGTCTCCGTCTATCCCGCCGACCTGCCCCGCCTGGACACCCTGCTGCGCACCAAGCTCCAGCTCTTCGGCTACCATTGCTGATATCCCCCTGCTGTCTTCGCTACGCTCGATAACGCAGGGGGCAGATGATCGGTCATTCTTTGCTATGGGGAGTATTGATGGTGGCTTGGTTTTCTGCTGTATCGTTTTCTTTCTCGTCAGTTTTTGGCGGGAAGATGAGTCCTCCTTGCGTAGCGCCGGTCAGGAACATGTATCAGAGCACCTTGTGCAGGTCCTTGCTCTGTATGCTATCGCCACGCTTGTACTTGGCATCCAGGACGACGTCGCACCGCGATGCATCGCCATTTACAGGACGCCGAAAATCCGGATATAGCGGACCGCGTTTCGAGCGGCAGAGCAGATAGTTCAGAAAATACTGCTCTCCCCTGTGTCAAAGCGCGACTGCACTTGTACCTTCAGAGTCGTGTCCCCTCTCCGCAGTGACAACACCCCCATCAGGTTGCCTGTGTCCAGGCGTAACTTATCCCGCTTTCCCACCTGCGTGTAGAATGGCAGCTTTGCCAGATCGGCGTCCTCCTCGATCAACACTTTTTTGCCGGAGTAGGTGCATTGGTGGCGTCTCCAAGCGTGAAATCTGGCTAATCAGGCCATTTTTTACTGCCTATTAGGATGACTGTGAAATAAAGTCATAAAAAAGTCGAGATGGTGCCGGTGCAACTTCACAGAGGTTCAGTTACCTGACGACCGTAGCAACGCAGCTTTTTAAATACTATGGCAAAAGATTGCCGGTTGCTGCCTGTCAATGAGAATGTAATGGTTCTGTATCAGCAACTGATCAGAAGTTGTCCCGAAATGTCTTTCAGACGATAGAATGGGCCAAATTCATCTTCTTCCAATTCAGGCTGGTATACGGGAGGACAAGTCAACGGATAGGCGCAGGCGGCATCGGTTGAGAAATGCACCCTGCCTGCATATTCCTTTTCGGGGCGAAAGAGCACTTGCATATTTTGCAGCCCGCCAACTAGAAGCCTTCGGTGAACGGAGGTGAAATTTTCGCCCGTTTCGCGGCAGAAGAGCCTTCCATCCATATCCCCGCTCACAAAAACTCTTCCTTCCCAGTTCACTTCACTTGTCAGATGGTACGCAGTGGCTCCATTCTTTATTATCGTTTCAGTTCCCGTGAAAAGCGGTGCGCCGTCAGGGAACTTGAGCCATTGCAATGCAGTGGAACTGCGTCCGTGCGCGGAAAGGAAAAGTGCATTGTTGTGCAAATGGAGAGTTTGTATCGGCGCTTTGCCCCCTGGGAAAGGATCCTCGGAGCGGAGACTCCATGAAAATGCCTCGAGTGCCTGCAAAAATAACTTTTCAGGAAACAGCCAGGTATCGGCATCCAGTTCAGTGGGTTGGTAGCAATGTTTTTCCATGGTGAATGAATTAGTGCCGCGTATCCAGGCTGCGCAGCCGCCGTGCCATTCCGGAAGTGCCCTGAATAGAAGTGCGGGACGCTCAGTATTTCCACGACGATAGCTGGCGGCGACCCGATTCCGGGGATCGATGTTGCCACGATCCAGAGGCCCAGCGCCATAGCGGGAATTGTGGATGCACTTTCCACCGGAAAAGTCCAATTCTCCATCGAGCGCCTGGACTTCCTGCAGTCCCAGAAGGCGTTCGATCGCTTTCCCCCGGGCCGGTCCATAGAAAATGATTTTTCCGCCATTGCTCAGAAACTGTTCCAAGCTGTGCATCGCTGCCTGATTCAAGGTAGCCAACGTGGAAACGAGCAGAATTCTGCCGGACAGGGAACGCATTGCCTGTTGAAACGACCTCAGACTGATAACCGTGTTTAATGGCAGCCCCAGATTGATTGCCCCTCGGATCAGATAATCCCCGGCAAAAATTTCCTCGAGGCGTTCTCCGATTGCCGCGAGGTCATGAATTTCATCAAATGGATAAACCCAAACCAGGGGGCCTGGCGCATCAGGCAAGTTCTGCAGATACCGATGCAGCCCAGCGACGACCTCGCGTGCGGGTTGTGCAGGCAGTTCACCACGGGCATTGTCTGTTCCGAGAATATTAAGTGAATTGATCGGCCTGGTTCTTCCGTCGGAACCGACTGAAGCTAGGGAGAGCGGCAAGGCCATGTCGTGTAGCGAGCGCCCATAGAGCTGAAGATATGCTGAATGCAGAAACCAGGGATCATGCATATAAAATCGAAACGGTATGATGCCATTGGCTGGAAGTTCCGCAGTGTGACTCAGAAAACCAGCGACTTCCATGGCGTAATTTTCGTCCAACGCCTGGCTGGGGGAATTAGGCGGGGCAGTCAAGTGATTTGTCTGATAGATTTCCCGGAGCGGTACGCCATCGACAGCCAGGTCCATTGCAGTGGAATGATTGGTTCCTCGCAGTTCTACTGGAAGCTCGGGGCAGGCTTTCCGGAAATCTTGCCAGAATTCCAGTATGATTTTGCGTATATCGGGGCAGCGCTCGGGCGTGAATGTTTTTCCGTCGAAGACAGCTCCACAGGCGCCCCAAGGCTCCATTCCAAGGCCGAATCCATTGGAAAACCAGATATGATCGAAACCGAGGTCGTGGCAGTATCGTTCCGCCTGGCGTCCCAGGAACGTGCCGAAGGACAAGCGCTCCGGGATTCCGTCTGGGAATTCCGCATATTTTCGGTCATCTCCATTGAGGCTCATGTAACAGCAAACGAATGATTTGCCTCCGAAGCAATTAAAGCCGGAACAGCATTCCCGGTGTCGTCGGTACTTGAAATCTGATATGGCGAATTCCGGTCCTGGATCGAAGGTTGTGCCGATATGCAAATTTGTCGAGTAACGTTCCTGAAACAGGGTTTTCAGCCCTGCGACAATTCGTTTCAGGTCCAGGTAAGTAAACGCATAGGGGTCATCTCGGTAGAGTCTTGCTTTTTTCCAGAATGGAAGCTGATCCTCCGGCGTGGGATCATCCTTGCCCTCCGTATAATTTGCCGCTCCAATCCATTTGCCCCATTCGAACGTCGCGTCCAAATTCCCCTGGTAGTCAAGCAGCTCAGAGCCATCTGCGACCCAAAGAAGCAGGGAGTGTTTTTCAGCCCTTTGTAAAAGCGATTCATATTGATCAAACAGAGTTTCCCCGACACGGCGGATTTCTCCGTCCGAAGCATTGTGGAAAGGCTTCAGTGACAATTCCAGTTCGATCTTCCTCAACATTTCCTTCTCCTTCATGAAGACTCTCCAAGGTAATACCATACAAGCGGACAGATTTGTTCTGCTCCTGATTTCCAGATAAAGGAGGGGGTAAGAGACAACGGCGCGGCAGTTTCCGCCAAATCTTCAGCAATGCAAATTCCCCCCCCCCGTTTTCCATCCTCATGCGGCAAGAGTTTTATTCAATCTGCCAGAGGACGCTGAACGTGCATTTTTCCCCAGGCTTTAGAGTTTGACTCTCATACAGGGCTTCTGTCGAAGCAAAAGAGTTGATAACGTCGCTGTCCCAGAAAGCAAAGAACTCCAGGCTTTCCGGCGAAAAGATTCCTTTCAGCGATGTGTTTGTCCAAGGTGCGGAGAAGAGCAGCTGCTCGTTACCGCCGCTTTGCATAACTTCTGCCGGATATATTTTTTTGACCGCAGGGTCGCCGCTTTTTACTTCAATCAGGGAGATGGTTTGGTTTCGCTTGAGGGCGATGTCTCCGCACCTGACTTGACCGACACGCCCCTCCCGGGTTGTCAGGAAAGCAGTCATATTATGGGAACGGTAAACAAAATCCCGCGCCTGTTGTCCCTTGTTTTCGACGATGGTCTCAATTTTGACGGCGTTTGCCTGAAAGGTCAGATGCTTCGTCAACATCAATCCGCCATAGACTGGCTCGTTGACTTCGGGAATCTTCAGGAAAAGCGTATATTTCACGCCTTCGAGATCAACGTCTCCACCTGCTATTTGCCAGGGGGCGTCAAACATCCTGAAAGCCGGCTGCATAAAAGCGTCTATGCCAATGCCGAATTTGCCGGTCTCACCAGACAGAGGGGTTTGTCCCTGCGTCCATCGAATGAGGCGTCCGCCGTTTTCGGCGTCTAAGAGCAATGAATATTGTTTAGTTTCAACAGCAATAAAGCGCTTGCCGTCGTCGCTGCTGACCGGGCCGGATTTGATTCCATAGGCTTCCAGGGCAGGTACTTTGCTGTAGTCATTGTTCGCTGAAAAGCGCGAACTGGCCAGGCGTGCCTCCTCATCCAATTGCTTTTTCAGCAGAGGAAGACGAGCAGCCATGGATGCGCGCATTTGCGACTGTGTAAAGATCGGCCCGACATCTTTTTCCGGAGGAAGAGCTCTGATTTCAATAAACGCCCAGCGAACGGCACCGGCGTGTCCCAGTATGCCTGATTCCAGCTCACTGCCGGTAAACTCTCCGTAATTGATTTTCGCCAGGAGATCGGAAACCACATATTTTTTTTGGCTGTCAAGCCCCTCCGTACGAAGGGTGAAAAAGCAGTCTCCATATTTCCAGAAGTTCCCAACGGCAACCAGCATCCTTTGAGAATTCCGGTAAGCACGGTACTGCAGCAGGGAAGCGTTGTGTGCTTCGGGAATTGCGGAGTAATCATTCCAGGCAACGGTTGCAAGAGGCAGATTGGCGGCAGGCAGGCCGCTTTGTGCAGAAACTAGCACCTGTCCGGTTACTTCTTCTCCGTCTAAAACCAGGTCTTCGCAGTCCGCGATAACCCGGTTGGCTTCTGCCATGGCGCTCCAATAGCGGTAATCATATCCGGCAGGGAAAAAGTAGGCGAAACTTCCGGCAAAGCGGCACAGAAAGAAGCCAAGCGTCTCGAGGGCGATCAATTCGGGTTCCGTTACCCAGTCTGTACCTTGGTACCCGTGTGGCATGGCAATGAGGTTCGGATGTTTTGCGGCATATCGAGTATTTGTGATTGTGAATGCCTGCATTTTTTTGGCGGCCAGCCAGGTGATCAGATTCCATCCGCAGAAATATTGATAGGGTTCTGAGAAGCGATGATAGACGTACGGCCCCCATGGTTCGATGGTTTTCAGCTTATCCATGTAGTCCAGTATATCGTATTGCTGATGCTGGGAGGAAGCCAGGAGGCAGGTATAACTGATCATGGGAATAAAACCTGACTCTCTGCCGTGCTTTTCCCCCAGGGCAGACAGCGTTTCATCAAGAGTCTGAACCAGCTTGCCATGTTGCCAGGAACGGAATTTGATCCAAGTGTCATACCATCTGCTTGAAAGCAGCTGATCGTTCCAAATTGCCTTTATTGCTTCCGGATCAGCCCTGGCGTATTGGATAAATTCTTCACGACAACGCTGGCAGAAGCACCCTTTGTTGTCAAACATGAAAGGCTCCCAGTTGCACATGAAGAAATCTAGGACCTCCAGGTGCTTTTCGAAAGAAGGAATGACTTTTTCCCTGTAGTATTGTCCCTGCTGATAGACTTCACAGGGACATATGTTCTCTGTTTTTCTAGGGGTGAGGAAAGCGCTGCCATCCGCAAGGCGAAACAGCGCTTCCGGCGATTTTGGATTTGGTCCGATGCGGTAGCCATTGGCTATGGGCTCCCCATAAATACCGTATTGGTGCTTTCGCATTTCAAGGGCAAGATCACGGGGAACATAATTGGCGCAGTTGAAACCAGTTGTGTTCAGAAAACCGACAAAAGAGCTGGCGCCGGAACCTTGAAAAACCAGATCATTGCGAAGAAGGAAGCCGGATTGAAAGCGTTTCGGGCGGGGTGCTTCCTGCGTCTTCAGGACTTGCAGGGAGAAGGATTCAACCGGGGACGTCCAGTTGCCGTCTTCAGTCCAATATTGCCCGGAAAACATTTTTCCTGAAGCGGGTTGATCGCTTTCAACCTGGAGGCAGACAACGGCTCCAGAAACTGAATAACTGGTGGCAGGCGCCGCCCCTTGGATGCTTCTTAAATCCACTTTCCAGGTTTGATTTTCAAGCTGAACAAAGGGATTGTCCGGACGCGACGCCAGAACTCGGAACCCTTCCGGGAGACGCAGATAAAAATTTGCCTGACGGGCTGGGGTTCCTGACTCATTCCGCAAGCCAAATAGGATGGGCAAAGGCAATCCTTCTGGGAGACAAAACAAGTTGTCCAGCATGGCAAAGGGAACCAATGTAGCGGTTACCCCCTCTTTGACCGTACTTTTGGCAAGAACAACATCATCGAGAATCGCCCGCCCAATTCCATACATCGCGAAAGTAATCGATACGGCCCGAGTATTTCCCGGCGCAATAAATTCAAGGTTCAGTTCAGAAAGTTCTCTTGAAAGCGAAAAAATCTTCACACTTTCTTTTTCAAGCGGGAGATTGTCTGCATCGATTCCATGTACAGCAACCCGGAATCCATTAAATCCGTTCCAGGGCAGGAATTCTCCGCTCAAGCGGAAGCGCAACTGATATTTTCCGGCGCCGCCGACCGGCACGATCCGGGCAAGGCGGTTTGATACCATCAGAGGCCCCCCGCGGGCATTCCTGAAATTTCCGATTTGCGGATCAGAAACGAAGCAGGCAGTTCCGTTTTTCCATTCGCATTGCAAGAAAGGTTTGACCTGTTGATGTAATGTCTGGAAATCACCATCTTCTGCTGCCAGATGAACCCAGTGGGAAGACTGCCATAACTGAAAATCCGCTTCATTCTCAAACGCACCCCCAGCGAGCAGATTTTCTCCCCGGGAGGAAGGCTGATTGCCGATATTTTTTCGGAAATCGAGGCTGACTCCACCTGGATCGATGGCTCGACAGGCGAGGAGGCAACAGAATAGAAATGCGATCCAGCGTGTTGTCATTGTAATCATCCAAAGATATTTTGTCTTTTTATTATAGAGCTGGCTGATGAAACTCCCTGATCGGTTTCTCCGGGGTGGCATCCCAGAGGTTGAAGCCGTTTTGAAAATCCTTCAGATTGCTCGGCACTCCCATACGAACCTTCAGTGTTTTGGCAATCTCAGCATGCCCATCCATAAAGGAGGTGCTTGCTCCACCCGAGTGGGCACCCAGGAATCCGATGTTCAAATGAATGGGCCAGCCAATCAGCGAAGAATATAGCAGATATTGGTAAGTGTGGCAGGAGCAATCGCCGGTTCCGGTAGTTCTGTAGGGCGTCCAAGAATCCGAAAAAAGAACAGTCGAGCTGATATGGGGATTCCGCTGGGTCGTTTTTTCAAAACGGGTGCCGCCTATGGCATTGCCCTGAAAGCTCAGGCGGTCATTGTACCCGTAGCTCCATTCCATGCTGCAAGCCGAAAAAAAGTTTTTTTGGGTGCGTGAATCCGAAGGGCATACCAGCATCCGTCGCGTGGTGGTTTTGTTGGTAAGATAATTATTTTCCTGGCTGCCCCCCAAAACTGCATGCAGAGCCATATATTCCTGCCAGTATACTGCAATTGTAGAATACCATGAGGCTGGGAATTTGCTGGGGAGGACATTGTCGTCATGATCCATTGAATACTGATACCAGTACTGCCCGAGGGCTTTCTGATTGTTCAAACAAGAGATTGCCCTGGCCTTTTCACGGGCTTTGCCCAAGGCCGGCAACAGCATCGAAGCCAGAATCGCGATAATGGCGATGACAACCAGTAATTCAATTAAAGTAAACACACTGGATTGTATACACCTTTTGCCTGTTTTCATTTCTTTACACTCCATTTTTTGTTGACACTGAACGATGGCTAAATTAACTCGATCTTTTCTCAGCATTGAAGGGGATGGCGGTACTTGCCCTGACTGTGAGTTTCAGTGGGATATCAACGTAGGGATAGGGATGTCCCTGCTTCAACCAATCTCCGGATGTTTGCAACACCCGGAATGCCTCTTCAGCCAGCTTGCCATGATCAAACTCGATGCTGGAAAGCGGAGGTGAGATATAGTCACAATTGAAACAGCTGACAAACCCCATGACCGCTATGTCAACACCTACTTTGAGACCATGATTTTGCACCGCTTTGTAGACTGGGTCAGCCCAGAAATCCGAGTGACAGAGAATGGCAGTTGGTGGGTTGGGAAGGGAAAGCAAACGATCGACTTCTTGACGAATGACGTCGCTCAACTCCGGATTAAAGTGAGTGATTGCCGGGTGCTGCGGAAAAAGTTCCTTTGCAGTGGACAAGCCCAGCTGTGAAAGAAGGGCAAGATATTCTTCATGGGAATATCCCCGCAGGAGTTTTCCTTCGCGCACCGCCATGGTCGCTACTATGCGATGTCCTTGATCCCTGAGATGGGTAACTGCCATGCCCCAGCCGGTTTTGATCGAGAATGCACAGGTAGCCAGATGAGTCACTTCCCAGTCCTGCTTTGATCCCCAGGTAAGTACCACCGGAATTTGGAGACCCCTTAGACAATCCAGAATCTCTTCATCACCAGTGAAATTTGATGCAATTAGAATAATTCCGGTGACGGAACGCTGCTTCAGAAGAACGGCAGTATGAATTGCACCCAGCTTCTTAATCCAATGATAGTCGCAGATGTCGATGCTCATACCAAGCTCATTTGCCCGAGTGGAAAGCCGGGGGATCAATGCATGGCAGGCAAGCGTGGGGTGCCCATGAATATCCGCTATAACCAGAATTTTACCAGGCGCCTGATTCCCGGGACAATAGCGTGCAAACGTGCCTTTCCCGTGAACCCTTTGCAAAAGACCTTCCTGCTCCAGAACAGATAACGCACCACGCAAGGTTTCACGAGCAACCGAAAACTGCTTCTTCAAGGTTAGTTCCCCAGGCAAGGCAGAGCCGGCAGGATATGTTCCATCCTCGAGTTTTCCACGTAACCATGATACGATTCTGTCACGTTTTGGTGTGTGTTTCCGCATCCGAAATAACCTTCAACAAGCCTGATCCGAAACGTCTTGTGATATCAATATAGAACTTGTCTAGTCAAGATGCAAGCCCAATTTCAATAATTTCCACATTTCTCACATAAAATCTCAAAAAATGGTCGGTTTTTTTGAGATTTTATGTGAGAAATGTGGGTCGAAAGCAATCGGAGGTTGATCCTAGAGTCCTGGATTGGGGGGGAAGACGGCGCAACCGCAGGGAAAACAGCCATGGCAGGTTGTTAATTTGTCGTTGACAATCAAGTGGTTAGACGATGCTGTGCATAAGATTGGCGGCGTTTTTGCAATGAAAAACTGGGGCAAAATGACACACTTACGCAGAAAATCAACCCATTAAATTTCCTGAAGTGCCTAAACTTTTCGTGTTTTTCATTGAATAAAAATAGGTTGTAGGTGTCAGTTCACAGTGTGATATTGCGCTATGTCCGCAAATTGGATGCCATAGTTGGCAAGATATCTGGCAAGTCTGTCAGCGTCGTTTCTGCTCTTCTTGGCAAGTCGCGATACTGCAAACAGTTTTCGTCCTGCATCAGACAGATTTTTGCTGCTCGCACATATATGCAGGACTTCCTTCAATTGAACAAGTGCAAAAGTATCATGGCGCGATGCGTAATCCGCCCCGAGAAAGCGTTCGAGGAGACGATCCCTGTCTGCAAGCGTTGTTGGGCGGTTTCGTTGCCATTCAGCTCGAACGGTAGCCACATCAATGCGTCCTCCCGGAGCCAAGGTGCCCAGGCGGGTGATAACGGCGTTAAGCTCGCGGAAATTTCCGTGCCAGTCATGGCGGCTGGCGAAGTCCAGGAATATCTGCCACGCCTCCTTGTTGAAGCTGATGTGTTGCCCATGTTTCCGGGAGAACTGCTCCAGCTCATATTCGATATTCGGCTCGATGTCCTCACGGCGCTCTGACAGCCCCGGTAGACGAAAACTCCACAGATTGATGCGCTGGAACAGGTCGTCACGAAACTTGCCTGCCGAAACTGCTTCTGTCAGATTCCGGTTGGTGCCGCAGATCAGCTGGAAGGAGCTTCCAGTTTCCTGGTCAGAACCAAGCGGAAGAAAGGTCTTCTCTTCAATGGCACGAAGCAGCATGGCTTGTTCATCCGTTCCTAGTTCCGCAATTTCATCCAGAAATAAGATGCCGCCATCGGCAGTTTTCAGCAAGCCCGGACGGTCTTTCACCGCTCCGGTAAATGCTCCTCGGGTATGCCCGAACAGCGTTGCCATGGCATGATCCCCACGTAGTGTGGCACAGTTCACATCGACAAAGTTACCGGATATCTGGCGGTTAAGCCTCTTCAATTCGTATATTTTTCGTGCAAGATGAGATTTGCCGGCACCAGTCGGGCCTGTTAGAAGAATCGGCTCCCGAGAACGGACGGCTACACGTTCAATCGTCTCAATAAGAGCATTGAATTCAGGGTTTCTTGTTTCGATTCCGGATTTAAGGAATGCCAGATCGTTCTGACGCTCCACCGCAAAACGCTTTGCCAGCAGGTCATACCGTGATAAATCCAAGTCAATGATTGTATATTTCCCCTGGGTGGAATTGCTGCCATGGGAAGGTTGCGTCTGAATCAACTTCCCCGGAAGATGATGCGATTCATTTAACAGGAACAGACAAATCTGCGCAACGTGTGTGCCAGTCGTGATATGGATATAATAATTATTTTCCTCAGGGATGAATTTCTGTAAGCGGCAGAAATCGTATAATTTGCCATAGACCTCTTCGAAATCCCAAGGATCCCGTAGCTCTAAGAGTTCCGGAATCACTGTGGTGTCGGGGGAACATGCCTGGATATCCTTTGCTATAATGTCAAACAAGCCTTGAGAACGCTCCTGATACCAGATATGAAATTCATCAAAATGAAGATCATCCTGCATGGCCAATGCAACGGAGGGACGCCAGAAAGACCAGCGCATACTCTCACGGCGATGGCTGTCAAGAGTCGTTCCTAAAAACGAGTAAATAATGTTCTTCATTTTTATCCTTCTTTCTAATGTTTAGGAGCCGTTAAAAAATCAAGTTTATATTTCCGGTTTCTTTTGGCAGCCTTTTTTCTGTTTTGTCAATCGCATATATGTGCATAAGCCCCTTTTCGGAACAGATAAAAAAACAGCTCAAAATAATTTCAGAACTATTGTCTTAGTTTTTTTACGACTTTTTAGATTATTTTCTAAGTAATATATCCCCGCTCAGGCCTCAATGCCAATTCTTGTTTCTATAAATTTGACGGAAAAATCTAGCGGAGAGCTTGCTGTTCTTCTTGAAAAGTAAAAGTTGGCATGTATGTTGCTGTAACCGATTCAGATACTTTTTTTTACAGGAGCAGATAATGATAACCATTGACGGTTCTTTTGGCGAAG
>JAAZKR010000127.1 GCA_012799725.1 Oligosphaeraceae bacterium | reverse complement strand
TTCCAAGCCAAAAAGAGCATTCAGGATTATGTCTTCACCGATGGCACGGCGGAGCAGAGCATCGAGCGCCAATTCGTTCAGGATTTGGAAGCCGCCAAGGAAGTCTGCGTCTATGCCAAACTGCCTCGCGGCTTTGCCATTCCCACGCCAGTGGGAAATTATTCACCGGACTGGGCGATCGCCTTCAATGTCGGCACGGTAAAACATATCTTCTTTGTGGCGGAAACCAAAGGCACGATGAAGACGCTTGAGTTGCGCCCCATCGAACGCGCCAAAATCAGCTGTGCCCGCAAGCTGTTCAATCAGCTGTCCACCAGCAAGGTCAAATATCATGATGTTGACAGCTATCAAACCCTGCTTGCAGTTATCAATACACTCTGATACAAAACATGCATTCCCGCAAACACAACGAACAACAAAAGAAAATTTTCGTGCCTTTTCGTTGTTAAAACCCACCTTTAAAGCCATCACTGGAACCTTGCCGAGGGAATTCCGCAAAACCAAGCCTAAACCGGAAGCCAAGCTAATATTTTGAATGGGTGAGTTCAATGGCGTGCAGCTGCTTGAATTGAACAGCATTGCTATCGCCGCCATCAGGCATAGCAGATTAGCATTTGATAATATTTCAGGGTGGTGCGTCTAGTTTTTCAGCTTGCTCTCAACATCCATGTATTTTTCGCAAGATTGAGATATTGTAAAAAAAAACTACATACAATATAATAATACGTATGAAAGTACACGTTTCTTTTCTGAATTTTCCACGAGGCAAAAGAGTGATTTAAAATGAAACTTGCAATCGAAGGTGGAAAACCTGTATTTGAAAAACCGGCGCGGGTTCCCCCATGGCCTCCGATCTATCCGGAAACGACGGAAAAACTCAAGGAAGTCTATCTCAGTAGGAAGTGGTCCTTTTATTCCCCCCTCGAGATAGAGTTCAATGAACGCTTTGCCGAATATACCGGTGCCGCTGGATGCTGTCTTATGGCGAACGGTACCGTTACACTGGAAATGGCGCTTCTGGCGCTGGGCGTTGGACCTGGCGACGAGGTGATCGTGCCGGCGCACACTTGGATCGCCACAGGGGCAGCCGTGGTCTTCCGCGGCGCGACCCCAGTCATTGTGGATATTGAAAACGATACGCTCTGCATGGACCCCGATCATTTTGAAGAAGCCATTACGCCGAAGACGAAAGCCGTGATCCCCGTTCATCTTTTCGGCTCCATGGCGGATATAGACCGGATCAACGCCATTGCGAAAAAACATGGAATCGCGGTTATCGAGGACTGCGCACACGCACACGGCGGAGAATGGGACGGACGCCATGTCGGGACATTTGGCGACGTTGGCTCCTTCAGTTTCCAGCAGAGCAAGACCATGGCGTCGGGCGAAGGAGGTGCGTGTATCACACAAAGTGCGGAACTGAACGAGACGCTGGGCAGGCTTTCCCATATCGGCTATCAATATGCCGCCAAGCAGGGCAAACCCAATACGCCTCCACCGGAAGGGCTGCTCTGCCGCAACTATCGGCTCACGGATTTCCAAGCTGCGATTCTTCTCGATCAGTTGAAACATTTGAAAGAGGACACACTTCTCCGGGCAAGGAATGCCGAGTTCCTGCGGAAACGTCTGGACGCCATACCGGGGATTCACATGCAGTCGCGAGGCAGAAAAACGACGCTTCAGAGTTACTACAAATTTGCCCTTACCCTCGATCCTGCGGTGCTTCGCCCGGGGATCACCAAGACGAATGTTCAGGCGGCGCTGATTGCCGAAGGCGTCCGGATCAGCGGTGGCTGGTCTGGTATCATGCATAAGCAGAGGCTTTGGACCGTCCCCAAGTCAATGTACCGAATTGCAAGTTGCGAAAACGCCGAGAGGATTGTGTCGGAGGAAATTCTTTGCTTTGATGTGGACTGGCTGATGATCCCGCAGGAGGACCTCGAGCTGTGCTGCCAGGCGTTTGAAAAGGTGATGTCGGCGTATCTTAAATAAAAAACGCATGAAGGCATTTTGTTTTCACCTCATCCAGTTGTTTGTTTTTTCATCCCCAGAAGAAGGAGAACGAAAAATGCAAGAGAAGATTTTTCACCCAAGCGTAAAAAAATCGGAAAAGCTATTTACGCTCATTGAGCTGCTCGTTGTCATTGCCATCATCGCGATTTTGGCGTCAATGCTGCTGCCGGCGCTGACCCGTGCACGTGAGGCAGGAAACGCCTCCGTCTGCCGGAGCAACTTGCGGCAGATAGGCTTTGCCATGCTCAGCTATACGATGGATTATCAGTACATACCGTCACGGATGCTCCCCACACCCACGCGCCCCGACATTGCGTGGAACGGCATGTGTTTGCCGGGCGTGATGAAGGAGTTCAAGTACGTCAACGCCGACAAGGTCTGGGCTTGTCCCTCCGAACCCAACCAGCCCGTGCATGAGCTGCTCGGCGACTATGACGTGGACGGATCGGGCAGCAACTATGCCCTCAATGCAATTTTCGGCATCACCCTTGACCATGCCAATAAAAAGACGGCGTCGCCGCTGAGGGCGGAGTCAACCATTGCGAGCTTCCGCGGCGCCGGCAACCTCGCAATGATTGCGGATCACGGCTGCGCGACCACCCTGAAATTCAAGGCCCACCAGCGCTTCGGCCAGTTCCGGGGCAAGATCGCATACGAACCCCTGGTGGACGGTACAAAATATTTTGCCAGCGTCCCTCTTGGTGACGACAGCCTGGATATTGAAATCCTTCTGCGGCACAGCGCGAAGGCCAATGTGCTGACTTTCGGCGGCCATGTGGTGACCCTCAGCCGCACGGACCTTCTCCGGAAAAATGGATATATATACATATATTTCACGCCAACCCACGGTACGACGTACAAGATTTACGAGGCGATCTGAGTGGTCAAAAAAGAATCGAATGGATTGTTTGCAAGGCTGAAATCTCCCTTGATAAGCCTGACAGATCGAAAAATAGATCAATTCCGTTTCCAATAGGATTCGAGAAGGAAAATCGCATGAAAAAAGTGACTTTTTGTTTGCTGATGCTGACACTTTGCAGTTTGCACAGTGTGGAAATCACCCACAACGGGGATGCGGTTGCCGACATTGCGATTCCTGAAAATGCTGTCTCTTCAGTGCGTTTTGCGGCGGCGGAATTTCAGAAATTTATGAAACTGATGTCTGGCACCGATCTTGAGATCGTCGATGAAGCCGCGCCGCGAAAATTTGCGAACCGTGTCTTCATCGGTTGTGGTGCGGCTCCCGAAGACAAGTCCGTATTTGCCTGGCGCAGCAGAGCGGACGAGAGCAATCTTTATCTGCACGGCAACGACAATGAAGTATACTCCACCGAGATAGAATTTTGGGAAAGGCTAAGAGAGTGGCGGGTAACTTCGAGCGGCTCACTGCTTGCCGTTTATGAACTGCTCGATAAAGAGTTCGGGATTCATTACATCCGGCCCGGAGATCAAGGTATTGTTGCCCCGGTCAAAAAAAGTATTTCCATAAAGCCCTTTGACCGCGAGAGTAAACCCCGTCTTGAAGCGGTGGCTATGAGTCTCAGCAACCCGGTGCAAGCCATGGGCGGATGGAAAGATTTCGCCTTTGCTCAGGAGTTTATCAACGATTGCCGCCTTTGGATGCTGCGTCACGGAATGGTTACGACCTACTGGTTCCCCGACGGCGGGCACTCGTTCACCAATTACTGGGAACGTTTCGGCAAATCCAAT
>JAAZKR010000126.1 GCA_012799725.1 Oligosphaeraceae bacterium | reverse complement strand
GTGATACGCTGGGGCGCTGCCTTATCGCTCCGGTGGAAATACCCACCGGCATTATCAGCGCACTCTTGGGAGGACCTTTCTTCCTATGGCTATTATTCAGCAAAAGAGAAGGCTTATGAGGCACAAAACCGCGAATTCAATGTATTGTATGTATGTTACTTTCTTTCTCGCTTCAAGGAGTCCACATGCCACACAAAGCCATCTCGCCGGATAATGACTCCCCGCAAGCCAAAAAGCTTCCGCCTGTAAAATCCGACATGCCCGGTTGTTGTCTGGAAACTGCACCACGCGCCCGATATGAAAAGATCAAGGGGCTAGCCAAGCTGCGCATTTTGATATTAGGTGGCAGCGGTTTTGTCAGCGGTGCGATTGTGCGTCGCGCTCTAGCGCTGGGGCATGAGGTCAGCTGTGTCACTCGCGGCAGGCGTCCCCTGCCTCCCAAGGTCCAAGCCATACAAGCCGACCGCACGGTACCCGGAGAGTTGGAAATAGCTTTGCAAAATCAGTCGCTGGATTACGACTTGGTGGTTGATTGCATAGGATATAAAGCGGCAGACGCTCGGCAGGACATAACTTTGTTCAGCAAGCATTGTCGGCATCTCGCCTTTATTTCCAGTGATTTCGTCTACGACCCAAGCAAAAGACAATTTCCGCAACCAGAAGACAACCCGTATTTTCTTACAGATGACAGTTACGGGGCACATAAACGGCGCTGCGAACTGGAATTTCTGCATGCAGAGCCGCATTTTTCACGTTGGAGCATCTACCGCCCTTGTCATATCTACGGGCCAGGCTCTCGGCTAGGTTGCCTGCCTAAGCATGGCAGAGACCCACGCCTGCTCGAACGCCTGTTGAAAGAGCAGCCGCTTGCTTTGGTCGGAGCCGGCAAATACTTGCAACAGCCCATCTTTGTCGATGACTTGGCTGAGCTGATTTTAAGCAGCGTTTTTTCGCCCTGCTGCAATGCGCAATTCTACAACTGCGCCGGTCCGGATATCATTGAATCAGTGCGCTACTACGAGATACTTGCCGAGCTTTTACAGCGCCGCCTGAATGTAGAGGAAATTCCGGTCATGCATTACCTGCATGAGTATCCGGAACACAAGTCTTTCCTCTGTCATAGGATATACGATCTAGCCAAAATTCAACAGGACTGTCTGGCAATGCCGCAGACGCCCATTGAAAAAGGCTTGCAAATACACTTGGAAAGTCTGTCTGAGCAATAGAGGAAACCGCCAAAACCAAGCCGGAAAAGCCGGCTGGTTAGTAGCCCTGACATACGACTATGCGCACAGCCTTTGACAACTTAAGCCAATGGGGTCTAAGGACTTTTAGCGGCAGCCCCTTTTTGATTGCCGGCCCATGCAGCGCTGAAAGCCGCGAACAAGTGCTAGCTACCGCACAGGCATTAGAACATCTGCCGGTGAGCCTGTTCCGGGCAGGCGTCTGGAAATCGCATGCCTTGGCGGAAACCTTTGACGGTGTCGGAAATATCGCTTTAGAGTGGTTGCAGGAAGCTAAAGCGCTTACCGGCCTGCCGTTAGCCATTGAAATCAATAGCCGGAAACATCTCGAGGAAATTTTACAAGCCGGTATAGATGTGCTTTGGCTGGGTGCCCGAACCACCGTGAACCCATTTGCGGTGGAGGAGCTGGCGCTGGCGCTACGCGGTGTGGATATACCAATATTCGTCAAAAACCCCATCACGCCTGACCTAGGTGTTTGGGTGGGTGCCATCGAAAGACTGCGCAACAACGGCATAGAAAAAATTGGCGTTATTCTCAGGGGCTTCGTCAATCGCAGACCTAGCAAATGGCGCTACGAACCGGAGTGGGAGCTGCTGCAGAAATTTAGGCAGATATTCCCCGAGCTGCCCTATATCTGTGATCCCAGCCACATCGCTGGCGACGCCAATATGGTCTTCTCCGTCTGCCAAGAGGCCATGAATCGCAATTTTCATGGTCTCATGATTGAGACACATTATGACCCAAGTAAAGCTCTAAGCGATGTCGCGCAGCAATTGAATCCCCAGCAACTCGAAGAATTGCTGGGCAATCTCATACTCAGCAACCCGGTGTTTCAAGTAAAGGACGAACACAATCGCCTTAGGCAGTTGAAACAGAAAATTGATCAGCTCGATATGCGTTTAGTAGAAATCCTGGCTGGACGTGAAGCGTTGGCAAGGCAAATCGTGCAAATCAGAAAGAAACAAACCGGAAAACCCGGCGAAGCTGACGACCGTGCACAATTACACGCTAAGGTCATCGAATATGCAAAGCAATACCAAATATCTGAAACATACCTGCTAGAACTTTTCGAGATAATCACAAGCGGAACAAAAGCAACCGGCCATTAAGGAGGATGCAGGCCAAGAGCATGGCCAGTATGGCCGACCACAGAACATAGATCTGCGTGCAGCATGATGCGAACGGCAGAGCTTATAAGGCATGGTCAGGTGCTAGACCTTTTCTATCTGCGAAAAGCGCTGAAAACCTCTATAGGGGGTACGCAGCTCTGACGGATCGCTCGAATCGTTTGTTTTGCATGTACACCCTGGCCCCCACTCCGGCTCTCTAACCTAAGCAATCATTTTTACCACCATGTTAGAACTAGGAACCCAATTTGAACTGACAATCAGCGAAATTAGCTTTGGCGGTGACGGACTAGGGCGCAGCGAGAGCGGCGCTGTAGTTTTTGTGCCATTCTCGGCCATGGGCGACAAGCTGCTCGTTGAAATCACTCAGGTGCGCAAATCCTATTTTCGTGCCCGTATCGTTGAGATTCTGGAGCCTTCTGCCGACCGCGTACAGCCCGAGTGCATCCACTTTGGTCGCTGCGGCGGCTGTGCTTACCAGCACCTAAGCAGCCAAGCTGAATTTGCTGCGAAACAGAAGCAGCTTTATGATTTACTCCAAAGGGTCGGCAGCTTCACGACGCTCCCTGCACTCACGCATGCATTTCCAGCGCCGCAGCTCTATGGCTATCGTAACAAGCTCAACCTTGAACCCAGCGAAGCGCTTCGCGACGATCATGGCGTGCATCTAAGCTACGGCTACTGCCTAAAGGATGAACACCGATTTTTCACCGTCCGTGAATGTCCACTGGCCATGCCCATCATAAATCAGAATCTTAGCAAGGCGCTACGCAGCGCTTGGGCCAAGCAAAACGCAAAAAAAG
>JAAZKR010000125.1 GCA_012799725.1 Oligosphaeraceae bacterium | reverse complement strand
GCATAATCTTCTGGACTCGCAAATTTTAAACAGAGAAAAGGGGGGGAGAGACGTTTGAAAAACTCTCTTTTTGGCCTCGTTTTGCGTTCTCCGAAAGCCTTCCAGCATAATGTGATATAAGCACACAAACCCCTTGTTTCAGGGACTTTGTGGGGAATAAAAAAAGCCCGTCAAGTTGGTGGACTTGACGGGCAGAGAATAAGTGGTGGTGGAGGCGCCGGGAGTTGAACCCGGGTCCTGCAGAGACTTCACCGAGGCTTCTACATGCTTAGGGCGGTCTTAGGTCTTATTCCGATGCTTTGACGCCGCCCTGATCGGCACCGGAAGCAGTTTGCTGTTGGGTTCTTACGAAAAGGCCCCGCTCACCCGGGCTTTTTCGCCAGCCTGATGTTTGCGCCTCCGACTTTTATCAGGCGTAGAAGTGGAGACGTCGCCGTCAAGCAGCGATTGCGAGTTCGTTGTTCGCAGTTACTTTTTTGACCGATGATTAAGGAGGCCAACGATCATCCTCCGCATGCAACCTGGGTTCTACCTAAACAGTCGAAACCATTTCGCCCCCAATAAATCTCTTTATTGAGTCGTATAACGAACTGCTGTATAATATAGCATATTTATCGGAAAACGTATTATGGTGGAAACTTAAGCTTCGCCATTTTTTGCGTTTTCTATTTTTGTTTGCTGCTCATTTGTGTTCAAGTCAGCAGTTGTCGTTGTCAAGTCGATTTCATCGCCGCAGTGTCTGCAATGCGGCAGCATTGAGGCTCTGACATTGCCGCAGTTTTGGCATTTTTGGAAGATGTTACTACCGCAGCAGGGGCAAACATAGGCTTCTTCTTGCTCGCCGGGTTGACTGAAAACCAGGTGTTTTCTGATGCTGCTGCGGTTCCAGTACATGTATTTTCTTGGACCGGTGCGTATGGGATATTCGCAAATCGGACAAAGGAATACTTCGTATGCCTGGCGGAATTGCTTGATCAGGGCACTGGTTTTGGGGTTGCTTATCTGTTGCATGAAGTATATCAGCAACTTAGCTACAATCAAGATCATGGCGACCATGAACACATACTTGGAGTAGCGCGTGGGGAAGTATTCGTGCATGAGCACAGCGGTCTTGGCCAGGGTGGCAATGGCTGACGCCCAAAAAATGCGGCTATATTTGCTTTGGCGCTTGTTGATCAGAAAATAAAGCGAGAGGCCCAATAGGGGAAGCACCAAAAGAAACTGGTAAAAGGCAATGCGCAAGCGGTGACGCTTTTGCAGATGCTTCACTGTTTGAGCCAGCTCTTCTTTTTGCGGCTCAAGCTCTTGCTCCAGCTCCCTGGCCTCGCGCTTCAGATTGTAGTTTTGCTCGGCATAGCTTTCCAGCTGCCGGTTGCATTGCTGAATTTTTTCTTGAATTTCGAGAAACTCTTGATAGGCTTTGATGATATGCGGATCACTGCTGTCTCGCAGAAGCTGTAAACGCGATGTATCAACCTTTTTGAGTTCCAGAACACGTAACAGGTCAGTGGAGCTCTTGTGCAGCGTGGCTTGGCGCTCACGCAGGGTTTTCATCTGAAAGTCTATATCGTCTATGTCGCGTTTGACACCGGATAGCTTTTGCGCCAAGGGCTGCCCCATAAGCTCTTGCTCGAGTTTATTAACATCAGGCCCGGGTATAGCCCGTATATCCTGCAAAAAGAAATTCATGGACCAATAAAATAGCAGAATGAGAAAAACAGTGAACGCATTGACCGCAAAACGATGTAGCCACAGTCCTTTAACCGGTGCTTTCTCTTTCATAAGTGCCTCTCCTATGTTGGCGATTGAAAATCAACGCAAACAATGGCTTCTTGCGCCTCATGAAAAAGTAATATCAAGCTGTAAAATTACAAGCAACAATTATGAATTATGGATTTTTGTGAGCTTGGTATGAAGTTTGCAGGCGCCGTATCGCTTTGCCAACCGGTATGCAAACAAAAACAGCTCGCCGTGCGTTATGCAGTTAGCAAAAAAGGAGTTGAGAAATGCGCACGAAATTTTTCCGGCAGATGATTTTGGCTCTGGCATTCTTGTTTTCAGGCATTTTGTTGGCGCAATCATCAACACAAGAAACCGCTGATACGGTTTTTGTGCTGCCTATACATGGCCCCATAGACAAAGGCCTGCTAACGGTGCTGCGCAGAGCATTCCGTGAATTGCATTCGTTGCGCCCCAAAGCCTTGATCATAGAGCTGGATACGCCCGGAGGCGGATTGCAGGAGACTCGGGAGCTTGTTGACCGCTTGCGCGCTGCCCGTAAAGATGGTTGTGAAGTATATGCATTCGTGAAAAAAGATGCTTTAAGCGCCGGCGCACTGCTGGCTTTGAGTACACAGGCTATTTATATGGCAGAGTCCGGCATCATAGGCAGTGCCATGCCTATCAGTATCTCACCATTGGGCGGCGGCATACAGGAATTGCCAGCAGATGTCAAAGAGAAGATACTCTCGGTGGTACGCGCCATAGTACAAGGATTGGCGCAGGAAAACAACCACCGTGAAGAACTGGCTATTGCAATGGTGGATCCGCAACACCCGGACTTGATGGACGGCGACAGGCTGCTCTGCGCTCGAGGGCACCTGCTTAATCTGACCGCAAAGGACGCTGCCAGTCTCTCGGAACAGGATGGACGGCCTTTGCTGGCCGCCGGCTTGGCCCAGAATGTAGACGAGATGCTGCTGAAACTCGGACTGGATGACTGCAAGGTACGGTACTTCAGCGAGGAGAAGGCTGACCGACTGGCACGCTGGATCACGGCGCTGGGGCCATTGCTTCTGGCGCTGGGAGTGCTGGGTTTGTGGATAGAGTTCAAGACGCCAGGCTTTGGAGTTCTCGGTTTTTCCGGCATAGCCTTGCTATGTCTCTATTTCTTCGGACATTACATAGCCGGGTTGGCAGGATTAGAGGAATTCGCACTTGTCTTGCTGGGCACCATATTGTTGGCGGTGGAAATATTTCTTATTCCTGGCTTTGGCCTTACCGGCACAGCCGGCATACTCTGTATTATTGCCGGTGCAGGCATGGCGGTCATACCGAAAATGCCAAAAGTGTTGCCTTTAGCCGGTGTGCCGCCTATCTCATACACGGGATATTTGCAATCGGCCTTGCTATCGTTGTTTGTCACCATATTGATAGTGGGGCTGGGAGTCTGGCTTATTGCTAAATATTTTCCTGCTTTGCCGATTTATAGGCGCATGGTATTACAGGATGGATTGACGGCAGGCGCAAGTATGCCGGCGACCGAGGATGCCGAAAACAAACTTTTGCCCGGCCAGCGTGGCGTCTGCCTGACAGCACTGCATCCTTCAGGCATAGCGCGTATCAATGGCAAACGGGTTGATGTTATGAGCCAAGGGGAATATATAGAAAAAGGCGCTGAAATCCAAGTGCTGAAAGTAGGAGCCATGGCAGTGCTGGTGCAAAAAATATAAGGCTCACTGGCTTTTTATTTCGCTTGAAAACAGCGACTTCTAAACATATCGTGTTCTTCAAAGTTGCAAACAAACTCCGATCCGGATATAAAATAACCACCAAGCAAGAGGTAAAAAAGAGGCTTGACGGCCTTGGCGGCCTTGGCGACCTGGCGGTGAAATGAAAAAGAACTGCCGCCAAGCACACAAAGAGCGCCAAGAGAAGGGGATGAACAAAGAGTCTTGACGGTGAAGTGTCGCTAAGCCAGGTATTATCAGACGCCTTTCGGGGCAGAAATTAGCTATTAGGGAATAATTTCGATGAACTATCTATACTTCGTTTCATTAGGCGAAGCGTGATTTTGTCTTCTGGCCGGACATAGTCGCAGAGCATCGGCGAATCAGCGCAATTGGCTTGTATATTGACACCAACTTCCGCCTGATTATGATTGGCATAACAATACAGGCAGCCATGTTGACAAGTGCTGTATGCCCCTATATCGATACTCTCCACACAACCGCATTCCTTGCGTTGGCTCTTGTCCTTTCCGCTCTTACAAGTTCCCCCACAAATATCCCCAATGCGTCCGGCATCGATGCAGCTGGCCCGTCCTATGCCGAACTCTGACAAATCTATAACTTCCGCACAAGTCGCCAAGTGCAGATCATGAGACGCAGCAATAGCCGCAAATTCCCTGGCTATGAACTTCACTTCCTCTGATGATATTTTGCGACAACGAATTCTCCGGGCAGCAGGTTCTATTTTTCTATAAAAGTCGATAAAACTGATAATACATTGGTCGGCGTATGCTCCCAGTTGCCCGGCCATTTCCGCAAATCGGCAAATATGCCAATCCATGTCAATAGTATCCGTCAGCAGAATCGGGTCGTATCGCCAAACCATTTTGCGCTTGCCAAATTCTCGTGACAGCGCAATGAATACCTTCATCATCTCATCAATATCCGGCACGCCCGGTTCAATATCGTTTCCGTATGGGGTGATGGTGAACTGGAAATAGAATGGAAACGGCAGATTACGCAATTGGTCTCCGTGCCGTTCCAGCATTGGCTTTGGGTTTTTGGTCCAAAACACCAAGCAATCGACCAGATCGCAAGTCAAGCGGATCTTGCTGACCTGACTGGGATTATAGCGGTTACGAACCAAGACATATCTTTCCTCTAACCGCTTGAACAACCAGTCTGAAAAGAATGCTGGAATATCGGTACGCCTGCTGGCACTGATGATAGTCATTATTAGAAAGATGTTTTTAGGCAAGTTGGGAAAAGCAAACCTCCCTATCCTGTCTACGACTTTCAGAGCACATTGATAAGCACGCTGGCTACGCCATCTCGCGCGCCTTTTTCCAGCAGCGTTTTGCTGCTATACCTCACCGGCCCCTTACGCCCTCCTACGCGTTGACGCTTGACCAGCTTGCGTTCGGAGTAAAGCGGTATCTCCAATTGCAAGCTTTCATGTCCTTCAAACTGGGCGATTTCCAAGTCCAAGTCGCCCAGTATAATAATGTCCATTGCCTTGTTTTTCAGCAGATTTTGGCTATAGTAATGCAGCGGCAAGACGACCAGATCGCCTGCCGGGATGATATCGTCAAGCTCATTGGCACCCAAGCGCATGGCTCTGCCGGCCATAAAACGCGCGAATTCGGCCATTTCACTCTTGCTCATGGCCTCGCTCAAGCTGATTTCCAGGCCAAAGCGAAAGTCGCATACTTCCTTGAACATGATACGCTTGCACCAGCTTTCCTGACGCCAGTCAAAAACGCCGTCCTGCAAGTTGACCTGCTTCTCGCATTTTTTCATGGCGATTGCGGGACGAGGATAAAGCAAGGTGGCACTCATGACATGGTTGCTTTCAGCCTTGCCCCGATAAGAGTCTACTTGCAGTTCCAGGATGCTGATCTCGAGTATTTTTTGGTGTTTTGCGGCCATCCTTACCCTCCTGTTATCTTTACATCAGGTGCAAAACCGGCTCCATAAAGGCCTGCAGCGCAACCTGGGGAAACCATAAATTTATTGGCGCAGATAGAACCCGGCGCCTGTCTACATTCTAAAACCGGATTGGAAACAAACAATGAAAATTGACTTTTACTTCAACGAACAGTTTACTCACAGCCACGAAGAGAGCTCTGAGCTGTTAAGGCTGCCGATTCCCGCTCCGACCCAGGCAGGTCTGTTTGAAATTCGTTTCAGCATCCCCATTTTAGATATGCAATCCTATTGGATGCCGGAATGCCGCGTGCCTTCAAGCAAGTTGCATTGGCGCATTGAATGCAATTCTGCTGCACAACGTTACTTCCCTTTTTTAAGTTTTTTCAACCTGGAGCAAGAAAACCGTTGCAGCGTAGCTGTAAGCAATCTGTATGACGACTGCCGGATACGAGCCTTCATGAACCAAGAACGCGGCACCTATGACTTATGCATCAGCATATGTGTGACGCCGCAAAGCGGCAGTTTCGAGCTGCTCGTTGACAGGCGCAAACTCCTTTGGACTGAATGCCTGACACAGTACCGCCAACAGCTCAATATAGCCCTGCCAAAATTTCCTGCCGGGGCATGGCAGGCCGTCTACTGCACTTGGTACGCTGTACATGCAAGCGTTACGCAAGACTGGGTGGAAGAAAATGCCGCTTTGGCTGCCAAGCTCGGTTTTGGCACCCTGATCATTGATGACGGCTGGTGCTTTGACGTCATGAAGCGGGTTACACCGCAAGCCCTTACAGACTGGTACGAGCATATCGGCGACTGGGAAGTTTCCAAGAGCAAATTCCCAGATTTTGAAAACCACGTGCAACGAGTACGAGCCATGGGTCTGAATTACCTGCTCTGGGTGTCACCATTCCTTATCGGAGCACGCAGCCAGCTCTATCAAGAGATCAAGCAGGCATGCAGTACCACATATCACGAAGGCTATCATCTGCTTAACGTGAAAGAAAAAGAAGTCGCTGAAAAAGTGCTGAATAAAATTGTGCGTTTACTGGAAATCTATCCCATTGACGGCCTTAAAATCGACTTTTTAGATCAGTACTGGCCCGATATTTCCGAGCCCAGAGGCAGGGCAACCCTGGATTTCATCGCCAACATGAGCAGTCGCATTCGCGCGTTGCGTCCCGAGGCGCTCATTGAATTCCGCCAAGGCTACACCAACCTGGCCATGCTGCCCCATGCCACGCAGTTTCGCGCCGGCGATGTACCGTTTGACTTTCTGGACAATCTGCTGCGCCTGGCGCAAATACGCCTTAGCATGGGTGATCATATTCCTATTCATGCTGACCCGGTTTACTGGCATCCGGCTGAGAGCGACGTGAATATTTCCCGTCACATGATTGCTTCATTGGTTGGTGTGCCCATGTTATCCATGCAACTAAGTGGCATCAGTCCTCGCGAAATCGCAATCATCAGCCACTGGCTGAACTTTTACCAAGAACATCTCGAACTGTTCCAAAAAGGCAAATGGCAGATAAGATACTATCAGTCGCAGCTGCTTTATGTTTCTGTGACCCTGCAAAAACAAAGCATATTCTTTGTCAATTGCGCCAATAGCCTGCCTAAAATACTACAGCAGTGCAGCCACAATATGCATATACTCAACCTCAGCGCCGAAACCTTGCAGGTAGATAACTGCCAAAGCTATGACTGCCAAGGCGAAAAACACCAAAATGGATGCATCCCCCCAGGTGGGCGAGGGTCTGTCCGCAGATGATGCAGATTAACCGCAAAAGAACGCAAAAGAAAAGGGGATGAAAAAGAAGCTTGGCGGCCTTGGCGGTGAAAGAAAAAAATAACCGCAAAGAACGCAAAGAACGCAAAAGAACGCAAAAGAAAAGGGGATGAAAAAGAAGCTTGGCGGCCTTGGCGGTGAAAGAAAAAAATAACCGCAAAGAACGCAAAAGAACGCAAAAGAAAAGGGGATGAAAAAGAAGCTTGGCG
>JAAZKR010000124.1 GCA_012799725.1 Oligosphaeraceae bacterium | reverse complement strand
TAGTGCCAAAAAAACGAAATTCCAAGAAAAAACATAAGAAATCATGCAGAAACATGGGAAATCCTACAAAACCCTGCAATTCCTAACCCTGGAAATCGGCGTCCATCTGCATAATCTGCGGATAAGATAGGCGCGGATCCTTTTTGGACGCCCTCGAACTAATGATAATTCATATTTGTTCCATGGGCTTTGAATGCAAAAGTTCAAAGTATGAAATTCCTTATCTGGCGGATCATTCAGTAATGAAAGGCCAGATGAGTTCATAGGGGCATGTTTTTGAAACAATGCAATGCAGTTGGTGAAACAATCGTCAATTTCCCAAATCAGGGTGCCTTTGAATTCGTTTAAAATAGACAGTCGCGTCTACTTCACAGATTCAGGGTTATATTTACTGTATTGCCTTTTTATCGATTCTTTTTTCTGCTGTTCGGGCACCTATCAATATTTCCCTTTGCCGGAACGTTTCTACAGCAAGCCAATGCCAAACAGAACATGGCAATCATGCCGAGGTCTTTTTAACAGTAAAGGTTTTTGTCCGTATGGAAACACCAGTTTTGCCTGACAACGCAGGAAAGAAGTGGCTCGAAAAACGCTATACCTGTGAGGGGCTGACCTATACCCTGCCGCAATTATTGTGGACTAGTTTTCTTATCCTGCTGGGCTTTTTCTGTTATACGCTGGCTTTGGCTTTCGTGCCCTCGATCATGCCCCTTAAGCTCGATGCTCTGGGAGCCAACAGCAAAACCATTGCTTTTATTATGACTACGATCGGGCAGGTCTTCAATATCACCATCTGTCCAATGGTTAGTTATCAGAGTGACCGCTACCGCTCTAAACGATGGGGACGAAGAGTTCCGTTTATCCTCTATACGATGCCGATGTTTTGTGCATCTTGGCTGCTTTTCGCCTTTGTCGACAAGGAAGCAAGCTTTCTCAGTGCGTTCTTGGAGAAATGGGTGGTCATCGCGCCTACCACGATGGCGATCATCCTGATCGCACTGATCATGGTCATCTATCAGTTCTTCCTGATGTATGTCGGTTCGGTGATTTACTATATCTATAATGATACGATACCTGCCCAGTTTCTGGCTCGTTTTGTTGGCGCCGTCAATGTTGTCTGTCAGTGTGCCAGTGCTTGTTTTAATTTCTTTATTTTCAAGCATGGACTGACCCATTATACCTCATTGCTGATTTTGACTACCGTCATCTATGCAGTTGGACTCGGCCTGATGTGTTTTCTGCTCGAAGAACCCCGTTTCCCGCCTCCTACGACCGTTGCAAAGAAGAAGGAGGCCGGATTGGTGGCCTTTCTCAAGGAAAGCTTCTCCCATCCTTTTTATTGGTATGCCTATCTATCGGTGGCGGCCATGGCTATTGCCGGTGTGGTTGGCATTTTTGCCGTTTTCCGCTCGCAGAATCTCGGAATGAACCTCGAGATGATTGGCAATCTAAATGGCTATGCAGGTATCTGCGCAACCTGTTGGACTCTGGTTGTGGTTGCCGTTGGAACCACCTTTATCGATCGTTGGCACCCAGTGCGGTTCTATGCCGTAGGCTCCATTTTCATATCTGTTCTTGCAGCAGTCCATATCAAGTGGTTCTTTTTTTCGCCTCCTGCGCAAATCATCTGGTGGATTTCATTGTTCACCGCCCTTGCATCGATGATCTTCACTTCATTTTGGGGAATCTCCAGTATGCCGATGCTGATGCGTATTTTTCCCAAATCCCGTTTTGGGCAGCTCTGTGGAGCACAAGCCATGTTGCGAAGCCTGACTGTACTTCTGTTCAGCTTTCTAGTTGGTGTGCTGATTGATTTTCTGAAATATAATTGCCAACTCGGGGATTTTGCATATCGTTATACGTTCATATGGACATGGTGCTGGCAAGTGCTGGGCGCCTATTTTTATATTCGCATGTATCGTGAATGGCTGAAATTAGGAGGCTTTTCCGGCTACAAGGCGCCTGCTCCGTGGCTGGCGGGAAAATTCGAGCCTATGGTGGTCACTCCAATCAAATCTCCCTCCGCTCGCTTGGTTAAGCAAGCCTTGATTTTGTTCGATCTTGTGGTTGCCGGCCCGATAATTGGCGCAGTATGCATGTCGCTATATGCCGGGATGAAACAGATACCCGCTCTGGGTCATGCCTATCTTATTCTGGCTTTTCCGGTAGCCTTGGCTATTGGAGTTGTTTGGTTTTTTATCCGTAAAGGAATTCTTCGTGATATTGAACTAATTAACAAAGGTTTGCCTCCCCGTAACGGCATTCCTCACCATGGCATCCTTTTCCTGGTGGGTACCTGTTTCTTGTTGCTGTTCGGCTGCAGTGTATTTCAATCCTGGAAACTGACCGCTCGGGAATTTGGTACTCTTGCCGCTAGAATGTGGTTTTTTGAATCCCTGATCACCCTGTTGCTGATTTCAGGAGTGTATTTATATACCCGGATCGAACGGGGGTTTTCCAAGCAAGTCGAAGCCTGAATCGAAAGGGACGAAAAAAACTTAGGGAGGGTGATGATGCCCACAACCCATTTTTATCCGCAGATTGCGCAGATAGTCGCAGATTCTTTGTTATTGGCATTTACTTTTCCAGTTAAGTTTTTTTCTTGCGTCACTTGAAAAAGTAGACGCACCTTTGCAGAATTAAATGCACAAAAAGCGTGCGTTTAACTTTTCCAGGTACAAGTTTTTTTCTTAGGGTGCAATCGACTTGCAACTTCCTGCTTGGCGGTATATATTCACTGCTTGCCTTATTTTTACTTTTGCTGTGTTTGTTTTGGAGTTATTCGCGATGCTGACCTTCTTTTCAGTTTTGCTCACGTTTTTAGCCATATCGTCAGGTTTGCTCATGATTGTAGTTATCATGTTGCAAAACAACAAGAGCGGTGGCGGTCTCGGTGCAGTAAGCGGCGGTATTACCGAGACCATGTTCGGTGCTTCGGCTGCCAATGTACTCGTGAAGATCACTATCTGGTTGGCCGTCATATTTATGGGGTCTACTTTAGCGCTGGCAACCCTGACCGGCAGAGTGCGCGGCGGCAGAAGTATCGCGGAAACTTTGCTGCCCGAAGAGACGGCAAGCAAAGTAGTCGCACCGATAGAGCCGATAGACTTGGGGCCGGCGGCTCCTATGGAAGCAGCGATGGAAGTGCAGGAAGCCGCTCCGGTGAGCGAAGCGAGCGAGTAAGCATCGACAAAATATGATAATGTCCCAAGGCAGCCAGCTTGGCTGCCTTTTTTATGGCGCGCTTTGCAAGCTCGGGTTCCCAATGGTGGGCCTACCTGCTTGCAAACAAAATATATTGTTTCGTGAGGACAAACTATTTTTTGATGCCTATCAAGAAATAGGCAATGACGTCCTAAGCTGGTAAACCGGATATTCCACAGGGGCAGTTTTTTTACGAACAACGCCATGGCGTATAGGTTGCTGAATTGCCAGGACATCTTCTTTTGCGGCGTGTCAGCAGGCATAAAATTCAAGAAAACGTCACTTGAAAAAGTAAACGCACCTTTGCAGAAGTAAATGCACGTTGTGCGTAAAAATTGTGCGTTTAGTTTTACAAAAGGGGTGCATTTAGTTCTGCAATGCTTTTTTGTGACCGCTGTT
>JAAZKR010000123.1 GCA_012799725.1 Oligosphaeraceae bacterium | reverse complement strand
GTCCTTTGCGGTTATCTTTGCGGTTATCTTTGCGTCCTTTGCGGTTATCTTTGCGTCCTTTGCGGTTATCTTTGCGTCCTTTGCATTTTTTGCTTACCTATGCATACCAATAGGTTGCCTGTGGGGAAGGCACGTTTGGCGCTCCGTGCCGGGAAAACCGCTCGAAGAAGTGCTGGCAAGGCTTAATGAATCATCCCGAAAACCAAAACAGTGCCAGCACAACTTCACGGAGGTTCAGTTATCTGACATTGCCTGCTACAGCTTGAGAATTATAAATCTTGCACAGTACGCCGGCACTTTGATTTCAAGCAAGCCGTCTTTGGTGACGGGGATTATATGCTGTGTAATGTGCTCTTTGAATGTTTTATCGCGCAAATTGCCAGGAACGGTAATGCGGAAACTTTCATCTTTCCTGGTATCATTAAGAGCCACAATCATCCATCCCTTTTCAGCTTCGTAAGAGGAGACAATGGTTTGGTTCGTTGTGGGATTCATCAGTTTGAATGGATTGAATTCATCGTACCAGCCATAGTATGTAGTATCATCTGTCCAGCCTATGGAAAGTTCTACTTGGCGCATCTCGTCAAGGCGGTTAAAAACGCCGTAGTCATTGCTGCAATCACCGCCGACAGCATAGAGAAGTCCCATGAACTGCATGATGCTTTCTGAAGTGTCTGGCAAGGCCGACCAACCATTTCTGAGTGTTGCGTAGGGATCGCCTTCAACTTTGCCGAAGCGATGCGGATCCCAAATCTGCATCACTCGGATAAACTGTGGAATATGAAACGCAGGCACACCCCATATGCGCCCGTTCTGCTCAAGAGTAAACTGTCCCGGATCAAAGAGGCCACGATAGCTAACATTGTTATGGTACATAAGAAGGGCAGCCTGCTCCCCATTCCAGGTGAAATCGCTGAAGCAATCATAAGCAGGAACTGTACCGCCTGAATTGTGCAGCGCAATAATTGCGTTGGGATTTTTTTCTTTCATATATACGAAGATGCGTTTCATTAGCTCGCGTGCAGCCTTAATGCGCATTGACGAATGCTCATTGCCGTGATTATCAGTCCATCCACAGCCATGGAGCGTATTCTTGCAGGGATAAACAGTTGGCTGGCCGAAATCAAAATAGAGTCCGTCTTGCAGAATTTCTTTGTTCATCATATCAATTTCCCACATATACCAATCTGCATAGCCTTCTCCCTTGGGGCAAATTTGTTGATAATACATGTACTTCTTTGGCTTTGCCAACGGTCGTGGGTCGGTGCATGAACGCCATTGTTCGGAATAGAAACGATACTCGTCCGTAAACGGGGAGCATGCGGTAAAGGCAAGATAAGGCAGAACACTTTTGACATTGTATTCATCATGCCAGATTTGGAGTCTGTTCTTGTAGCTCGCACGCATCTTGGAAGGCACATTAAAGAGGGTCGTAACATCAGGCTCGAAGCAACGAATATTATGAGGATAACCGCCATTGATCTGGAAGGTGCTATACCCTTTGGGCATTGGACGTGTAGGAGTGACTTGCAACGCAAATTCAATTTGATAGGATGTATCTTTCTTGTTCAACTTTTCTTCCAAGATCGGCACTGTGACAATGCGCAGTCCGTTGTTATCGGCAGTCAATTGTGCAGATTTGGAGTAGTCGGAAATATTCCAGCCTCTCAGGTCGTCTGCGACAAAATTGATACCAACATCGGGGGAGCCAACCCAGAATGTCGACTTGTTTGTCAAAAGGTTCTTCTGCCATGCCTGCGTCTTTTTCAGCAGGTGGCAATTGCTGTTGTTATGCTCCGAAGTATAGACAAAGCGGCCATTATAATTTGGGATGTCCATCATAAAAGCGACATCGGGTAATACTTTGTTTTTTTTCGGTTTGATTGTGCAGTTTAGCCAGACAAGCCCATCGAATTCCAATGTCCCATTGACTAGCATTTGCCCTTCCGGGAAAGTCATGACGGATTCAAATTTAGTAACATCACCCTTGATTTCTTTCCATTCGAATTTCTTTACCTTCATTTTTTTGTGTCCGGCAATGAAACGGATATTCTGGGCGGCACAGCCTTGTTTTGAGACCATCTTAACTGGAATCCCTTCAAAGTTAATTTCACGGTTCCAGACTTTTGCAGAATTACCAACGATTTCCATGTCTGTCCAAGGAGCGGGCGCTTTGCCATTTGTAAATCCCAGGGTATTACCTAGCCATTCAGGTTTTTCGGGAAGCACCGCAAAATCGACTGTATCTTCTGTGCCATTTTCTGTTTTAACGAAAAAGATATATTTGCCAGGTGCCAGACCTTCCAGAGGGACTGAAACCTGGAAGATGCCGCCGTTCTCTGATTGCCTTGACGACACTACTTTATCATTACTGTCCCGCAATCCGCTGGTAAGCTTTACTTTCCCTAGAGAAGCAGGCAATGCCAATATGGCACAAACGTTTTTACGCGTATCATCGGCATTGATTGAGATGATGCTAAGTTTCTGAAAATCTGCCAGATTATATGACACACTTCTATCATAAATCGTCTTGCTGTCCTGTTTGATGATATAACGAAGTGTCCCGGCCGCAGGAATTTTTTCTGCTTTGACTATTGCCTTATCCCCGCCTGTTGAGAAATTCCCTTCACCGATCTTGACTTCTTTTGCAAAATTAAACGCATCGTTTGTTCCGAAATCGAGTGGCTCTATGCCGACATACCAGGTAATTTTGCCTTTCCCCTTGGCGGTCAAAGTTGCCATCAAACGCCCTTGACATAACTCAGCCGTATCTGTCACTACACTGATAACAGGTGCCTTGCTGTCAAGGCGTAAGCGTGTAAATGCTTCAGCATCCAAATATGGGCCTCTTCTGTACTGCACGGAGCAAAAGCCGTCTGTAGTCCTGTTGGTGCGATAAAAGGCCGCCCTAAATTCAGGCAACTTGACGATATCAGCAATTTCTGCAATGGGCATTTGGAATTCTGTAGTCCAGAAGCCTTCTTCTACGAACTGGCGGACATGAATAGCTTTGCAATTCCATTCCGGCTTTTCTTTGGCATTTTCAATGCGGGAATCATAGAGGCCATTCTTATAATTGGCGATGAAATGATAGCCGCTGGCAGTTTGGGGATCAATCAGAAACAGCTCGTGGCAATCATCTTCCCATATAGCGCCATCACGATAATCACAACTTGCTTTCAAGGAGCCAGTTATTGGGGTACGCACTGCGGCGATGAATTGATCGCCGCATGTTGAGAAAGCCCAGCGCCCATCATCGCCACTGGTACGTTTGGAGGCCGCAAGACAGAAAATTAAGTTTGTACTGACACTATATTCGCTATAGTCAAATTTACCGTCAAGCGTGAAACCCGTATTATTTCCGATTGCAATAGATGCTGGTTCAACGAAACCCTGTTCCTTAGGAAGCGCCGCATTGAGAATAGACACAGCAACTAACATGATAAACGTTAAAAAACTTCTTGACTTTCTCATATGTTAACCTAAAAAAAGCAGTTGACTTTTCCTCTTGACCGATAATCAGAGCTTCTTCCGATGCGGACTGAAGCCAAAAAGGCGGCTGAGCCCTGACAAGGGCTGCACCATGCGTAACCTCGGGTGACCGAACCCGCAGGGTGAGGGAACCCGAGGCAGCGCCTGGAAGGCGCCACTTCATCAGGGTGAACAGCACAAGTCTTGCAACTATCTGAAAATAAAGCCATTAAGACTAAACCTCTGCTTTGATTGCTTTTTTCAGGGCTGAAGCTCCTTACGCTCATTTCTATCCGCTATTATTGCCTTATCAGATACTCAACGCCGAAAGCCGCGCTGTACATCGCGTAGCTACCAGCTACAAGGATTGGACCTATGTTTCTGGCGCTGCCATCGGCACCGGCAAACTGAAGTCTGTAATTGTGGTGTCACATTCTCGAATTCAAACTGTTCTCGTTGTAGGTAAATACATTGTGAAGCATTTCTGTCCCCAAACAGTTATTGACAACGCCTAATGCTCTCCAACTCTTAGCCCCACCTACGCACATGACCATCGGTTTATTGGAAGCGTTATTAATATTACTGACCTTAATTGGCTTGTAGTATACGGTGCCGATATCGGCAATATAACCGGCCATGCGTTCCCAAGCATAGGAGATTTTGCCATAATCAAACTTTGCCTTGGACCCCGTAACCATTGCTTGATTCCAATCGTAAAAATCACGGAGATAATTGTCGGAAGGACAAAAAGCTACATTCTTGGCTAAAGACTTGGTATGTATCAGCAAAGCCCAAGGACTGTAATAGTATACAGTTGAGTTGGCCGGACCAGCCGGCAGAAAATCATCGTTGTCGTCGGCATAGAGATGTCCAGAAAGCCCCACCTGTTTCAGATTACTGATGCAGGTGACAGCACCTGCCTTTGCTCTGGCCTTGCTTAACGCCGGCAACAGCATGGCGGCCAAAATTGCAATAATAGCAATAACAACAAGCAACTCAATGAGTGTAAATGACTTGAGCTTCATGTTTCTTCCTTCCTTTTGGCTTGGTTGTCGTGTTTAGAAAAAACAGTTCAAAATTAATTACGCAGCTTGAAATTTTGCGTTGATGCACGCTTTACAAGGGCAGGCGGCAATGTAATCTGGCTTGGCAAATATTTATCCGTAAACATTTGCCAGACCAATTCTATTTGTTCTTCTGGCTTTATGTCAAGTGAAGTCAGCTGAAAGCCGAACTCCGTTGCCCAGGGTGTGTTGTAGCAGCCTACCGTCGCTAGATCACCTTCGAGGGTGTAACCGCATTCCTTAAAAAAATCCAGGTGCTGTATCACCAAAGAATCACTGCAGGTGATATAACCTTCAATTTGCTTAGTACGGAAAAGCGCGCCGGCTTCAGAGTTTGTCAGCGAGGTCCGCGGGTCTGTGAAATGCAGCTTCACATTATGATTAGATACTTCCAAGGCATCCTTTACCCCTTGGCGAAATGCAGTATCAGGAGTAAATTCGCAAAGAATGTTCCGACAACCGATTTCCAGCAGATGATGTGCCACCATATACCCTGCAATGTGCCAATCAACGGATACGCCTGGTATCCCAGTCTGCAAAAAGGCAGGATAACCGCTCATATAATAAAACATCCGTGTCTTTGAAGCATAGGCTTTGAACTGTTCAGGAGTGATGCCCCAAACTTTTTCACCATCAAAAAAACAAGCATCAAGTCCATTGGCAAGAATAAAATCAAATTTCGCCAATACAGATGATGGGTCCGCACCCTCTGGCTGATAACAACAATCCAATGATTCGACCTGTAACAAGATCGAGGGTTCAGCAGCAACTTTTGCCTGGATTGCTTGAAAAAAACGAGAAAACAAATGCTCTTGTATAGCACTTTCCAATAATAAAATCCGCTGTACAGGTTTTCGAGAACGAATAAAGTACCCCACACCATTCTGCGCTTTTAGCAATTCATCCTGCTCAAGACGAAGCAAGGCAAGACGGACTGTGCACGGAGATATCTTAAATTCTTGTGCGAGTTCTCGCAAAGAAGGCAACTTGCCATCTTCTCCGTACACGCCATCCAGCACACGCTCGCGCAAAATTTGATATACTGTTGACTGATGGGAGAGGGCTTTGCTCATAATGTTTTTTGCCATCCCTTTTAACCCCTTTTTAAACTGTTTAAAATGTTTTAAAATATTAAATTTGTAGATAAACTAACACTAAAAAAACAAAAGTCAAGTAGTCATAGTATTTTTTGTTTTTTCACTTAACTACCTTTTAAAACAAGAATAACCTTTTAATATTTAGCAATATCTGGATTGAGACAGCGTTGCATTAAGGAACAAACAAAATCCGCGCATCTGCACCATTGCCTGTCGCTCTTGACTGACTAAGTTCCAGGCTTCAACGCCTGATATTCTGAAACGCTACAGCTTTCCTGCTGAGCTTTCATCCGGGTGGCGTGTGAGCCGCAGCGCTCGAAACTTGAGCAGTATGTGAAAAAAGCGAGGTAGAGACCAGGGCCAGTCGAATAGCTATTTAGCTGCCAAGCCTCCGGAGGATACCCTGTTAGGGCAATTTTCGGGGTCTGGAGTGTGAATTCTCATGGCAGAGCAGAATTGTTCGTTTATAGTATCTTGACCTTGCACAAGCATTTCAACTGTCGACACCATCGTTGTCGGAGAGAGATTGTTCAATGTTAAAAAAACTATTGATTGTGGGGTGTATTATGGGAGTTATCTGTACTAGTAGCGGTTTAAGCAACGAACATGAATTTCGTGAAGCACCGGAAAAATACTGGGATTATGCGGAATTGTCAAAAGTGCCGCTATTTAGGGAATCACCCTATGCCGACAGCAAATACGAAGGTTTACGAGATCTGCTGATACAGGGCGCTCCCGTGAATGGACAAGCGGCGGAGTTTTTTGCCTATTACGGATATCCTGAAGCGGCCATGCCGGCAGGTGGATACCCAGCAGTACTGCTGATTCATGGCGGGGGCGGAACCGCTTTCCCGCAGTACATCGAACTTTGGCTGAAACAAGGTTATGTGGTGATGGCGTTGGACTGGTATAACCAAAGACCCCTGACCGGCCCTGAAAAGCCTACGGAGACTAATGTCGCGCGTGCTGCGCTTGAAGGTGGCAAGCGTCAAAACCATGAAGTTAATATAGCCAATATGGTACTGGCGCATTCTCTGTTGCGCACTCTGGAAAATGTGAATCCGAAAAAGACAATCTTTGTCGGCTTGTCCTGGGGCAGCTGGTATGGCGCTATGGTCGCTGCGGTTGATCCGCGTTTCAAGGGTGGCATAGAGATTTATTGCGGGGATGTCAAAAAAGACAGCACAGATTTTATCAATGGGCGCTTTCATCATGCCGCCCAAATACCGCTTTACTGGGTTGCAGGCACCAATGATCAGAATGCGACTCCAGCTACTCTACAAGCCGGCTTTGACGAATGCGCCAAATTGGAAAATCAATCACTGGTTATCCGTCTGCCGCATTCGCATATAGGTTTTGAATTCCCATCCTGTTTCCGTATGGCAGAGTATTTTCTTAAGGGTGGCACCGGCCTGCCGAAACTCTCCAAAGCCAAAATCGAGGGGAACTCGATCCATGCGGACATCCTGTCACAAGGCAAGGGTATTACCCATGCCATCCTCTGCTATACCGAAGATGCCGCTGAAAAAATCGCTCATAAACGTCTTTGGAAAAGCATTCCTGCACAAGTCGGCAAAAATTCCGTCCGGGCTGAATTGCCAAAAGGCGTTTATCAGTGTTTTTTATCCGCATACGATGAAGAGTCCCGCTTCAACGACCTATGTGGCTCAAGCAACCTGGTCGAATTCCAAACAGCGCCTGAAAACAATATGCCATGACGCAGGCAGTCTCATCCGCCAGAGCAGCAACCCATGTAAAATTTCCGTACTATCACTAGACTTCTTGTTTTTTCAGAAAGACTTTTATTTTATCCGCAGATTCACTCAGATTGGCGCAGATTTTTTAGGGCGCAGATTTCTTTTCTTAGGAGCGCATTTTCAAAGTAAGCCCTAAAAAATCTGCGGCATCTGCATAATCTGTGTAATCTGTGGATTGAGTCTTTCAACTGGGTTGTGGACCTTAGTCCAACCCAAGTGTTCCGTGGTTAGAAAATCCTTTTTGGACACCCTCTAAGTAGAGCCGCCATTCGACTCCTTGGCCTGAAAATCTGCGTAACAGCTGCGGATAAAATGCCGACTGAATACTTTGGGACGGGATTAGCTGTTTTTGGGAACCGCGATCTGGAATCTACGGAACGGCTGTGTAGAAATATTAAAAGTGCCGCGACCTTCCTGATCAGGGAGTTTTCCGAGAACCGCCCTCTTGGGCTGGCAGTGGAGTCGGGACAATATCTGTAGACTTGCAAAACGGGCAGCGCATTTGTCTTTCCTCGAATTCAGCGCTTTCTTCGTCCGTCATATTACGGCGTGGCCAGAGCGTCAGGCCAAAAATTTCACCGCACCTGTTGCAAGTATAGGATGGTGAAGTTTCATCTCCGCATTCCGGGCAGCGTATATCGCGGAAATTAAGCGTCCGCAACGCTTTTGTATGTCCGTTATAGCAGGAAAACATCTGCAATGGGCCCTGTTCGTAGTATGTGCGGATAACGCTGCGCCCCCCTAACCAGTACCCGCCACAACTAAGTGACACCAGCATAACTAGAGCCAAAACAACCAGCATGATCCGCTTTTTCAATGGAAGATTGCCGAAAATAGACCAGCCAGCTCCCTTGGAGGAATTGTTCGATAAGTATTTTCTTGCGCCAAGTTTCAGTGCGCCTGTAAAAACCAGAGTAGTATGACCATGTTCACCGTCAGAAGCGGCACTGGAAATCGTCGATGCCCTGCTAGTTTGTAAAGCACTGCCACCCGACATTTCGACAGCGGGTGTGTCGGCCATTATTATAAACTGATGGTAAAAGATGATTTCCAAATCGCGCAGGCGCGGCCGCGCATCATAGCGAACTAGAGTCATTGCCTCGATGGTAATCGCCAGCGGTTGACAGTTTTCAAGTGGATTCTCCTCTAGAAAATTTATCATATTTTCAGTGACACGGCGATTTAACTCCCAGGTGCATGGACGCCCAGCAAATGGATTCTCCCTTCGTGCCAGCACATAAAGAACCATGCCTAGGGAATAGACATCACTGCGAATGGTGAAAGCACCATCGTCCACAAAGCCTTCCGGACTGGTATAGGCGGAGTCCGGCCAGTAATAATAGCCTGTGCTGTCCGGCTTGCTGAAAGGGAGCATCGAGCCGAATTCTGTCAGATAATATTGGTCTTTGTAACAGAGAATATTTTCCGGTTTGATGTCAAAATGCAGGACATCCTGTTTTTTAATGGCAATCAGCGCCCTGGTCACTGCCAGGCCAACCTTGGCAATTTCCGAAGGATCGAGTTCGCGCCTGGCCATCACTTCATAGAGATTCTCGGCCTTGCCAAGGTTGATCGCCATATACGCATAGCCATTCCAGCTGCCATAATCTAAAAGAGTGGCCATCGACGGCGCGGTTATCAACTTGTATTTTTCCGCCAAGACTTGGAATTCCTCCATGAATTCTGGGGAGCCGGCCAAGGACTTGCGTAGCAGCTTAATTGTGACCGTAGTATTTGCCTCGAGATCCTGCGCCAGGAAGACCACCGCATGTCGCCCTGCCCCAAGCATCTGGGTCAGCGTGTATCTACGGTTGATGCACGCCTGGGACTTGACCAGCGCCATCGCTTCGGCCATACGCCGCAGAGTAGACCCCTCATCCTCGATGGCACGCAACAACAACGCGGGGTCGAAAGGCTTTGCAAGGCAAATATCTGCACCAGCAATACGGACATTGACCGCGTGCTTGCCGAATCCCTCCTCAAGAATAACCATAATGCGTATCAGCATTTCACCGGCAGCAGTCCGCAGCAGCTTGGCATGCGGAATTGCCATTTTATGATTCAGCACAATCAAGGCCGGCCCATGGATCGCTTCCAGCAATTCCTGATCGCTATACTGTTTATATCGGAATATACTGCTTTCCGGATATTCTTTGCTGATCTGATCCGCGCAGGGGCAGTCGCCATCTGCTTCTTTGATGACCAGTATAATCATAAAAAACTATATTTCCAATATCTGACACCTTCCAATGGCTCTGCTCGTGAACGAGCAGCCTCGCCTGCCTAACAGTCAGCAAGCAACGTCGGATAAGCGCAGAAAATTTGCACAACTGAAGACCAATTAAAAGACAACTGAAACAAAAATCGGCACAACACCGCACAAATATGCGGAAACCCCTTTTGGAATCCTAAAAAACGGCTTTCATTTTCCGCTGAGGGGAGGAAACGGGTCAGTTGAACTGATTTTTTTCCACATTAGTTCCCTGTCGGAATTGAGCAGCCAGAGATCGCACATATCCCACTTGAAATGCACATGTGTATCCCGCAAATAAACGATATTTATCGTCTCGCAGTGCGCCGGGCCGCAGCGGTCATAGATAACCGCGTCCTTGATTTTGGTTTCGGCAATCCGGCGAAATTTTGGATTGGATGGGTCGAACTTGCCATACACATTGATGTTGTTGCCATGCCCATGGTTTGTGTTGTTGTTTTTTTCGATATCCTCGAAGTCACCACCGGGCCAGTAAAGATAATCCGTTCCGCCGTTCAAGGCCTCCACATTTGGAAGCTTGTCCACCGTTTGTGGATTACCCACGCAGGCAAACACTTTCAAGCTTCGCAAATAAGGGTATATCTTGGTAAAATCATCCATGTAATACTTGTCAGCGAGCGGAAATCTCCTGTGATCATTACGATAGAGGACAGAAGCCGAGCTGAGTTGTTTGAGGTTATTGAGACAATAAACCTGCATGGCTTTTTCGCGGGCACGACCTAATGACGGAAAAACCAATGCCGTAAGAATCATGACGATCCCGACTACTATCAGCAACTCAAGCAAGGTAAACATACTCTTTGCTGATGCCGCTATTGGGTATTTACTGTAATTTCTCATAGAAAGGCCGCCTTTCTGCTGAAAAGTCCACAACGGGCTCTAATCTAATGCGCCATTTATCAGTTGTCAAATCAGCAATCAATATATAAAACCTTGATGTACCTCCGTAACTGCGACAAAACATCATGTCCTGGATTTTGGGTTCTATACGCTTAAAAATATTTTGCCAGTTTATATAACCAAAATCAGGGCACAAAATCCCCTGCCGCCTTCGAGCAGTTTTTTGCATTTCAAACTTAACCCTATTTGATTAAAAACAGCTCTTGCGGCACTGCGATTATATTGTTTCGGAAAACCCGGTATTGCTAACGACAACTACAAAAAAGGTCAATATGTGAAGTCTTGTGATAAATACTAATAACTTCAGCCAAAGCATTTTGTCAGTGGTCATTGATTGATGGGCGTGCTTGGTGCTTAGTGGCCATCAGCCAGAGTGTTTTCCGTGCGGCTATTGCTCGATTTCTTCTTGTTATGAAAGATTTGCCGGCAACTTTTCTTTAATCGTTGTCATACAAGCTCTTTCAAGGTGGCCTCACTCGGCTTCCTCTCTGGCCGATACGGCAAATTCAACATGAAGTGGCGCCTTCCAGGCGCTGATCTTAGGTGGTGATCCTGCCTCGGGTTCCCTCACGCCTTCGGGTTCGGTCACCCGAGTTGCTATGGTAAAAAGTACGACGGCCGTTTACGCCCCG
>JAAZKR010000122.1 GCA_012799725.1 Oligosphaeraceae bacterium | reverse complement strand
TCTTTTGCGTCCTTTGCGTCTTTGCGGTTATCTTTGCGTTCTTTGCGTCCTTTGCGTCTTTGCGGTTATCTTTGCGTTCTTTGCGGTTATCTTTTTTTCTTTCACCGCCAAGCAAAGGGGAAAATGGCAAAATCAGGACGATGTTGCAGATAATTCGTTTTTTTTGACTTTTGAACCATTGGCCTGCCCGGCAACTCTGTACATTACATCATAGTCTATGGGATGGCTGTGAAGTAAAATCGGCAATAAGCTTTTTGTATGTTTCTGCAAGGGGGTCTGCAAAAAGGATTTTAGGCGTATCCCGTTAGCAGATGCATAGATGCGGATTTGGAATGCTCATGTTTTTACATGAGCATTCCGCCAATCAACTATTGCAGCAAGAGCCTCCTCCCATGGTGACAGGCCAGTTCAAGCTTGACCGCAATCTGAAGTTGCTGCTGGGTCTTGATTGCAAGGCGGGCAGGTGTTTTGTGAAGGAAGCGGCGGTCGATGTGTCATATTTTAGCCTGTGACGTTTCTCCTGTTTGTTTATTGACTCATAGTAACAACGCGAGAAACGTCACTTTTTGTTTTAGGGAAACTATGGGACAGCTGCCCTAATCGTAATTAATTGCTTATGAGCTTACGCCATATGGGTCATCTCCATATTGGTTGGGGCCTGTTGTTCCTGCACTGCAGAAATAAATCAAAAGCCATATACCGCCAATAATGGGGAGAAAAATGATCAAATACCACCAACCAGATTTATTTATATCATGCAAACGTCTTATACTAACAGCTAATCCAGGCAGAAAGACAGCTAAACCATAAAGATTGCGAATTATAGTTTCAGCCCCAATTAGAGAGCCTATAATATATAGAATGAGCGATATAAGAAAATTAAAAAGGGTAAAAAACCAAAATTCTCTACGAGAGGCACGTCCGGAAAAATTAACATAGTTCTTGAGAACTTTAACATAATAGTCTATGGGTTTAAGGTTTCCAGCGCCCTGTCCGGATTGCTGCCCCATTGTTGATGGACTTATTGCTGTTTCAAGGCTTTCATTGTTTTGCGCAGCATCTGATACCGGTTGAATCACTATTTCTGCTTTACAATGTGGGCATTGGGCTTGTTGACCAATCTGGCCAGATACTATCTCGAATCTGCCGTTACAATTTGAACATTGACCTTGCATTGTTTTTTTCCTTTCATTGTTAGTTGGTTGTTACTTAGCCCCCACTCATAAAGAGTTCCGGGCGTATTTTATCCGCAGATTGCGCAGATTGCACGGGTGGATACGGATTTCAAGATTAGGAGTCGCCATGATTTTACAGGGACTCTCTGAAAAAAAAGAAAAATCTTACAAGGACACGGAGGCGCGTAGGAAAAGGTGGGGATGGCTGGAAGTGTACAGCATCGAGTGATGCTGATTGCGGGCGCAGCGAATCAATTGGCGGTCTTGTGACAGCTGTAAATGCCGGGGTGCCGAGCGATTGCGTTATCGACAAGCCCAGCTCGAAATGCTTTTCCATCTGCCAGCCTATGCCTTTTTGGATGCCCTCTATTTATTGAACTGATGCAAAAGAACACAGCTTACAGAGCGGCGTCTCCCTTGCTTCTGTTTCTCCAACTAGGCTTTTAGAGTAGTTCTGCATGGGAGATGCTATTGGTGGTTTGACGGGTTGACAGCAGGCGTCTAAAGCCTGTGCGCAAGTATGTGCCACCACAGAACTGGCAGCATTGCAGGACAGGGCGGAGCGGGTGTCGCTACGAATGCCCATGCCCACCCTGTCCATCCTGTCCACAACTTATGTATGCGGGCTGTAGTTGGTTTATTCAAATATTCTTTGCGGTTGGCTCAATTCACTATAGGCGCTGACTCCACGTAAATAAAGCCTGAAGCTGGTTTCACTGCTTTGCGGCATTTTGAAGTTAAGCTCAGCCTCAGCACCCCCGTCTGCAAAGATCAGCTCTTTGGGCAAGGCAGCCAATTTTTTCGCCATGTAGGTAGCTCCTTCACTTTCCAAGCTGATGCCCCAATGCTTGTGAGCTGCGGTGGCCATGGCGTGCAGGCCAAAGAGCGGGTCGGAAGTCAAGAGGCTGCGCTGGTTGCGATTCAGGATGCCTAAAATATGACTCTCATTCATCTGTTCGGGTTCTAGATCATCTGGCAGGGCGTAGATGCGCAGTGCCGCATAGGGCCCCTTGCGGTCTATCCAGCGCAGGCGCAGATCGCCGCCGCCCAAATTGTCAGCCAAGAAGTGGATTTCAGCTTCCGCAGGCATTTTTTTGGGCTCCAGCCAAGCGCTTGCTTCCAGCAAGGCAAACATATGTGCCGGTGTAGTCACGGTTTGTGAGAGATCAGTCTGCGTCCAAAGATAGTCGGTGTTGACGAAATTAGCGGCGCAATATTCCCAGCTTTGCCGTATGGCCTGTCTTGCGGCCTCTTGTTCACTGATGATATTGCTTTGCGAGGCGATCATGGCCAGCAGGCGAGTGGCAGCAGCACTTGCTCCCAGGTCACAGACCTTATCGCGCAGCTCTCTGCCCAGCTGTTCCGACTGGAATGCAAATCGATTCCATGCTTTGGGCTTCCCGCTGTCGGGATCCAGCAGTCGGCTGCGTAACAGGCTTTGCAGCAAAGCACTCTTATGTGGTATCCCATCTTTGTTGAGGCTGAGCCAGGGGGTGGGTACCTGTTCCATGTCAGTGCGTTGCAATGTGCTGGGATTGAAGGCGTGTCCTGCTACTGCCGCAGTGAGCATCAAGCTCTGGCCATCACCGTTGCCCCAGAGTCCATTTTGCGGGTTCTGCAATAGCAGCAGTTGTTGCAGCAGGCTTTCACGCCAGCCGTTTTCGAATTCGGGGCATTGTTTAAGGATGGTGCCGGTGCTTTGAGCATAGCCGAGCATCGCCAGGCCGTACTGTATATGGAACCAATCTTTGGAAGCCTTAGCGACATATTGACGCAGGCCGTTCAGGCTGTTGAGGGCCGGGCAAGTCTTATTACCCAGCAGGAAGTCCCACTGTACGCTGGGTTCCAGGCCGAAGAAGAAGTGCATGGGCAGTTCGTCATGATCCGGATTGGGGGCACGACTGCCGCTGACCGGATCGCAGATATCCACCAGGTTTGGCGTATTGTTGCGCGTGGCGATTTCCCAGCTCAGGGTGCTGAACCAGGCCTTGCCGCTGCCCAGCATACTGATGGCCAGGTACAGGCCGCCGCCTTTGGGCAGCTCGGGCAAAGCCAGCAAGCTGGGATCAAGCACGCTGGCCAATAAGTCAATAGCCGTCAAGTCAGAGTCTAAGCCAGCTTCTCCATCCTCGACCTTGGGTGGTGTCGTATTCAGCAAAACGGGGATGTCAATCTCCATATAATAGCAGAACCAAGGGAAGCTGCCACGGGTCTTGAACAGGCTGCTTTCGCTGACAATAAGATTATCCAAGACGTCCTTCAAGCTTAGATGCAAGGTGGGCGCAGCGTCCCAAAGTTGTGCTTCTTCGGCGCAGCCCTCTGCTTTTATCCAGACGAAAAAGCGCAATTTTCGCCCTCTGAGGGCAGCGAGCTGTTGCAAATCCAGCACTGGCTTAGGAAATACCAATATTTGGTCATTTTCCAGTTTGAGTACCGGGAAGTTGCTGCGTTTCTGCTCATTTTGCAGAGTTTGTGACTCATCCAGCCAAGTGACGGCCTCTTTGTCACTTTCAAAAAGTTGTGGCCAAGCGATGGGCATAGCGCGGTGATCGCGTATTCCATGCATAAAGAACCGCCAAGTCTGGCTTTGCCGTACTCCGGCGGTTTTCGCATCTCGCATCCACAGGTTTTCGGCGTACCAGGAACCCATTTCGATTCTGACTCCGTCTGCACTGAAAAAAGTCTCAGGAATGGCTTGCGCCTGGTCATCCTGAGCGAATAAAAAAATGGGAAGCGCCAAAAATAGGCCTAGTACAAAAGAGAAAAAATGTTGGCTTTTCAAGGTGAGGCTCCTTTGCAAATTATCAGTTTTCAGTTTTTGAGGGACTGAGTTGTGTACATCATCCTGCCTGTCTTGTCTTTCCTATTCAGGTGTCGCCACAATACTTTCCATATTGGGCAGGTCATGGCGATATGTAATCTTAGGATTGTCTTCTCTGTTTTCTACTAATTTAACCCCAAATCCAGCTTCTTCGAGCAATTGTGCTTCATCAGTGAAGATTTTTTTCAAATTTCTGCATATTTTGTAGGCTTTTAGCAATGTTTCGCGTCGGAAGACTTGGGGTGTTTCAGTTGCCCAGAGCAGATTTCGATCCAGACTTTGGCGTACTATGCCATTTTCATCGGCGATTTTTACCGAGTCGGTAATGCGATGGGCGGCCACACCGCTACCATATATTTTGGCGGTTTCGAAGCAGCGTCGCAGTATTGCGGCACTGGTTCTAGGCCTGGCAGCGTCCTGTATGGCGACATAACTGCATTCTGGTTTTAAGGCCTGCAAGCCGCGCAGCACCGAGTCCGAGCGCAGCTCGCCACCGCTGATAACCTGAACCGTTTCGGCCAGCACCGGCAGGTTTTCTTTCAGCAGTTGGCTGAAAAGCGCTTCGTTGCCCGGTGAGACTACCAGCACCACATTTCCAAGGCCGTCTTCAGAGCACAGATTTTTCAGACAATGGCAAAATAAAGGCATGCCATGCAGTGATTGTAAGAGCTTGTTGACGCCGCCGAAGCGCCTGGAGGCACCGGCGGCGGCAACTATGAGGCCCAGTTGGGAGTAAACGGTAGACACGGAAGGAAATTGGAATGAAAGACCGGAGAGTGGTCACTATATGTTGAACCGGCAAGACGCCAAGATTCTTTATTTGCCGTTTATGGGATGGTTTGCGATGAGCGTGTCCGTCCCTGACTAACCATACATGATAAAAATGTTTTTGCTAGCTTTGTCCCAATTCTGTGATGAGTGCGGGGAAGCGATGGCTGCTGAAGTATTGCTCAGTTTGGCGGCAGAAGCGGAATTTTAGCCTGGGTGAGCGCCCATGGCAATGGTCTATAGCCGCAACGGCATAAAGCAGGTCGGCTTCCTCAAGCTTTTGTCGATTTTGAGAGGCGGCGTGTATGCGGGCCAACGCCAAGGTTAGGGGATAGCAGAGCAATAGCGCCTTAAGGCCCACAAAGAAAGGCACATCATAGTAGGCGAAGGCGAAGAATTGCAATGTTTCCAGGCGCAGTTCCATAAAGCGCCGCCAAGGTGCCCAGATGGTGGGTTGGGGATGTTCTTGATTATCCGGCAAGAAGATACTGTTTTTTCCCAGTTCAAAGTCGGGGTGTTCATAGCCAAAGCGGGCGAGGTTCCCGGCACCAAAAATAATCCTGCCCAGTTGCCAGGCTTTGTCGATCCGCGCTTTCAGGCCGGTATCGAGCATCTCTTCATCGCGTAGTATGTAGGCACTGAGCATCTGTCTGAAAAAAGTCCTGGAGAATGCACTCAATCCGGCTTGTTTCCGCAGTTGCGACTCAGCTTCTGTCCGGGATTTTTCCAGCAGGCTGGGCATGACCTCTTTCAGGGTGGGCAGATCGTTGAGAAAATTAGCTCCAAGTTTTTCCCATTTATGTACCAAAAGCATGAGATAGGTGACTGACAGTGCGGGTGGATGCCGGTTGTCTTGCAATTCTTGCCTCAGGGTTTGACAGAGCAGCTCCAGCGCGGGGCGCTTCAAGCCTTGCAGCTGCGCCTCCGTAAAACCGCCGCCGAAACGCAGTTCGGCGGCCAACTGTTCCAGATATCGCCGGTTTTTGCTGATGAGTTCGCCTTGGTTGCGCAGGGCAGCAGGACAATCCAGACGTGCCAGCACCGAGACCTCGCCGGGCCAAGTGGAGACGAAGTTATAGGGATAGCCTCGACAAGTAAGAGCCTTGACATCAAAACCGAAACGAGCATGCATTAAGCAGAGATCGTCGTCACCCAGGAAAACACAGGCACCATCTTGACGGCGCTTGAAATAGGGATAACCGCCGAATTTTTCCCAGAAACGCCCAGGGCATGGATTATCCGCCCCCCAGTCCAGCTGTTCCAAGCCTGCTATTTCGCCAGGACGTAGCAATACTCGGAAACGACGGCAGCAGCGCCCACAGCAGATACAGCTGTGGCGCTGATGAGACGGAATATGGATTTTTAAGGCGGGGGGCATGCGTTTTTTCCCGCAGATTGCGCAGATGAATCTTTATCTCGTTTTTTCCGCAGATTACACAGATGAATCTTTATTCAGGCCAGATTTTGATGTGTTGGTTTTCTTGTCGCATCAGGGTTCGATGCGGTCAAAACCGGTATATTGCCTGAGCACTTCGGGGACAATGACAGTGCCGTCCTTTTGCTGGAAATTTTCCATGATGGCGCAGACCACACGGTCGGTTAGCCCGGTAGCCGAGATGGTATGGACGAAACCGCGGCGTCCTTCCTTGTCTTTGAAACGCACATTCAGCCTTCTGGATTGGAATTCGGTCAGATTGGTGTTGGAGGTTACCTCGCGATAGCCGCCGTATCCCGGATACCAGGCCTCGATGTCATATTTCTTGTAGCCCGGCGCGCCCATATCGCCAACGCAGACATTTACGATGCGATAGGGTATGCCTAGTTGCTGCAACAAAGCCTCTTCGCATTCCAGGCAGAATAAGTGGTACTTCTCCGATTCCTCCGGCAGACAGAAGACGATCAGTTCCACCTTGTGGAATTGATGCACTCTGAAGATGCCTCTGGATTCCTTGCCGTAGCTGCCTGCCTCAGTTCTGAAGCAGGGGGTGTAGGCGGTATAGCAGAAAGGCAGTTGTTCGGCCTCAAGTACTTCGTCAGCATGATAGCCTACCAGGGTCTGCTCCGAGGTGCCGATGAGCGCCAAGTCTTCGTTGACGATGGAGTAGGTTTGGTCTGCAAAGAAAGGCAGATATCCGGTGCCGTAGAGGGTCTGCTCCTTAGCCATGCAAGGCGAGAGGAAGAGAGTGAAGCCGCGTTTTATGAGTTCCTGCTGCCCCCAGAAGAACATAGCCTGGGTCAGTTGCGCACCGGCACCACGCCAATAATAGAAGCCGGACTGGGCTACTTTGGCTCCACGTACTGTATCGATAATACCGAGTTTTTCGCCTAGTGCCTGGTGATCCAGCGGTTCGAAGTCAAACTTCGGCTTGTTGCCTTTCTGGCAAAGCTCGGCGTTGTCCTGATCGCCGGCGCCATCGGGCACGTCCGGCGCCAGGAAGTTGGGCAGCCAGTCCATTTTAGCTGCAACGGCAGCTTTGAGTTCAGCCAATTGTTTTTCTTTTTCTCCCAAGCTGATCTTCAGCTCTTTGACGGCTTCTCTGGCCTCGGGATTGTCCTTGCACTCTTTGCTCAGTCGATTACGTTCGGCGCGCAGATCCTCGACCTCGCGAGTGAGCTCCAAGCAGCGTTGGTCTTCGGCGGCCAGTAGGTCTATGTCCACATCACAGCCGCGTCTTTTGGCGTTAGCCTTGACCAGTTCGGGGTTTTCACGCAGAATTTTAATGTCAATCATGCTAGTCTCTTCTTCTCTGGTTGTACGGGGTTTGTTTATTTCAACGGGTATTGGTTAGTGACTGAATCTTGCCATAATGACTTGCCATCTCAGGGAGCTGCTTTGTCGGTTTTGCAGCCAGGTAAGCAGGTTTTGACGCTCATTTAGTTCGGCCAGCTGTCGTATTTCTTGGTCATTACAGCGGAAAAGAACTGCGTTGATATTATCAGGGGGGAAACCGGCTGTCAGGTGTTTGGCGGCTCGAGCCAGGCGGCGCATATCACCACAATGTCGGTGTAGAAGCCGGGCACAGAAAAGAACCAAGAGCAGCCAAGCCGGCCAAACCGGTAAACCAGGCCAAAAAAAGGTTTGGCAAAGCTGTGAAATGAAAAGCAGCAGCACGAGGATCAGAAAGATGGCGGAATCACGGGGGCTGCGAAAGATGCCGCCAAAAAAACGCCTGAATGCAGTAGTTGCAGTCTTATAGGCCATTATTTCTTCGTAGATTTCCGATGCCAAGGCTACCCTGCTGACATGGCAGAGCTCGTGGGCGAGCAGCTCATCACGCTGATAAAAGAGCCAGCGATCCTTCTCTTTGAAGCTGCGTCGGATAATGAACAGCGCAAAGAAATCCGGAATCATACAGTATGCGCAACCACCGAAGAAAAGGCCATAAGCCGGATCGATAAAGAAACCGGACACCCAGTCTATCTTGAAGCGGAAGAGCAGCTCGGTAATGGCGGTGGGTTTTTCGAAGAGCTGCGTTGGTATCCGGTCTTCTTTGCGCATGCTGATATCTTCGATTTCAGCATGCCCTTGTTCTTGCAGGGTCAAGTCTAATTTGCGCTGATTTTCTTTCAAAGTCCGTACACGTTCAGCCAGAGTTTCTGCGTTTTCGTCATCAGCACAGAAAATCCCTTTGGCATCCAATTCGCAAAGTGCCTGCAATTCACCCTCGGCCACTCTTTGCACCAGTTCGTCGCTGATCATGTTTTTGGCACCTTTTTAGAGCAGGGGTTGCATTATACGCCGGCGCTTTTCAAAGCGACAGAGCTGTGTATAGCCGGCTTCCTTGGCTAGCGCCCGGGCTTCTGCAAAGTGATTTTGCACATGGGCGGGATGATGTGCGTCAGCATTGATCAGCAAAGGTATCTTCAGTTCGCAACAGCGTTTGAGCAGCGGTAAGTCAGGATATGGGCTGCGGCAGTCCTTGTCCCAGCCGGCGGTATTGAGTTCTATGGGCAAGTCGTTCTGACTTAAAGCTTGCAGGGTTTCTTCAATATCATCAGTCAGAGCCGCGCTGTGATGAAAGTTGAATTTTTTAGGCAGGTCCAAGTGTGCCAGGAAATCGTAAACTCGCGTAGCAGCGATATCTCTGACTTTTGCAAAATAGCGCCGCCACATCGTATCGACTTCATGCTGATTCATTCCTTCCCAATCTGCAGCGCGGTGGTCTATGGGGAAACTGCCTACAAAATGCACGGCGGCGATGATGTAATCAAAAGGATAGTTTTGCAGTTGTTTTATGTTTTCTTCCCAGTTTGCGCTGAAGTGGTCTACTTCCAAGCCCAGGCGTATGGTGAAATTTTCGTCATCCAACTCTTTTTTCCATTTCAGGCATTCTTCTACATATTCATCCAAGCGGCTCCAAGACATGCCCCAGGAACGGAAAGCGCAGTCCGGATCATCCGGCTTGATCCAGTGGTCGCTGAGGCCGAATTCATGCAGGCCGGACTGTTTTGCGGCCATATACATTTGCTGTACGCTGGCTTTGCCGTCGCTGTAGTCGGAGTGATTATGATAGGAAGTAAGAAGCATGATGAAAAGTTTTCTTGTCTTAATATATGATTCAAATGTTTGTTTGGCTCTTTCCCCCATGCCGCGCTTTTTCAAGCTTCGTAGACATTTTCCACATTTACTACGCAGCCCGGGAAAAGCAGGTCCAGTTCCTTTTGCAGCTCTTCGCTTTGTGCGAATTCCTGCTGCATGTCACGAAAGTCCTGCATGGGCAGATGCAGTGACGCGTCCGCTTTGCCGCTTTCGCGATCAAAGACGATAAACTGCATTTTTTCATCGTCGCTGTTGCTAAAGTCAAAAAGCAGTCTCTGTTGTTGCGGCAGCAATCTTGTTCCGCCTGTATTCTGGAAGAGCTGGAATTTGGCATATTCCACGAGGCGGTCATCCAGGCCACGTTGCTGCAAGAAGATTTTTTCGATAAAGTCTTCTCGATTGAACACCAGCCTTACCATGGGTCTGGGCATGTTTTCCTGCCAGGCGATTTCGCTTGCCAGGCTATCGAGTTCCTGTTCCAGGCTTGCTATGCTTTCGGGGTCCTCAGCGCTGCTTTGCAGCAGAAAGAAGGCAGTGTCCGGATCCTTGTAGATGAGCTGCCCGGTTTCCACCCGGAAGCTTTTGCCGCAATGTGGGCAGCGCGGGCAATTCAAGGTAGAGTTCAGCAGTGCGCGCAGAGCGGGGCTATCTGGTTGCAGGGAGCGTAGCAGTTCAGTTTCGAAATGTTGGTCGCAATGCGGGCAACAGACGGTTTCCTGGTATGATCCTTCCGGCATGCAGGTTTCCTTATTAAGCAAACAGCAGCTTCAGTGCGGCAAAGAAAGTAAGCACAAAGACCAGTCTGCTGAAATGTTTCTCATTCATTTTGGCACTGATGAAGATCGCCAGCAAGGCTCCGACAACAAGCGCCGGCAGTAATTTCAAGTTGAAACAGAGACTGTGCCGGTTGATAGAGCCCAGTCCTATCATGAAAGGCAGCTTGCAGCAGTTCAAAATGCAGAAGTACCAAGCGCTGGTGCCGACGAAGTTATCCTTGGGAAGGCGCATCGACAGCAGATAGATATTTATAAAGGGGCCGGCGGCATTGGCTAGTTGAGTGGTTATTCCGGCAATCAGGCCGAAGCAAATCACCAAAGTCCAGTTCCAGACCCCGGGAAGCTTGTCAAAGTCGAACTTTAATACGGCTTCCTTGAGCAAGTTGAAAAAAAGCAAGATCAGGATCAACGTGCCTATGCAGACCTTGACAATGTGATTGGCGCGTTCAAGGTCGCCGGCCAGCAGGTGCCGCATCAAAAAGAAGCCCGTCACTATGCCGCAAAAGGCGGTGGGCAAAAGACGCAGCAGCAAACGCCAATCGGCATGGCGTTTGAAATGATAAACGCCAATGAAATCTCCGGCCACCAGCAGCGGCAGTAAAATTCCGCTGGACCAAGTGGGCGGGAAAAGCATCGCCATCAATGGCACTGCCAGCGAACCTAAGCCCGGCAGGCCGGCCTTGGACATGCCTACGACTAAGGCGCAGAAACAGGCCAGGAGCCAACCGGACGGGCTTAGGGCGAAAAGTTCTTCGCTCATGGAAATGAAATCAGGCGAAATGTTTGATCAACGCATCAGCCTGCTGCATGCCGACCAGGGTCTTGATGGCCTTGCCATCCTTGAACAGAACCAGGGTTGGGATGGAGCTGACGCCAAATTTGCGCGCCAATTCGCCTTCTTCATCCACATTCACTTTGCCTACCTTGATATCATTGGCGGCAAAATCGGAAGCGGCTTGATCCAGTATCTGACCCTGCATGCGGCAGGGACCGCACCAGGCGGCCCAAAAGTCAATGATGACTTTGCCTTGGGCGGTGAAAGTCGCGAAATCTTTTTCGCTTACGTTACTTATTGCATTGGACATGATTGTACTCCTTTTTATGTGCTTCTGCTATGTAAAGCCGGAGCAGCCCAAGTGACTCGGGATGCCTGCCGGCGAAAAAAATTTGTTTTATCCGCATATTAAGCAGATGAATTTCCCAACTGGGCTGTCCACATGCTTTGACAGCACCAAGAATGTCAGCTTGGTATTATGCCAGTTGCAGATATCTTTCTGCATCTATGGCGGCTCGACAGCCCATGCCGGCTGCGGTGATAGCTTGGCGATAGTTGGGATCAGCACAGTCACCGGCAGCGAAGACACCGGCGACAGCAGTCTTGCTGCTGGCGCCGTCAGGCAAGACGATATAGCCGTTTTCCAGCGGCAGCAGGCCTTGCAGGCTTTCGGTGTTAGGTACATGCCCGACTGCGATAAAGACAGCAGCACAAGGCAGCTGGCTGAGCTTGTCGGTTTTGACATTGCGCAGGGTCACGGCAGTTACCTTGCCTTGGGCCGGGTCCAGTATCTCTGCCAGCACGCTATCCCAATGCACCTTGATTTTGTCATTTGCCAGCACGCGTTCAGCCATGATTTTCGAGGCTCTGAACTGATCTCTACGGTGAATCACGTGTACTTCTGAAGCGAAGTGGCAGAGAAAGAGTGCCTCTTCCAATGCGGAGTCGCCACCGCCTACCACTACGACAGGCACCTGTTTGAAGAAGGCACCATCGCAGGTGGCGCAGTATGAGACGCCCTTGTTTTTGAGTTCTTCTTCGCCCGGCGCGCCCAAGCTGCGGGGTCTGGCGCCCATAGCCAGAACCACGGCCTTGCAGCTGATCTTGCTACCGTCAGCCAGCTCAAGGAGCTTTGTTTTTTCGGAACTGAAATCAAAGCTTTTCACCAGGCCGAATTGCAGCCTGGCACCGAATTTCTCTGCTTGTTGACGCATGTTTTCCATCAGCTCAAATCCCTGTATGCCTTGTGGAAAGGCCGGGAAGTTTTCTACTTCCGTAGTTTGGGTGAGCAGTCCTCCGGGCAGATCGCCGGCTATGATCAAGGGCTTGAGTTCTGCCCTGGCCAAGTATATAGCAGCGGTATAACCGGCAGGGCCGGAACCGACTATTACTACGTTTTCCATCGTTTCTCCTTTGATTCGAGTCAGTACCGCATTAATATAAAGCGTTTTCCTGGTTTTTAATGTCGATGCCTGTGAATTGTAGTGCCTTCGAGGATGCGCCTTGCCTTGGACGACGAATTTGCGCGCAGCCTCATTTTGTGGCATCCCTGGGCACTAACTTAGAGAGACAGTTTTCATTTCAGGTTCCCTCTCACATTGGGCTTTAAGCATCCAGGCTTATGTTTGTGTGCTCATTTGAGTCGTATAATATTCTTTCATATCCGAGGCTGCAGTGCAGGGCTGGTCTACCGCCCGCAGTCTACTGAAAACGGGCGGTAAATCAACTTCATAGTGGTGTTTCACTGCAACAGCGTCACCCCGAGCACCCCGAGTATGACCTCATTGGCCACCGCTTCCACATACAGGGCAGCGAGGGGGCGTTTTTCATCACAGGGTATAATCTGGACAATGCCGTGATTCCATTCACTGAAATAGAAGTGTTCGTTTTGTTTTTGCAGGGCAGCGGTGAGCCAGTCATCGCAGTTTTGTGGATAGACCAAGGAGCGTTTCTCGCAGAGCCCGTCGGCGTAGTATAATGCCAGGCGGGCATTTTCTACCGCTGTCTGCATGGCATTGGTGGTACAGATGAAAAATACTGCTACTGCACGTGCCTGGCCTTGCAGAGGTATGCGCATGCTGGTGGGGAAGTTGTCCCAGATGGAAACGCAGGCCAGATTGTCGCCTTGTGCTGGGGTAAGGAAGGAAAGCCCACTGGCAAGCTTGTAAACACCATCGGTTGCTTGACGCAGACTACTGTCGTCGACTTGTACGGCGTTATGCCCGCATTGGTTCCAATCCCAGGCATAGCGTCCGTTCAAGCGCATGCCGATGGAGTAGCTTTCCGGTCGGGGTGAGCGATATTCCTGTTGATGCAATGTGCTAAGGCTGCTGTTAAAGCATTCTTCCAGGCAGATATGCTGTTGCTGTGTATAAGCCGGAGCAGGCAGCGATTTCCCGATAGCTTCAAGCCTCACTGCAAGGGGCAGCCAGAGTTTGGCTTGACAGTGTTCAACCAGCGCGAAGACCTCATGCCAACCGGGTTTGCCGGAAAGGCGCAGCAGTCGGCACCGTTCTGAGGCAGCGCCGGCTTTCTCCTGGAACGGGCTCTTGAGTTCCAGGATTCTGCCAGAATCACATTCCAGTGCCACTAAATTGCCGGCGTAGCTGTGCAGTTCTTCCTGCTTGAGTTCTGGCAGTGGGGTGTTGCCGTAGAAAACCCTGATTTCCAAGTCTCCCTTCAGCCTGGTTTCCAAACGCATAAAGGCGCAGCCTATGCCCGGTTCTATATGGAATTGACAGCTCTCTTTGTTCAGCCAGACGTCTTCGATCTCGGCCCAGCGTAAAGGTATGCGAATGATCTTCAAGGCTTCGTGTTGACTGCGCAGGCAGAGCTTATCCTCGAATTTATCGCAGTTCCAATGCAGCTGCAAGTCGGGCAGCTTTAGCTCGGCTTGTTTCCAGCTTTCAGGCAATTGCGGACTGATATAAAGCTCGTCTTCCAGTAGCCTGAAGCTCAGTCCCCAAAGTCCTTCACAGAGCAGCCGGAGCAGGGTGCTGCTGACATCAGTGAAGTCCAGGTCGCCATCGTCAACGCCTCCGCTGTCGCTGAGCACATGTCTGATGATGCCGGGGTTATGGCTAAGGTAATAAGCGTCAATCAGGCCCTGTACCAACTCCCAGCCCTTCTGTTTCTGACCAACCTGGAAGTAGGCCAGGGCTAAACAGGCGTTTTCAGCAGGGAAGAGGCCACAGGTGGAATACTTTTTCGGCAGCCAATTGGAGGAATAAGCCAAACGGCCTTGGCGCAGCGGCGTGGCAATGTTTTTGATCTGACGTTCGCTGAATTTCAGCAGACGGTAGCTTTGGAAGGGGTCCAGACACTCGCAGTCTATGGCCAGGTAAATGGTGGAAAGCTCAGGGCTGGGGTGTACTAATTTATTGCCAATGCGGTCGATGGACTCTGCCAGCAGGCCATCCTCCTCCAGCCAGAGACGCTCATTCAGCGCTTTTAGAATGCGCTCACAGCGCTGTTGAAAAACTGTACTGTCCCGTCCCAGTTTTTTGGCAATGGCGGCGGTATAGCGATTTGCGGCATAATTATAGGCACTGGCCTGAGCGCAGCCGGCACCATTATAGCTGTGGCCGTCGGATATCCAGGTATTCAGGAAGTTCTGGTAAAGCCCCTCGGCGTTTGGATCCAAAATGCGTTCTTCCCAAGCCAGAATCTCTTCGAGATGTCCGAAGATTTCCTCTGCCAAGCTCCAATCCGCGCTCATATTCAGGTAATGCAGGCACATATCGACAGCAACTTCCTGCATATTGTAGATATCGTCAATATGCAGTAATGCTGACAGGTAGCCGCTGCTGTTTTGCAGGCGGTGGTACTGCGTGCCTTCGTGGTCCAGGTCGGGTCTGTCGCTGCCGTCCCACCATACTTTTTCCGGGCCTTGGCTGCGGTGTATGGTGGCGAAATGGCTGCGTATGGCGCGGCTGACGCGTTTTTTCCAGCCTAGCAGGCTGGGGCCATACCAGCCGCGCCAGCCCAGGAAGGGGGCATGGTAGCCTTGGGCGCCATGATAGAAGGTATCACCGTGCCATGAAGCATCCAAAGCCGTGGTTAAGTCCGGCGGTAGACGGTCGAGTTCTTCATCTGGTGTGACAAAGCTGATATCGGCATGCTTACGCCGGATTTGACTTTTTATGCGGTTTGCGGCTCCCGGTTGTAACCAACGTTGCAGTTCTTGGGCATCGCTATTTTGCAGGACGGCAATTCGCCCGCTGAATTGCTCACCAGCCTCAATAACATGGCTGATTTTAACGACTTGCTTCTCTCCTTCGTGGTTTTTCAGGAATTGAGAAGGATACATTTCCAGCATGGCTGCAGCGTTGTCAGCCACGAAATCAGCGTTGAAATCGCAGCCAATGAGCATTTCAGTCTGGTTGGGACCATGGATACGAGCCATATTGTCGCCGATCTCGACTCGATTATCTTTGCAGTCTTCCAAGCTGAAATCGCGCCTGGGTGCTCTCTGATATTCAAAGCGGCCAAAAAATTCGGTGAGACCGCCGAAACCGGTGCAGAAGTAGACGCGTTGGTCGCTTGTAATGTCATAGTTTATGAGAAAACCATCACTTTCAATAATGGGATAAGCTTGGATACTGATACTTACGGAGGGGAATTTTGATGATACCCGGCTTAGGCGATATTCCATATAACCGTGTTTCCAAGTAGTAAGAACATCACTGCTATCGTGGAACCAGATGGAGTATTTGTCTCCTGCACTGGGCAACATCACGCCTGGGGTCAGAGCCAGTCCACTCATTAGCACTCCATTTTTGGCCTGATGGCACCAGGTATTTCTACCGTAATCAGTGGAAGCGCCCATGAATAAGGGCCTGTCGCCGGCAAAGGTGAAAAAGCGCTGTTTGAGATGATCACGGCCGTGACCGCCATAGAGAACACGGTTGAAATAACGGTCGGAACCGAAAATTTGCAGACCGTCTGCGGTTAGGACGTAACGGGCAGGTTGCTTGCTTGACATGGTGTATCCTGGAGTTGGGCCTTTAGAATAGAAGTCGAAGACTTACTGTAGTTGCTGGAAAACAACTTTGCCACAACACAAACAGAGAAGAAGCACCTCCCTTCTTGGTGTTCTTGCGCCCTTGGCGGTTCAATGTTATGCCCTAATAAACTGTCCGTGCTTTTAACGAATTTGTTCATCCGCAGATGGCGCAGATTTTCACATGTTGCGAAAAATTTAATTTTGGGTTGCTTTTTCGATTTGTCATAATAACTTAAATAGGTTTTGCCGCAGTATTGTTTTTTGTCTTCAATGGAGTTTCTCATGAAGCGAGTTTGCTTTTGTCTGATAGTGTCTTTCTTGTCGCTCTTTTTGGGTGCCTGTTGCAGTCGTTGCTGCAGGGTGCAGGCGTCAGCTTCTAAGCCTGTTGTACAGGCCATTTATACTGCAACGCCTGTTGTTATAGACGGTCGTCTTGATGAGGCAGCCTGGCAGAATGCGCCGACTTACAGCCCATTGTTGGGACGCGCACATTTTGATAAGTTGCCCCTGGCAATGCGGCCTACAGTGGGGCGTGAACTGAACGAACCGGGCTATTACAAATTGCTTTGGGATGAGAACTATCTCTATGTAGGAGCGCAGTTTGTCGATTCCGATGTACATGCCTATGGCGAGGAGGACCACGAACATCACTACCTCATGGGGGATGTGGCAGAAGTATTTATCAAACCTGATTCAGATACTTATTACTGGGAGCTATATGCTACTCCAGCAGGAAAGATGAGTACTTTATTCATTCCGGGCAGAGGTGCATTGATGGGGCCATTACTGGCCAGCGATCCTTTCAATATGAAAGTGGCCGGCCAAGTGCAGGGCACGCTTAACAATTGGAAGGATAAAGACCAAGGCTGGAGCATGGAAATGGCAATACCACGAGTGGAATTGGAAAAATTCGGTGCTACCTTTGCTCCGGGACAAGGCTGGACTATCTTCTTGGCGCGCTACAACTACTGCAGATATCTGCCGAACAAAGAGCTGAGTTCTTTTCCACAGCAACAAGAAACTAACTTCCACATGCTGGAAGAATATGCGCGGCTGCAATTGCTCAAGCCCTGAGCTTGGGCGCGTAGAGGAAAAAGAAACATGAAGTTGGTAATCGTCATTACCCGTAATGATGCTGAAGCGGCTTACAATGCCTTGAGGCTGGCTATGTATAGCTTGCAACAAGGTGATAAGGTAAGCATATTTCTCTCAGGAGAGGGAGTGAAAATAGAGCAAATACAGGATCCGAGGTTCGATGTTGCTGAATTGGCCGAGCAAGTGTTGGCTGCTGGCGGCAAGTTGCACGCCTGTAGTAGCAGCCTGAAACTCAGGCAGGCCGAATCAAGCCCAGTCTGCACACAGTCCGGCTTGACAGATTACTACGAACTGATAAAAGATTGTGATAAATTGATGACTGTTTAGAGGGCGTCCAAAAAGGATTTTCTAACTACGGAACACACGGACTGATCGTCCGCAACCCAGTTGAAAGACTCAATCCACAGATTACACAGATTATGCAGATGCC
>JAAZKR010000121.1 GCA_012799725.1 Oligosphaeraceae bacterium | reverse complement strand
TGCGCGCGCGTACCGCTGAGGGACTGGATCAGACAAGGGGTTGGTTCCTCTCTCCCCACTCACGCGCGCGTACCATTGTCAAGCAAATCTCTCTCAGAGTTTTTTCACAACACTCTCTTCCCACTCACGCGCGCGTACCATTGTCAAGGGTGGGTTGCCCCCTGGGTGGGTGGGGCTGGATGATTTCTGAACCGCAGCGAAAACATAGTGCCGGAAAAACGAAATTTCAAGAAGAATCATATGAAATCATACAGAAACATGGAAAATCCTACAAAGTCCTGCAATTCCCAATCCTGGAAATCGACGTCCATCTGCGTAATCTGTGGATAAAATGGGCGCGGAACCCTTTTTTGACGTGGTCTATTTAAGAACAAGACTGATCATCGCGGCTGACGATGCGCAGTATCTCGCGGTCAAAATAATTTACGCCCATGCCGGCGTCCACCACTAGGGTCTGAGCATTGATACCGCTGGAACATGTGCTTAACAGGAAAACCAGGACATTGGCGACCTCTGCGGTTTCCAGGCTGCTCTGTCGCGGAATCACCTTCTCAGCATATAGGTAGGCGTCAAGATAGCCGGGTATGCCGGCTGAGGAAGAAGTTCTGAGCAGGCCTGCACCCACAGCATTGACGCGTATACATGGCGAAACCTCGCTGCTCAGCGACTTGGCCAGAAAGGCCACGCTGGAGTCCAAGGCGGCTTTCACCGGCCCCATGTAGCCGTAGTTCTCCGATGCCATGCGCGTACTGGAAATACTCATGGTAACGATTGAGGCATTGGCGCTGAATAATGTTTTAAGCTGGTTACAGGCTTGCAGCAACGAGAAGCAGGAGATGTCCACTGCCTGCAAAAAATCTTTTTTCGTGGTGGCATGAAATGGCTTTACGCCCTCACTGAAATTAGCAAAGGCTATGGAGTGCAACAGTCCGTCGACTTTGGGCATGAATGCAGCTACGGCTGTGCCGAAGTCAGCCATCTCTTCCTCGGACTCCACGTTACAGGTTATAGCATTAGCTTGTTCGCCGATCAGTGAGCGGTTCTTTTGCAGCAGCTCCTGGTCTTTGAAAACGTAGAGAATATTGGCACCGGCTTCTTGCAATGCCTGGGCGGCAGCCCAAGCTACGCTACGGCGATTAGCCACTCCCATCAATACTATATTCTTATCCTCTAAGGCTAAAAAGCTCATATTGTGTTTCAATCGTGTCAGTAGGCCCGGATCGGTGGACGCAGTGCTGCCGATCCGGGCTTGTTGATTGCAGCCATCTTTTACCACATTCTTTTGAAAGGCTGCTCGCGGATGATCTGTATGCGGTTCACTACTTCGTTGACACCTTCCACTTCAGCGGCAGCCTCCTTGGCCTGCCGGCAAAGTACATCTGAACTGGTGACCCCAAACAAGGTAGCCTTACCATCCTGGCACTGCACCTCCAGAAACTGTATGGGCAGCTCTTTGTCAAAAAGGATGGCCTTAGCCACTCGTTGCGCCTGGATGCGGCTGTTGATCATGTCTACGCCCTTCTGCTCGTCCTCAGGCCCGATGAGGCGTTTGCAGAGACTTGTGACAATGAAAGCGGCGCTGTCGGCGTCCATATGTTCAGTATTGATCACGACATGGTACATGAGCGGATTCTGCCAGTCCATATTGAAATGGTACTGATAGAAGCCGGCGCGGTTGCGATCACTTTGGTTGACCATTTTTTGTGCCTTGTCCTCGCTGCATGCTTCGCTTTCAGCGACTCTGGCCACACGCAGCTCCTTTGGTGCAGTGATACGCACACGCAAGCAGTTAGGCAGTGCTTTAAGCAGATAGCTTCCACCCCGCCCCAGGATTACACATGAGCTTTTGGCAGCTTCGTGGTACAGAACCGCCTTGAGCATGTGCATGTAGAAGTCCTGATCTGATGAGAACGAAGCAAAAAAGCCCGGTTTTTTCTCATCGTAACGCTCCAGCGTCTTCAAGTCGGTGCCAAAGTCGCCGCAACGTTTTTCCAGGAACTCCTTGTCGAGCAAGGAGGCTTGCAAAAATTGCGCAACTTTTGCACCCACCTCCTCTCCCAATGAACCCATTTCACGTGCAATGCTTACAATAGTCATGAGCGCCCTCCTTTCTTGCAATGTTCTGGTTTCTCAGGCGATCCTTACATAGCCGCCGGGTCTCTAAAAGCCCGGTTAGCTCAGGACACTGCCTGCATGAAAAACTCTTTGCTTCTTGTGGCCGGCCACCACTCCCGGTTTTTGCCGCCTATAAATCCGCAATGTCCGCCTTCGGCAGGCATTTCCAGATACAGGAAGCGGCTTTTTTCAGCGCATTCTACCGGATAGCACTGTCCCCCCAGGAAAGGATCATTAGTCGGGTTAACCAGGAGCGTCGGCACTTGCAGTTCGTGCAGCCAGGCACAGGCGCTGGCTTTCTGCCAGTAGTCATCGGCGTTCTTGAATCCCATTATCGGTGCGGTAAAATGATCATCGAATTCCCGGAAGCTACGCACTTTGGCCAGAGCCTCCAAGTCTATCTGCTCAGGAAACTGCTTATGTTTCGCCATCATGTTTTTGCTTATTTTGCGCAGAAAATGCCAAGTGTAGAGTTTGCCGCTGGGCAAATCCATGATGCTGTTGCACACCGGCAGGTCAATGGTAGCGCAGAAAGCGGCGCCACCAACCACTTCAGCGGGCAGTTTTCGTACCTCACGTCCCAAGTAAAGCAGGCAGATATTGCCGCCCATGCTGTAGCCCACATGAAAGACACGTTTGTAGTTGCCTTTGGCGATTGCATGTTCAGTAATCCAGCCCAGCTCCTCGCTGGAGTCACTGGTAGTCATTTTCAAGAGTCGGCCTGGGCTAGGCCCTGTGAGGCGAAAGTTCCAGGCCAGGCAGTCCACCTGTATGGCTCTGAAGGCGTGCACCAGGCTAAGCACATAGTGACGTTGCGTGTTGCCGCAAAGGCCATGGCTGATAATCACCAGGTCAGAACTGGGAACCGCGCTTCGAGCCCAGTCCAAGTAGACGAAGTCACCGTCAGGCATCTCAAAGGTTTCGCGTTCGTAGGCTACCGTTTCCTCCTTGCGAAAAAAACTCGGTATGATGGTTTGCAAATGAGCATTGCCGCTAAAAGGCGGCGCTTGATATGTAGAATGTTCAATTAGAGGCATGACAAAACTATGGTTGCGAGGAAGTGTCCAATGTAAATTTACCACAATTGCCCGAAAAAACAACTGGAAACAGCACATTTCTTGGAGTAGGCCAAGTTTTTTGTCAATATGCGAAGTTTTGCTAGAAACACGAATAACTTCAGGCCAAGGCATTTTATTAATCGTCATTGGTTGGATGTCGTGCTTGGTGCTTGATGGGCAGGAGGCAGACATTCAGACAACTGAAGCTCAGGTTCAAAAAAACGAACGTTATTTTATCTTCATCTGATTAGTAAGCAATAATTTAAGTGTGGCAAAAAATTGTATTGTTGAAATTCGACTTGTGAAAATACGGTGGCATCTTTTGGCCTGGAGGGCTGCACAATAGTAACCCCCGGCGACCGGGCCCGGAGTGCGAGGGAACCCGGGGTTGTTTTTTGGCGCTTCGCGCCGGGGAAACCGCTCGAAGAAGTGCTGGCAAGGCTTGAATGAATCATCCCGAAAACCAAAACAGTGCCAGCACAACTTCACAGAGGTTCAGTTATCTGAACTTAGACATTCCAGAATCAAAAAAGCTTTTTTACATAATGCACGATTTTGAGACCTTACTAAATATTTTTTGCTGTTGCATCGGTGCATTTTTATTGTTCTGCCTGTTTTTACTGGCACAAAACCGATCTCATATTACATTATTCGGATTGCAGGCTTGGCGGACGGTCGCTGCGAGATTCTTGTCTTGTGGAGGAAAGTCCGGACACCGTAGAGCAGGAGGTCCGGTTGAAAAGCCGGATGCCATGGACCATATTCCATGGTAAGGAAAGCGCAACAGAAAAGATACCGCCCCTAGGGTAAGGGTGAAATGGTGAGGTAAGAGCTCACCGCGTTGTCAGGAGACTGCGGCGGCAGTGCAAGCCCCCTCCGGTGCAAGACCAAATAGGAGACGACGGCGCTGCTCGCGCCTAATTGCCGTAAGCGGCTGTTAAGTCTCGGGTATCGGTCGCTTAGATGAATGATCGTCGCCGTGTTTAATGCGCGGTACAGAATCCGGCTTACAGCCAGGCCTGCTCTTTATTCCAAAAAATGCAGTTCAAATCAGGTTTTTCCCGGTTGGGAGCCGTGTAAACTTAATTTTTTCACTGCTCCTTGGACTACTCAGTTTTTCCGGGATTGCTTGCTGCCTGCGAGCTCTGTGTACGCCAGGAAAAGGAGTGGGCAGATGCGTGAAGCAAGAAAGAATCTGGTGCCTGAGATATGCGCATTGATCGCTCACGCATCGGATCACAAGCAAGTGCTCCAAGAAATAGTGCGCCATGTAGCTGAAACCTTAAATGCTACAGTGTCCCTGATCAGTATTTATGATGCTGCTACTGGACAACTGGAGCATCAGGCCAGCTACGGATTCGGCGCCAAGAAAGATGATTACAGCAAGGCGCTGAGAAGCATTTTACTGCTGGCTTGTGAACGTGGTAAAAGCATCAATACGGTGCTGCAATTGCCGTTTTCTTTGCAGGAAGACGAAAATGATGATAGCCAGCGCCAGTGGGTGAACAGTCTTTTGGCCATACCGTTGATTGTTGGCGGCAAGTCATTGGGCTGCCTGGCTTTGGGACGGCGCAGCAAACAAGTCTTTCCGGCTAGCATAGTGAGCAGCTGTGAGGCCTTGGCCGTACCCTTGGCGACCTTTATTGAAAATGCCAAGCTTAATCAGAAAATCTATGGAAGCAGACAGGCTGTCATCGAACCGGTGAAGTCGCTGTTAAAGGAACCAGACAATGGGCTGGCCGGAAATATGTTCTCCGGTCGGGCAGTGGTTTCCGGCGTGGCCTGGGGACGTGCCATGCTTGTCGCGCCGGCCGAGTCGCTGAGTACCTTCGAGGTGGAAAAGACTAGACAGCCCGAGCGCGAATTTGAACTCTTGGAAAAGGCAATGCGGGTGGCCCGAAATGGCATACGCAAGATTGCCCAGGAAAGCATCGAAATACTGGCTGAAAGTGATGCCTCTATTTTCGATATGCATTTATTGTTGCTGGATGATCCCCTGCTGCGTGAAAGGTTGGAAAAGTACCTGAACGAAAACTACACGCTTAACAGCGCACTGAATTTGACCTACAAGACTTTCAGTGACGAGTACCAAAACTTCAGCGATGAATATTTGCGCGAGCGACTTTACGATTTGAAAGATGTATTGCTGCGTATAAAAAATGCAGCTGCCAATATCAGTGGCAGAGCCGCCGCGAAGCGTGATGCCGAGTCGAATGGTAATACTGAGGCTAAACGTCTTATCCTGGTGGCTGAGGAACTGTTGCCCACCCAGCTTATCGCTTCCCCGCTTAAACATGTTTACGGAATTATCTGTGAGAGTGGCGGCCCTACTTCGCATGCTGCTATCTTGGCCAAGGCCTTGCATATACCTATGTTGATCGCGGATAAAAGCGTGCAGGGCAAAATCAAGTCCGGTGACAGCCTGTTGCTGGATTGCCAAAGTGGGTTGTGCTATATCAAGCCTACGCCCGAGTTGCTGCGGCAATTCCGACAACCCCTGGCACACTTCCGCTCACTGAAACAGTGTAGCCAAGTGCAGCCGGAAGAGCGCCCGCCGCAGGACCTGCCTAAAACTCAGGACGGCATCGAGGTGCGGCTGGCCGGGAATATCACCCTGTTCAGCGAATTGGCCAACCTGCACAATATAGGCGTGCGTGAAATCGGCTTGTATAGAACCGAGTTCATGTTCATGATCAGAAACGTGATGCCCAGTGAGGATGAGCAATTCAGAGTGCTTTCCAGACTGGTGGAAGCAAGTAAAGGCAACCCGGTATGTATCAGAGCGCTGGACATAGGCGGTGATAAACCCTTGCCATATATTAAGTGGGAGAAGGAAGACAATCCTAGCTTGGGCTGGCGTGGCCTGAGATTCCTGCTCTCCAATCCTGGGTTTCTGCATTCGCATCTGCGAGCCATCCTGCGTACCAGCGCCTTGGGTAAAGTCAGCATCATGTTCCCCATGGTCGGCGATATTTATGATCTGGAACAGGCCAGGGAGGCATTGGACAAGGCCAGGGACAGCCTGCAGAAAGACGGCATTCCCTTTGATGAGAAACACCGCTTCGGAATCATGCTGGAATTGCCTTCGGCAGTTGTGGCGCTGGATCGCTTGTTGCCGCTGGTGGACTTTGTCAGCATAGGCACTAATGACCTTATCCAGTATCTTTTCGCTGTGGACCGTGCCAACAGCCGGGTTACGCGCTGGTTCCGGCAATGTCATCCCATAGTTTGGCGCACGCTGGGACATATCTGCCGGGATGCTGAACAGTTTCCGGATAAGGAATTGTCCATTTGTGGCGAGTTGGCCGGGCAGGCCAGGGCGCTGCCGCTGCTGCTGGGAGCCGGGCTTAGACGGTTGAGCATGAACGCTAATTTCATTTGTGAAGTGCGTTCATGCATAGAGCAGGTCAGCCTGCCGGAGTGCCGACAGCTCTTCGAACAGGCCTGTGAATGTCGCTATGAACTTGAAGTGCAGGAGTTGCTTAGCAATTTCTACCGGAAGAAGAAGATTGAATTGTAGGCAGTCGCATGTACAGGCCAATCATGGAAAGAAGCATCTTGCAATATGAAAACATATCAGGAAATAAATGACAAGATAAGCTCCGGCAAGGCAGTGGTGCTGACCGCCGAGGAGATCATCGACTTTGTTGATAGGCATGGCGAAGATAAGGCATTGAGTCAAGTTGACGTAGTAACCACGGCTACCTTTGGCCCCATGTGCTCCTCGGGCTGCTTCTTGAATTTCGGTCAGTGCACGCCCAAAATCCGTATCACGGATTGCAGCTTGGATGGGGTGCGTGCCTATAGCGGCTTGGCTGCGGTAGATGCCTACTTGGGGGCCACCGAGCTGCGCATCAATGCGCCGGCCAACTTGAATTTTCCCGGCGAATTCAGTTTTGGCGGGGCACATGTCATCGAGAAGCTTGTAGCGGGTCAGAGTGTCGAGCTTATTGCCTGCTCCTATGGCACGCAGGAGTATCCGCGGCGGGAGTTGCGCGCCGATATTCGACTGCAAGACCTGAATCAAGCTATCATGGTGAATCCGCGCAACTGCTACCAGAATTACAATGTGGCAGTGAACTGCTCCGATAAGCGTCTCTATACTTATATGGGGCAGCTTAAACCGAATATGCAGAATGCCAGCTATTGTTCGGCAGGCCAGCTTTCGCCGTTGTTGAACGATCCCTGGTACGAATGCATAGGCATAGGCACAGCAGTTTGGCTTGCCGGTGCACATGGACATGTGCACGCTGAGGGTACGCAGCATTGCCCCAGTTGCCAGCGTGCAGAGAATGGGGTGCCCAGCGAGGGTGCCGGCACTTTGGGATTGACCGCCGATATGAAGCAAATGTCGCCCCGCTTCGTGCGTGCATGCAGCTTCAAAGGATATGGGGTTTCACTGGCATTGGGAGTAGGCATACCAATTCCTATACTGAATGCCGGAATATTGCGCCGAGTATGCGTCAGAGACCGGGATATCCAAGCGCCTATTGTGGACTATAGCTATGATTATCCCATGAAGACCGGCAAGGTGCTTGGGATGGTGAACTACGAGGAACTCAAGTCGGGCAGCATAACTCTGAACGGCAAGAAAATCCCCACCGGCTCGCTTTCCTCTTACAGTATGGCACTGGAGATCGCCGAGTTGCTCAAGGAGGAGCTCGGCGCCGGTAAATTCCTGCTCTCAGAACCGCTGCGACGCCTGCCGCAGCAGCAAAGCGTGAAGAATATGCCCATCTAGGAGGCAGTATGATCACGAAAAAACTACTTCTACATTTTCCCACTTGCGAGACCGAAAAGCCTATAGTCTACCAGTTGGTGAAAGACTATGGCCTGATGATTAATATCTTCGCTGCCAAAGTGACCCAGGATCAAGAAGGTTTCTTGGTCTTGGATATTACCGGTACAGAAGAAGACATGGACCGTGGCATGGACTATGTGCGCGGCTTCGGCGTGACCATACGTGAAGTAGACAGCGGTATAGTACATGACCTTGAGTTGTGCACACATTGCGGCAACTGCCTGAGCCACTGTCCAACCAAGGCTTTGCATATAGCCGATAGGCGAAGCATGAAGGTGGAGTTTGATAAAACCTTGTGCATTGCTTGCATGGCCTGTGTCGCCAACTGCCCTTATTCTGCTTGCACGGCTCTGTTTTGATTTGTGCTGCAAGCATCAAGGCTATGCGTGCCTATCGTAAATTCAGCTATAAAGACAGCAATTTTCGTATTGCGGCAGTTTGTTTTGAGGCTCTGACCGAAGAGATAGTCCGGCAACGTCAACTCTTGGAGGCCTATATCTTGCGGCAGCCCGAATTTCAGCGCAGCCTGCTGCCTTTAACTTTGCTGCCCGAGGCACCTGACATTGCAAAACGCATGGCGGTAGCCGCTGCCCACGCGGGCGTCGGTCCCATGGCGGCGGTGGCCGGTGCGCTGGCGCAATGGGCTGTAGAGTTTGCTTCACAGCTGGGCGTGGATGATTGCATCGTTGAAAACGGCGGCGATATTTATATGGCCTCGTCGAAACCGGTGCGAGTAGGCATTTACGCCGGCAAAAACAGTCCGTTCAATGCATTAGCCTTTGAAATACAAGCTGAGGAGATGCCTTTGGCGCTGTGTTCTTCATCCGGCAAGATGGGACATGCTTTAAGCCTGGGTTGCTGCGATTTAGCCAGCGTAGTTGCTAAAGACGCGGCCTTGGCAGATGCAGCCGCCACCCGGGCCGGCAACCTTGTGCAGGAAGATAATAGCCTGCAAGCTTGCTTGGATCAGGTCATGGAAATTCCCGGAGTCACCGGTGTAATGCTTGTTCGTCGAGAGGAGATCGGACTGGCAGGCAAGCTGCCTAAGCTGGTGAGGCAGGCATCCGGCAATCTGGCCGATCTGGTAACCCGCGCTAAAAATGCCGATTTTTAGAGATCGGCTTGCCGAGTATGGGGTTTCCGCACCGATACCATAAAAAAGAACGATTCTAAAAACTATATTTCAGATGTCGCAAGAATCTTTAGAAAATAAACCATCTCGTCGTTTCTATTGTGCCGGTTGCGGCGCCTGTTGCCGTTGGCCTGGCATTGTACGTGCTACTGAACAGGAAATCAGCAGTATCGCAAAGTTTCTGGATTTGACGGA
>JAAZKR010000120.1 GCA_012799725.1 Oligosphaeraceae bacterium | reverse complement strand
CGGGCTAAAAACCGGGATTATGCATAGTCAAGCTCTTACAGCACAACCTCTTAAATAGAGCCGCCGCTCGATGCCTTGTCCTGAAAATCTGCGTACATCTGTGTAATCTGCGGATAAGATGCTGCCTGGATACTATGGGACGGGGTTAGCTAATTTTGGGAACCGTGCTCCGTAGTCTATGGGACGGCTGTGAAAATTTTATAGATTGTAGCTCTAACGGGCAAATGCCAGGTCAGACAAATCAGAGCCTGAACCCCGAAAAGGGCTGCACCATGCATAACCTCGAATGACTAAACCCGAAGAGTGAGGGAACCCGAGCTAAAACCACCCCCAAAATCAAGTGCCTGAAAGGCACCACATCATGATGATTTTGCCGGATCGGTTAGAGAAAAAGCTTGAGCTGTGGGCACCTCAAAGAACTTTCTGAAAAAAACAAGAAGTTTGTAGACAGTAGTGCGGAAAATCTATGGAAAGTGGTGCTGTACTGGTTACTTGTAAATCCGAAAATAAACTCCACCAAAAGTGCCTTGCAAAGGCACCCACTCACAGGCAACTAGCCATGCGCTACAGCAAACTGAGCTGCCAAAAACTTTATCCGTCAACCTGCGCATATACAACACATCGCACATTGCCTTTTCATAAGCAACAAGGCGCAAACAGCGGTTTTACTGTTGCGTTACCATCTTAACCATGAAAACCTTTAACCCCGCTATTCAGAGGTGAAATGACATGTTGAATCCGCAAGAAAAAATCATTAGCTTTGAAAACCTGGCAGCCTGGCGTGAAACACGCGGTTCTGAAGTCGGCAAATTAGTGCTCACTAACGGCGTTTTTGACCTGTTGCACAGTGGCCATCTGCAATATCTTTACGAAGCCTCGCTTTTAGGCGACTTGCTGGTATGCATCAACGATGACGCCGGAACCACTCAACTCAAGGGCAGCACACGCCCCGTGCACAAAGCAGAAGACCGCGCCTTTATGCTGGCTTCACTGCAAGCAGTCAGCGCAGTTTGTGTCTTTCCCGGACATAATGCTAGCGAAGCCATAGCCTTAGCCAGACCCGACATCTACGTTAAAGGTGGCGATTATTGCGAAGGGAGCTTAGACCGTAAAGAGTACGCCGTACTCAAGAAGATCAATGCCACGATCAAGTTTATCCCTTTCGTGGAAAGCTATTCAACTACTGCATTGATCGAACGCATTAAGGCGCTGCCGGACGCCAAGACCCCCGCAGACTGGCCAAAACAGCTCGATCCTGCACTCGCCATGCTCTACACCCGACGCAGTATACGCAAATTCTGCGACAAGGCCGTATCCCAAGACACCCTGCGCGAACTCATCAAGGCGGGCATGGCCGCACCTTCGGCCAGAGCCAGAAACCCATGGGAGTTCGTGATAGTACAAGATCAGGCACGCAAGCACGAGCTTGCTGAAATATTGCCAGCCGGTGCATTTCTGGTAGATGCCGCCGCTACGATCATCGTCTGCGGCGATATCGATAAGGCGAATGACCAATCCGAGTCATTCATGCTGCAAGACTGCTCCTTGGCAGCACAAAATATCATGCTGGCAATCAACGCTTTCAGGCTAGGTTCCTGCTGTCTGGGCATACACCCGCGTCAAGAACGTGTGACGGCGTTGCAAAATATGTTCAAACTACCCAAAAATATCATACCCATCATGGGAATCACCTTGGGCTGGCCAGCGGAACAGAAAGAACCAAGAAGCAACTTCAGCGAAAAAGCGCTGCACTGGTATTAAATAATTTATTAGAACTGGCAAAACACAGGATCACTCAGCCTGTTTTATGCTGAGTGATCCGTATGCGGTCATAATTAAAGGGCGTCCAAATCTGCGTAATCTGCGGATAAAATACGCCCGGAACCCTTTTTGGACACGGTCATAATTAACGACGCGCAGCGCGCACCTTTATTCTTCCCAGGCCATATTGCCCAACAGCCCCTCACTGAAATATATCGCTTTGCAACCTTCATCATGGAGCATCTTGGCGACTAATTCAATGCGATCCATGTGATCAGGCAGATAGTTAGCATAGTATGGGAAAGAATATTGCTCGTGACTGGCAGCACCAAAGACCTCATTGCCGGTCTCCTTAGCCAAATCGAAGTGATTCTGCATGCGCGCTGCGGTTTCCGCCAAGGGAACCAAGTTGCAGCAAATCATGCCACGGGCGATAAAACAGCCCAGCTCAAAATTGTAATACTTACGCTCGTGCAATAGATAGCTGTCTTCTTCAGGACGATGAAAGTAGTCCGCCCCAAAAGAGTCGCCCAAGCTAATATCGCTGCTTTGCTGAACCTGATCGATATCACTCTTCTCGCCACGACGTGCAGAAGCGCTGGGGCCACCCGAAATGAAAGGACGCATGGTGCAAGTGCTACAAGGGCTGCCGCGGCGGATAAACTCCTCAGCACAAGATGGCTGCAATGCGCCCCAGTGCACATTAATGGGAGCGATAAAGCTCTGCTCTCCGCATATACGATGCAGGTGCTCTTGCACAAGATCATAATCAGCACAAAATTTTTCTAGCTCCACCTCTTCATAAGGCCGATCGGGAAACTCGCTATAGGCATGAAACGAAAATTTCAGCCAGTCAGAATGATCTATGAACTCCTGCTTATAGCAATCGGGCATTTCTGCCAGTGTGAACTCCTGATGGGCGTTATGGTAGAAGCAATTAAGGGTCAAACGCAAGCCCCAGCGCTCATGTATTTCTTTCAGACGTTTCAGATAAAAATGGTCGAAAGCACGCTTGGGACGCTGTTTAGCCAGATCAGTAAAGAAGAATATATTGTCATCAATAAAAAAGTTATAGCGCTTGAAAGATTTTTTATCCCAGACCACCTGTATCTCATGCGCATATTCGCCTAGGGTGCCGGCAGCCACCGCCCTGATTCGATTAAACTTGTCAGTCAAAGGCACATCAGCCCAGAACTTCCTGCCACTGCATACAGCAGGCACATCATTGACACTGACCTGCCCACCGTGATCGCAGATGCCTTCTACTCTAACAGTAAGAGAATCACCGGTTTCAAGACCATGAGCATGAGACAGAACCGCACCGTGACGAAAATTACAGACCTCTAGCATGACTTTCTTCCAATATTCTGTGATGAAACAATAAAAACGAGAGGCACTTGCGCTGTCTTTTCATGCCTATCAGGCCGAAAAAGAGCACAAGCGCCGCCGTAGAGAAACAAACAACTATTACGCTAAGGAATCGTTCAAAAATCAAGGCAACAATTATGGAACTATTACAGAAATGCAAACTTGATTTTTGGGCAACTCCCAACCATGAATTGGCGTAAACTTATTCTGTTTTATTCTGTTTTATTCTGTTCCTCTCTGAGCTTCTCTATCTCAGCATTGAGCTTCTGGATTTCTTCGTCGCTGGTTTTCAGATAGAGAGTCAGATTTTCCGGATTGAACTGATAGTTGCGCTTAGGATGTACTTGGTATATGCTGTAGAGCGCATTCACCAGCAAAGCCCAACGTTGAGCCGCGGCGTCGTGCTCACGCTGCAAGGTGGCCTTGCGCGTTTCGTCCTCTTCCTTATCGATAAGCTCTTTCAGTTCTAGCACACGCTGAGCATAGCTGTCCCTGGCCTGCACGGCGCGAGCAAAGACTTCAGTAACGGTGCCGACACGCAGATAGATGGTTGACTTCACATTGTCATATTCGTAGCTGCGATTGCCGCCCAAACCGAAAATCACGTCCATATACGTGGTCAGCTCTGCAAGAGCATTGCGCGCCTGCGCCAAGCCCTGCGCAATCTTTTGCACTTCTTCTTCATCCTCAGTCTCTTTCAATTTGGCATTTTCCTGTTCGATAAAGCGCACCAAAAGGCCGCGTCTTTGCAGTGCTTTAGCAAAAGCCTGCTCCATAGTGACCAAGGGAAGCAGCTTATCTTCCAAATTAGCAGCTTCTTCGGCAAAGCCTTCCACGCCAGAGAACGCGAAAGCTACAAGTAAAAATGACAAACAAAACTTCTTCAGATTTTTCATTACTCATACTCCTGATATAACACATTTTGCACAAGGCACAAAATCCGGACACAAAATCTTACTTTATCATGCAAGCGTTCTATTTCAAGTCAGACACCCAAAAAAATTGGCTGGTTTTTTGAACAACCCCCTAAACATCCAGAAAAGCCAGCACTTGCGCTTTTTTTCGCCTTTCTGTTAGAACTTGTAATTGATAGCCATGCTGTAAATATTCATATATCCAGTATAGTTACCATGTAGTCGGCTGCCCAGCGCATCCTCTTGCCGGATTTGGGCTTTATGGAAGAACAAATGCGTAAAGGCAGCATCAAGCTGTAAGTTTTCTCTAATCTTATATCCAGCACCGAAGCTCAGCCAGAGCCGGTGATCATCCGGCAATTTAGCTATTCTAAGCTCTTTGCTGCGCACCGGCGTACGGTCAAAAGCCAAGCCACTGCGCAGCACCCATTTTTCATTAAGCTTATATTCACCACCCAACGCAAAGCGCCAGTTATCTTGCCATTTCATTACTTCGCTGCTGGACGTCACTCCCGGGATCAGGGGACGGTCGAATTCCACCTTGAGCTCACGCATATCGCTCCACTTGGTCCAGGCCACATCGAACATCAGTGTGAGCTTCTCGGTCAGCTCCTGCTGTATGCCCAAGTTGATCGAGGGCGGCAGGTCTAAATCGATACTCGCATCCTCAGTCAGCCGGGTTTTGCCGCCGAAAAACGGCGCAATGAGCTTGGGTACGCGCAGCCTGGCTTTTGCGGAAAGATCATGCGAGAGCTTTGAACGATACCCCAAACCCACGCGGGTGCCGGGCAAAGGACGGTAGATTATACCCAAGCTATAGCCGAAGGCATAGGAATCCCCCTGAAGCTTGAGCTGCCCGTCCAAACTGCGATTGAAGTTGACTGTATCAAAGGGTATCGCCTGTGACATGAGAGCATCAGCATACTGAACTATAAAGGCGGCGCCCAAAGCCCACTCATCATTCAAGCGCCAAGAAAGCGAGCTGTTCAACTCTATGACTTTGATCTCTGTATCATGAGCAAAGTAGCGCCCAGGCCAATTGCCACGATATTTAGTAGAAGTGCCGGAAGTGGCCGAAAGACCCACATTCAGCGTAATACCATCACTGAGCGGATGCACATAGTAAAGATTGGGCACCAAGGCCAAACTGGTAATATTCTTGTCTTGCCGACCGGAACGGTTCGAACCACGATCGTGAAATTCCACCTCGCCAAGCAAAGCATGACCACCAAGCATAAGTGAACGCTGTTCATGCCAAGCGCCGGCGGCGGGGTTGAAGTAAAGCGCGCCGGGATCATCTATCTCAGCAGTCATACCGGCTAAGGCGCGTCCTAAACCGACAGTAGATTGTTCGAGAATAGAAAAGCCGGCCGCACTAAGGCGTGAATGCAAAAGAAACAAGAGGGACAAAAATAATGCAATAACAAAAAATCGATTTCGATGCATGTCATTAACCTTTCTTTCGGAAAAACGGCAAAAAGTTTAAGATAATGCTGAATTCAAGCTTTGCTGATAAAAACGATTCAATTTACACTAAAATGTAACTGGAAAAGTAATGGGTCAGTCTTCTGTAGCCATTAGCATCTGAATAAATATTCGACCGGTTCCGAGTGCCAGAACCGGTTTTTATTTTTTGCAGCCTTCGTCCTGCGATGCTGCCCCCCCAAAAAAAATATTTT
>JAAZKR010000119.1 GCA_012799725.1 Oligosphaeraceae bacterium | reverse complement strand
TGGCCTGCCCGGCAACTCTGTACATTACATCATAGTCTATGGGATGGCTCAGGGATGGCTGTGATGTAAAAATATATTTTTGATTTGTTTTTCGTTCTGTAAGTATTATATTTATCGTTTCCCACTTGCAGGTGTTTTTTAGCTCCTAAAGGGACATCTGCCACACAAAAAAACTCACGCGATGTTTCGACGGCTGATTCTGGAGCAAATTTTGAACGAGCCCGGCAAAACATTGTCACACCCATGAAAGGAAGCATGCGATGGCAAAAACAACTATTACTGATCTGCTCGAAGCTGGAGTCCATTTTGGACATCAGACGCGCCGCTGGAACCCGAAGATGAAGCCCTATGTGTACGGCACACGCAGCGGCATTACCATTTTCGACCTGGGAAAAACCATGCATCTGCTGGCGGCAGCCTGCGAATTTCTTAATCAAACCGCTGCTGCTGGTGGCCAGATACTTTTCGTGGGTTCCAAGCGCCAGGCGCAGGAATGCCTCAAGAGTACCGCCGAACGCCTCGGCATGCCTTATATGTGCGAGCGCTGGCTGGGTGGTACGCTGACCAACAAGGATGTAGTGTTCAAACGCTTGGGCTATCTGAGAAAATTGCAAGAACAAGAGGCCAGTGGTGAAATGGATGCCCTGCCCAAAAAAGAGGTGGCTGGCTTGCGTCGTGAGATGGAGAAGCTACAGGGCACCTTGGGTGGTATCATGAATTTGCGCGGTATGCCTAAGGCGCTGGTGGTTATTGATGTTGATCGCGAGCATATCGCAGTGCGAGAGGCCGCAAAACTGGGTATTCCGATTGTAGCATTGGTGGATTCCTGCTGTAATCCTGATCCCATAGATTACGTTATCCCGGGCAACGACGATGCACTGCGCTCGATCAAGGTTATAGTTGATGCCTTGGGTACTGCCATTGCCGACGGATTGGGCGTTGCTAATCGCAAGGTTGCCGCAGAAGAAAGCGAGCTTAGCGAAGCAGCGATAGGCAAGAGCGATACTGATGCCGCCGAGACCGAAGCCGAGGAACAAGAGGAAGACGAGCAGGAGCAAGGCATATAAGCCGGTTGTTTGCTGCATTTTCTCTGAGTTTTGATTATTCATTGCCCGCCACTGCGGGTGCAACATAATAGGACGATAAAACAAGATGGTAAAAATCACGGCACAAATGGTTAATGAGCTGCGCCAGAAGACCGGCGTAGGCATGATGGAATGCAAAAAGGCTCTGGTTGAGAGCAATGGCGATGTGAGCGCCGCTATAGAACACCTGCGCAAGGCCGGTATCGCAAAAGCAGCCAAGAAAGCCGGACGTAGCGCCACCCAAGGCAAACTTGTCGTGCTTAGCAATGATGAGGCCACCGTGCTGGTCGAAGTGCTCTGCGAAACAGATTTTGTCGCAAAAACCGGTGAGTTCACCACATTTGCTGAAGAGACGGCAGCGAAAGCACTGCAAGAATTCGATGTTGATGGCGATATTTCTGAGGAACTTGCTGCTTTGGTTTCTGACGACCTGAAGGCCTTGATCGGCAAGCTGGGCGAGAATATGCAAGTGCGCCGCGCCTTGCGCTGGCAGAATGGCGGCAATCGCATCGGCACCTACCTGCACACTGGTGTGCCTTATGGCGTGATGGTTGAAGTAGGTGGCGAGTGCGACGATGAATTGCTCAATAATATCTGCTTGCATGTCTGCGCCAGCAATCCCAGCTATATCTCGGCGGCTGATGTACCTGCCGAGTTCATCGCTAAAGAAAGGGAGATCGCAGCGGCTCAACCGGAACTGCAAGGAAAGCCGGCCAATATCATGGAGGGTATCCTGAAAGGTAAGATGAACAAGATTTACAAGGAAATCTGCCTTATGGAGCAGCCTTGGATCGACGATGAGAAGAGTAGCCTGAGCAAGGTGGCGCCGAACGTTAAAGTGCTGCGCTTCGTGCGTTGGCTGGTGGGTGAGGGCGGCGCAGAAGAAAGCGCCGATACCGATAATTGATCATCAATAACTTGAAGTGATATGACAAAAAAGCCGGCTGGAATATACCAGCCGGCTTTTTTGATCTCAGATCAGTTGGCTAATTCCAATTAAAACCAAATTGCACTAATCATCTAAGGTTAATTAGGCCGTGTTCAAAAAGAATTATGGTCGCATTTTATCCGCAGATTGCGCAGATTAATGCAGATTCCCAGAACTAGAAATCACTATGATTTGTCCAGGAATTACCATAGAAAAAAGCAGAGTTTCACAAAGGCACAAAGGGGGAATCCGGGATCGTCTTCTGGCCTGTCCACGCTGCCACCACGTTCACGCTGTCCACCATGTTCTGACCTGCACTTTTATGCATCTGCCGCCTTTTTGGACATGGTTCAATTAGGTCAGCTTTATTTTTAACTGGCATAGGCTGGTCGGTGCAAGCTGCCGGGCAAAAGCATGCCCGGCAGAGAACTAGCGGCACACCTTGCAGCACAGCTATTTTTTGTCGTACAGTTTATGCAGCGACTTGAGGGTTTGTTCCACCAGTTCTTGTCCGCCTTTGGGAGATACTTGATTGCAGAAGAGACAGGCACTGTAGCCTTTGCCCCGGGCACCGCGTTCAGTGGCCAAGTAGCTGCTGCCTTCCGGGCCGGGCATGCCGGCCAGTTGGATGACAAAGGTCTGCAGGAAGGGGCTGCGGCCTTGGATGCGGTGCATATAGTCTATGTACATTTCAAAACGGTTCGAGGCGAAGGCGACATCACCGATGCGCAATACATGCAACTCCATGGGCATTTTGGGCTCAGCTTTCTGGGTTTCGTAGCGTTGGATGATGTGCTCAAAACGCCCGCGCTGGGCCACCAGCTTGGAATTGTAATCCAAGTTTTCCAAGGCAGTGCCGTCTTTCTTGAATTTTTCCTGCATCAGTGGCTCAAGGCTCTTGCGGGCAAATTCGTATTCGTCCGCAGTGATAATGCGTTTAGAAAGCTTGACGGTTCTGACCTCATGGTGCAAGGGTGCGGTGGTCTGTATGTCTTTCTTCGCCCAAGAGTAGACTTCACTAAAACAAGCGGCAATGCGTTCGGCAATATCTTTGCGTTCAGCCAAGTCTTTGTCGGGTGCTGCCTGGCCGGGTTTGCCATATTTCAGCCGGAAACGGCGTTCTTGCGCTTCCTTATAGTGCAGCAGGCGCGGGGAGACGTCACCACCAGCAGCACATTGCCCCAGTATATAAATATCGCCATATTTCTTACGTATTTCTTCTCTGGTATCGTGCCAAAAATCAGCCGAGAGCATGTAGCGGTGTTCTGAGCTTTGCGATGGGCAGGGCACATTGATGATAGCTCCGCTGAGTTTTTTCTTTTCATCAAAGGTGAAAAAAAGGTTGACGAAGTGGTCAGCTCCGGCTTCATAATGGCTGAACTTATCATCCTTAGTGTTGCCGTACATCTGCGCTTTGCCGTCTACACTGAAGCCGGAGGCACCGCCTTGTGCGCGTTTGCTGGTATCATCAAAATACACCACTCTGCGGCTATGGGCGACTACGGCATAGCCATAGCCATAGGCGATACCACCGGGCTTGCGCAGGTCATAGGCTTGGCAGATGGCCTCGGCTGCCCGAGTCGAGAGAAAATCACGGTATTCGTTGCTGCTGGCGATTTTTATGCCATCATGTGGCACTG
>JAAZKR010000118.1 GCA_012799725.1 Oligosphaeraceae bacterium | reverse complement strand
ATGATGAATTTGCCGTGTCGGCCAGCGAGGAAGCCGAGTGAGGCCACCTCGAAAGAGCTTGTATGACAACGAATTAAAGAAAAATTGCCGGCAAAATCTTTCATAAACAAGAAGAACTCCAGCAACTGCACTACAGAAGACGGATCCATTACGCGCGGTCTTTAAATTGCCGCTATCATATTATCAATTTGCAACATTTTATGCTTGGAGCATATACATTATGCGCATGCTAGAATACTTGGAAGATTTTTCTGCCTATCTGCTGCTGGAGCGCGGCCTGTCGCCCAATACCTTGGAAGCCTATAGGAGCGATCTGGAGTTTTTTCTGCATTTTTTGCAGCAGCGCGGACTTGTAGATTGCGCTGAGATCAAGCGCGATCATATACTCGATTTTCTCGAGGAAGAGAAAGAAAGCGAGAAAGCAGCCAGTACTATTGTTCGAAGGCTAGTGTCTATCAGGGTCTTCTTCCGCTTCCTGAATCGGGAGAAAATCATAGATAATAATATCACTGAGGTGATGGACAGCCCGCGTTTCTGGCAAATGATCCCGGAGTTTCTCAGCCTCAGTGAGGTGGAGACGCTTCTGCAAGTCTTCAAGGGCAATGGCGCTTTAGAGCTGCGTAACCGAGCCATAATGGAACTGCTCTATGCTTCCGGTCTGCGCGTTTCTGAACTGACCACATTGCGCCTGGACGGAGTGGACTTCAGCCAGGCGGTGCTGCGAGTCAGCGGCAAGGGCGAACGCGAGCGTCTTGTTCCTTTTGGCAAGAGCGCTGCACGTAGCTTGCGGCGTTATCTGGAGCGGTCGCGTCCTGCTCTGGACCTGAGTGGGCAGGCGCTGGAGCTTTTCCTGTCTAAAAGCGGTCGGGCTCTGACCAGAGCGCGAGTCTGGGCCTTGGTGAAGGAAGCAGCGCTGCGGGCCGGCCTGAATAAGAATATCTATCCGCACATGCTACGGCATTCATTTGCCACGCATTTGCTGGCTAATGGAGCAGACCTGCGTACCATACAGGAAATGCTGGGACATGCAGATATCGGCACCACCCAAATATATACGCATGCCGATAGCGCAAGATTGAGCCGTACGCACCAACGCTTCCACCCACGAGCATAAAACCGGAATTATTGGTGGGGACTCCTGCTGTAACTCATGAGTTTCTATGAATTTCAGTTGACAGATGACTTCCGATGCTATATCTTTTGGAGATTATTTAAAACGTAATGCACTCTGCTGGAGATGATGCGTGTTTATGGCCGAGTATTTTTTCATTCAACTGTTTCTGGCTTTGCTGGCAATCTTGCCTATAGCACTGCTGGTTTGTCTGGTAAAAATCGTCAATCGTCTCAATGCTCTGCTGCGTTTGATGGAAAGAATCCGTCAAGACCATGCCCCTGAAGAAAAGGCGGAAAAGCTGACTGTGGCTCCAGAACCGACTGCGCAAGCTCCTTTGCCGGTCTCGGAGGAGTCTGCCGCTGAAATTATGCCGCCGCTTCCAGTGTCTGAAGGCTCTGTGCCCTTGCAAGAAGAGCCGGTTCTTGAGCCTCTGCCACCACTGCCGGCGGAAGAACCGATTATTGAAGCTCCGCCTCTTCCGGTGTTTGAGGAGGCGCCTGTACCATTGCAGGAAAAGCCGGTTCTTGTAGCTCTGCCGTCGCAATCGGAGGAGAGGGAGCCGCCCCGTCCGGCTGGAGTATCGACAGCTATTGCCGAACAAGTTAAGGGGCGGATGCGTTCCTTAAAGAACTGGCTTTTGTATGGGCAGTTAGAGTCGCCGGAAGAGTCGGGGCGTTCGGCGGAAAAATTGCTGGCGGCCACTTGGTTGCTGCGAGCCGGGATTCTGGTGATTTTGTTCACGGCGGCCTTCATGCTGAAACTGTCGATAGACCGTGGTTTGCTGGCGCCGGAAGGACGGGTGATTCTCAGTTATATCACCGCTGCGGCGCTGCTGCTTTTCGGGATTCGTCTGCATCATGGCGCTTATCGTCGTCTGGGACAGGCTATCTTGGGAATCGCATTAGTGCTGTTTTATTTCGGTACCTTTGCGTTGAGCGCAATGTATCACTTGGCACCGGCCATCGTTGCAGCCGGCCTGATGATTCTGATCACTATCGCTGCCGGCTTTATAGCAGACCGGTTCAATGCACTGGCCGTGGCGATCATTGCCATACTCGGAGGCTATGGCACCCCGATTATGCTCAATACCGGCGCGAAAAATTTTCCGGGTCTGTTTGCCTATATGCTGCTGCTGGGGATTGGTGTTTTATGGCTGGCGATACGGCGTGGTTGGCTTCCGCTCAACTGGCTGAGCATGCTGTTCTGTTACGCGCTCTATCATCTGGCCAGCACAAGGCATTTTACCCAGGCGGATTTCCCGGTATTGATGGTGGCGTTGATCCTGTTCTTTATTCTCTATTCGACGGTTGTGTTTGTGCATAATGTGCGCCATCGCTTGCCGGCTACCGTGCTCGAGGTCTGCGCACTTCTGGGCAATGCCGGCCTGTTTTTTTTCAGCGCCTGCCTATTGATCGGGTGGATGACGCAGGAGCGGCTCTGGTATGCTCCATTGACTCTTGGGTTGACGGCGTTCTATATTGCTCATGCGTATTTGTTCATGAGCAGGAAGCTGCGGGACAAGGGACTGGTCTTGTCATTCCTGGGGCTGGCGGCTTTCTTCCTGACACTTACTTTCCCGGTGGTATTTTCTGCACGCTGGCTGGGAGCGGCTTGGGCGATGCAGGCGCTGCTGATGCTCTGGCTGGGATATTCAATGAACAGCCGTTTCCTGCGCGGCGCTGCCTGGCTGCTGTTTGTTATCTGCTTGGAACGCTTTGCTTTCCATGATCTAGGAGGAGCTTTTATCTTTGGTGGCTCGGGGCATTGCAGTATGGATGCAGCGACTTTCTGGCGTGGATTTGCCGAGCGCATCATTCAGTTTGTAGTGCCTATAGCCTGTCTCGCAGCTGCCGCCAGAATCAGCCGGCGGCCTCCTCCGGAAGGCGCCTTGTCAGTTCCGGAAGGCAGCGATATCAAGGAAAGGACTTTGCCCTTTGCCTTGCCAGGCACCTTGCTTACCTGTGGTTTCGTTCTGCTTTTCCTGTATCTCAATTTAGAGGTTTACCGCAGCATTGGTTTCTGTTATTGGCCTCTCCGTCCGGCGGCGCTGACGGCGCTCTGGGTGCTGGCTGCCATTGCAGTGCTGCCCATGCTCAAGGAAGCTGAAGACAAAAGCATCTGGCGTCTTTTCTTCCTGTTGCTCCTGCTGGGAATACTGCTCAAGACTTTTTTCCTGGATTTTCTGAGCTGTGATCCGAGTTTGAGGCTTCTTTATGTTAGCAGCGGCGGGTTCCTATGGCGGGATAGCGTTATGCGCAGCCTGAATTTTGGCTTCCTGGTGCTGGGCATCCTCTATTTCCGGTATCTTCTCCGGGAGCATGAAAAGAAACTTGGGCAGATTTGCGGTTTTCTCTGGCCGGTGCTGTTGTTTGTTTATTCGACTTGGGAATTGAATACGGTGCTGGCTCATCGTCTGCCCGGTCTAATGGGTGGTGGAATCTCAGTACTGTGGGGCACTTTTGCTTTCTGCTTTATTTTCCAGGGGCTGAAAAAAGACCTTGCCTGGCTGCGGTATCTGGGCTTGGGACTCTTTCTGCTGGTCGTCGGCAAAGTCTTTTTCTATGATCTGAGCCGCCTGGATGCACTCTATCGGGTACTGGCCTTCCTGCTCTTCGGCTTGTTGCTGATGGGAGCCGCATTCATATACCTGAAATTCTGGAAGGCCGGGACAGAAGAATAGATTTTTTAACAACGAAAAGACACGAAAAAACTTGGGGTGGAATAACGTCAACAACCTATTTTTTGTCCACGGAAAGCAGGGAAAACTCGGAAAATTTGTAGGGTTGCTGCTCTGACGGATGGGCCTGCTCCGGCAAAATTCTTGTGTGTCAAGACCGATTTTACGTAATCGCGTCGGAGGCTCATCCGGCGCTTTCGAGCTATGTCGGCGGAAGACACAGGAATTGGCGGTACTTTAAAAGAGTTGCGTGTCAATGACTTGGAAATTGCTTCCCAGAAAAATCTTTCACAAAAAACAAGAAATCGAGTGACAGTGGTACGAAAAATGGCTGATGGTGCTATGAGAACTTTTTTTTGTTTATTCCTCTGTGCCTTTTTGACGGGGGCGACCTGGGGAGCACTCTGTGAATATGAGATTGCGGCATCCACTGGAGATAGCAGCGCGCTGCTTAGTCTGGAATTGCCGGCGGAAGCACTGATTTCGCTGGGCGGACGCCCGGAACGCCTGCGAATTCTTGATAGGCATGGCAAAACGGTTCCTTGGTTGCGGGAACAGATCATGAGCAGCGCCACAGTTTGCGTGCAAGACGAATGCGGCAGCGTGGCAACCCTGGTCAGGGAAGTAGGGCAGGGCGGACTGGAACTGCATTTTGAACTGGACGAAAATTCACCTCAACCTAATGGCTTGAGTATAGAAACCAGTGTGAGGAATTTCGAACAGACAGTCGAAATTCTTGGCTGGGAGAATGGTGCCTGGCATAGCCTGTTGCAAGATGGTTTTATTTTCGACAGCAGCCGTGTATTGCAGCTGCGCAATGTGGATGTGACTTTTGACAGCCGAAAATGCCGGAAATTCAAGGCGCTGATTTCTCGGGCAGCTCTGGAACGCCAGGCGGAATTGCGCTCAGTGCGCCAAACCTGGAGTAAGGACGAAACAATAGAAACGGTCTCCGCTACCGAAATTCGTACACAGACTTTTAAGATTGAACGCGTGCGTTTCTGGCAGCGTTACGAGCGTCAGGCCGAGGACACACCCTGCTGGTTGGCAGTGGACAGCGGAGAATTTTTCACGCGAAATCTGCCTGACCAAAAGCAGACCAGCCTTGAACTCTCACCGGCTTGTTTCCCGGTCTGCGGAATCCGCATCAAAAGCGCAGAGGCCAACTTCAGCAGAAAAGTCCGGGTCTTGCGGCAGAAAGGTCTATTTCTTGCCGAGCAGCGTCTCTGGGCCATTGACCTGCCAGGCTACCGGAAAAATCATCTTGACTTGCACTTTTCACCGCAAAACACAGGCCCTCTGCTGGTGATTTTCCAGGATGATGACAGCCCGCCTCTGAAATTGCAGAAAATCCAATATCTGATTCCTGCATACCGCCTGTTGTTTTTTGCGGAAGCGGAGCAATTGCCCTGCCGCTTGACGGCAGAACCCGGCGGCGTGGAACCAAATTATGGCAGTGCGGAACTAATTCGTGAGGCCTTGCAGAAAACCACGGTACAGAAAGCAACGCTGCTTGAACGCAAGGGTGATCCCATCGCTCTGCAACCAACAACACAGCCAGCTTTCAGCTTCCCACGCTGGGTCTTGTATCTCGTGCTTTGCCTTGCCGTCGCTGCCCTGGCCTGGGCGCTAATCGCCGCCGCACATAAAAACAATGCCGATATCTGATCTCTTGCAGAGCAAAAACAAAAAAGACTAGGGAGTGAGCCTGCAATCATGGCGAATGGTCTATGGAAGACCAGGGGTTGCCGGCCATACTTGGCCGGCAACAGGACATTTACCATTGCGCCGCACGCTATGGATGACAAGGCTTATGATGGCACAGCCGGCGCTTACAGTCCACTTTGTCCACTACATTCACAGCACATGAGATGACTATGATCTAACTTTGAACTTAGAACCTTAAACTTTGGGAGTATTTATGAAATTTGTATTTTCACGCAGTGTGTTTGTTGTTCTTTTATTTGCGGCTTTGGCGGTCTTTGCTCGGGAATATCGTTTTGAGTTGAAGACAGATAAAGCGGATGCAGTCTATCAGCAGAATGAACCTGTTGTTTTTTCGGCGTTGGTGCTGGCAGATGGGAAAGCGGTCAGTGGCATGAAGGTAGACTATTTGCTTCAAGGCGACGGGAATCTGACGGAGAAAGGTTCCTATGTTACCGGCGACACCGCGTATGAAGTCAAGACCTCACTGGGCTTCCCGGGTTGGGTGCAGATCCGTTTTTCCCTGTTCAACGCCGATGGCACTCCAGTGAAAACGCTAAATAGTCGCAGGCAGGAAATCAACCTGACTGCTGAGATCGGGGCAATGATCGACCCACTGAAAATTCAGGCTGCCGGCGAAGAACCGGCGGACTTTGATGCCTTCTGGGCAGCAGCCCGCGCGGAACTCGATGCTGTCCCGCCTCAGGCAAAAAAAGTGTCTTCTGAAGTCCCGGAAGCCCATGTCGGCAAGCTGGAATGCTGGGACGTAAAAGTGGATTGTGCCGGCGAAATGCCGGTATCGGGATATCTGGTCATGCCGGTTGGCGCTGCTGAAAAGAGCCTGCCGGCGATTGTCAGCTATCATGGTTCTGGCGTGCATTCGGCGAACAAGCCCTTCGGTAATGCTGCTCGGGGGGCGATTGCTCTGGATGTCAATGCGCATGGAATCGAAAACGGACAGCCTGCTGAGTTTTACATGCAATTGAACCGGAATGAATTAAAAGGATATCGACACCATGATAAAGATGACCCCATGAAATTTTATTTCCGGGGGATGTATATGCGGGTGATGCGTTCCTTGGATTATATCAAATCTCTGCCGGAATGGGATGGCAAGAACCTGATTGTGATCGGTGGCAGCCAGGGTGGCGCACAAGCGATTGTGGCGGCGGCGCTGGACCCCCAAGTAACAATTTGCATTGCAGGGGTGCCGGCTATGAGTGAGCATTCCGGCCCTCTGGCCAAGCCGCAACGTCAACCGGGCTGGCCGCGTTTATACAAAGCAGACGCCAATGGCCTGCCGGATAATCCGGCAGTGTGCAAAACGGCTGCATATTTTGACAATATTTACTTCGCTAAACGGATCAAGGCGGAAGCCTGGTGGAGCACCGGCTTTGTCGATAATGTCTGTGTGCCCACCGGCGTGCTTGCTGCATTCAACAACCTCCCGGCAGGCATCGTCAAGGAAATTACCATGACCCCGGCAGGGAATCATAGCACTCCGAATACCAAAGGCAATGCACGCCTGGATCAATTCTTCAAAGACCTGAAGGCGAAGTAATAAAGCATAATTGTTTATACAGAGACCTATCGCGCTTATTAATACAACCTTCACGCCAGGAGTAACCATGCAATTAGTTTATGACCCCAGTCAATTAAGCCCTGATCTGATTGCTTTGCTGCGAGAATTAGGACAGGAGTTTCCTATACACGATGGGGGCAGCGGCTTGAAGCTGAGTTTCGAGAAAGTGGAGGACGAAGAGCGTCTCTCGGTGCAACCCAGCCCGCAGGGAGTACATATTATTTACGGTAAATTGGCCGGTGCAGCACGCGGTCTGGGCTATGCCTTGTCAGGCAGCGCTGCCGAGGAGAGACTGGACTTTCGTACTTATGCGGTGCTTTTCGATTGTTCCAGAAACCCGGTACTCACCGTCAAACATGCGCAGCATTGGCTGCGTCGCCTGGCTTTGCTGGGCTACAATATGATGATGCTATACACCAAGGACGCATACCAGTTGCCCGGTGAAACCTATTTCGGCTATATGCGTGGCGCATATGGCATGGATGAGATCAAGCAAATGGATGCTGTGGCTCAAAACCTGGGCATAGAGATGATAGCATCCATACAGGCTCTAGGGCATCTGGAACCTGTTTTACGATGGCCGGCATACGCTGAAGTGAAAGATACTGACAACGTTATACTGGTAGACCATGAAAAAAGCTATGAGCTTATCGGCAAAATGCTGCAATTTTGGAGCGATGCGCTCTCCTCCAGGCGCATACATATAGGCATGGATGAAACACATGATCTGGGGCGCGGGAGATTTCAAGATCTGTACGGCAAGCAGGAGGCATTTGATCTCTACAACCGACACCTGCGCCGCGTTTGTGATATATGTAATGACTTGCAGCTCAAACCCATGGTCTGGAGTGACATGTATTTCCGCCTGGGCAATAAGGACCTAAGCTACTACGATACCAATACCGTAATTCCGCCGGAAGTCAAAGCGGCTATCGCGCCGGAAGCGCAATTGGTCTACTGGGATTATTATCATCGTGACGAGGAGTTCTATCGCAAGATGTTGCAGCTGCACAGCGACTTGGGCAAGCAGCCGGTAGTTATGGCTTCCGGGATTTGGACCTGGGTGAAGCTCTGGTACGACCATGCAATTACCACCGCTACGGTGCGCCCATGCCTGCAAGCATGCCGCAAAGAGGGAGTCGAGGAAATTATCTATACTATGTGGGGAGATGATGGCGGCTACTGCGAGTTCGATTCAGCCTTTGCAGGACTGGCTTGGGCTGCCGACGAAGCATTTAACCGGGGCAGCGATGAAGAGCGCCTGGAAAAATTCTTCCAAGGCATATTTGGCACCAGCTACCGTCGGCAGCTTGTCGCTTCGGACTTGAACCTTGTGGTGCCGGGCGAGGGTCTAAGCGACAAAATGCGTCAGCGACATGGTGCTGTACCGCAGCGTTTGAATGCAGCCATGGCGCTCTGGGACGATCCGCTTATGGGCATAGTCTGGCATGAATATAAGGCATATAATGACCAAGTCTGGGAAAACCATCTGCCGGTGCTGCAAAATATCATGGATGAGTTGAATCCGTATCGCAGCAGCGACTGGAATGCCGGTCATATCGATCATGCCTGGCAATGTGCTAATTTACTGAAACTGAAAATAGAGTACAGGCTGCAATTGCTCGAGGCCTACAAAAAACGAGACCATCGTAGCTTGGAGGCTCTGGCCCAGGCCAAGACCGACGGCATGCTCGCTGCCATAGAAGCGTTCTGCCAAAGCTTCCGGCGACAATGGCTGCGCAGCTTTAAATACGATGGCATGGAGGTAATGCAGATCAAGATGGGCGGATTGAAAGAACGCTACCGTGAATGCAGACAGCGCATCAAAGAGCTGATTGAAGGCAAGATAGAAAATATACCGGAACTGGAGGCCGAGCCGGATGCCTTCGGTGGGCAGGAAACACGCTATCGCATGGTGGCAACCGCGAGCTGGTTTATATAGGCGAAGGAAAGGAGCCAAGGCGGCAATAAGCGCTTGAATATGCTTGACCCCCCCTTGAATATGCTTGACCCCCCCCCGGTGCCTGCACCCATTTTTTTGCAGATGTCCGCAGATGTATGCATCTGCGGATTCTAGAGATTGCTTAACGAAGCACCGCCTTGATGCGTCTGACGCCGCGACTGGAGCTTTCTTCTTTGAGAATCTTGAATTCCCGCAAAGCACCGGTATTTGTGACATGCGGTCCGCCACAAATCTCCATGGAGAAATCACCGATCCTATAGAGTTTGACCATGTCGCCGTAACGGCTCTCGAACAGGCCGATTGCACCGCGCTTCTTGGCCTCATCCAAGCTGACTTCTTCACAAGTCACCGGCAAATCCTTGCTGATCTGCTCATTAACGATGCGTTCCACTTCGGCCAGCTGTTCTTTGCTTACTTTTTCCGGGTGGCTGAAGTCGAAGCGCAGGCGTTCGGCGGTAATATTCGAGCCGCTCTGCTCTACATGATCGCCTAATACCATGCGCAAGGCCTGATGCATCAGGTGTGTGGCGGTATGCAATGCGGTGGTGGCTTCGGACTGATCAGCCAGTCCACCCTTAAATTTCTGTTCGGCACCTGCTCTTGAGAGTTCCTGATGCCGCTCGTAGGCCTTCCAAAAACCGGCTTCATCTACTTCAAAGCCACGTTCGGCGGCCATTTCCATGGTCAATTCCAGCGGGAAGCCATAGGTCTCGTAGAGATTGAAGGCGTTTTTGCCACTGATTTGCTTCTTGGCGACGAAGTCCGGTATTCGGGCAATAAGCTTATTGAATTCACGCGTGCCATTTTCCAGGGTTTTGCCGAATTGCTCCTCTTCACGGCTAAGCTCTTCAAGAATCTGTGTTTCTTGCTGTTTCAGCTCCGGATAGAACTCAGAATATTCCTTGCAAACGATGCTGGCGATCTTGCCGCTAAAATTTTCGCCTATGCCCAGCTTGCGTGCTTCACGTACGGCTCGCCTTATGAGTCTGCGCAGGACGTATCCCTGATCCACGTTGCTGCATTTTACGCCATCTGCGATTAGGAATGTAGCCGCACGCAGGTGTTCGGCCACGATTCTGGCACCGCGACAGCTGTGATCGGCTTCGGCGTTACCGGAAAGTCTTTGGATTTCGGCAAAGATGCCGCTGAAAAGTTCGGTTTGATAGGCGCTTTGCACTCCTTGCATAATAGCAGTGACACGTTCCACCCCCATTCCGGTGTCTACATTGGGGTGTTCCAGCGGTACATATTTGCCGTCGGCAGTTTTATTATACTGCATGAAGACATCGTTCCAGATTTCCACCCATTTGCCGCATCCGCAGTCCGGGCCACAGTCTGATCCGCAATCGGGTTGATCGACAGCAACGAACATCTCGGTATCCGGGCCACATGGACCGGTTTGGCCGGCCGGCCCCCACCAATTGTCCTCCTTGCCCAGAAAGTAGATGTTTTCTTCCGGTATGCCTAATTTGCGCCAAATTTCGGCAGCTTCTTCGTCCTTGGGAGCATTT
>JAAZKR010000117.1 GCA_012799725.1 Oligosphaeraceae bacterium | reverse complement strand
TAAAGAAAAGTTGCCGGCAAATCTTTCATAACAAGAAGAAATCGAGCAATAGCCGCACGGAAAACGCCCTGTCACCAACAGTGTAAACAGCATGAATCTTGTAACTGTTTTAGAATAAAGCCATTATGACTAAATCTCAGCTTTGACTGCTTTTTTTAGGATTATAGTGAGATAGCATATAGGATAGATATTTAAAAAAGCGACCACCTAACCATAATTAGCAGTCCATCAAAAGACAGATCGCCCCACCTGTTCTTTATCTGATTGCTATAATCTTTCCCCATGGTGCTGTGCTATGGCATTCAGGGGTGATCCACAGTACCGGATATGGTGGGCGTTTTTTCGGGAAGCGGCTATATAGGTCCGTCAAGCCGATAAACAAGCTTGGGTTGAGCTGTTGCTTTGCAATATATTCGAAGACACAGACATGATCGGTTCCACCGCCTCCGCGAAGCTCTCCGTTTTGCAGGAAATTTTCCAGATCGTCAAAAGCAATCACCTGCTGAATTTCACAATCCGCAATAATCAATGTAATATCCTGGGTATGGGGAATTATCCCGCGAATTTCTTCCGCGACTTGTCTGATTTCATCGTTGGACATGCTTCCGGAAGTATCAAGCGCCACCACGATAGAACGGAGCACTTCGTTGTAAAGCCCGGGAACCAGCAAATCCTGAACAAGGTAGCGTTTGTTAGGGCGCGCCAGCGAATAATCATCGGTATTGAGTACCGTATCGGCAAAGTGATGCAGCAAGCGTTGCCAAGGAACTTTTGGTGGGTTCAATAAGTCTGTCTGACGCAAAAAATCCAACGGCAAATTGCCGCGTTCTGAATTGGCATAATAGGTTTCCACTGCGGCTTTGACCCGGTTTTGCAAGGCTTCAAGCTGATCCACATTCAACTCTATTGGCAGATGCAGGTCGATCCCGCCCCCGTGATCCAGGGCATCTGGCATCTGCAAGCCTTTGCCCATGGCATCCGGCAAAGTTAGTTCCACAAACGCCGCTCTGCCTGGCAATTTTTTACGGCAGAGGTCTTCATAAATCATTTCTGCGATCCAGTCGCGGTATTTTGGGTTGAACAAACCATTCTCCGGCATTTGGTAGAGACTTTCCTTTCTCCATGGCGACAAACCTGGTCGAGGGATATCCGCAATCATGGCATTTATGGCGTAATCTGTAGCCATATGCCATTTGAAGGCTTCTCGGTTGCCCTGTCTGGCAGAAGTAGTCAACACTTGATGGCAGACTTCGTGAGCCAGCACAAAACCCAGCTCGGGGAGACTCAATTTACGCGTCAGCACCGGATTAAACCAGATATGGCGCAGTGCGTCTGTCGCTGCATAGGTCGGCAAGTCCAAGGCCGGAATAAGGCGCACCTGCAATAGCATATAGCCCCAAAACGGATGCATTTCCAGCATTTGCATACGCAAAGCGGCCAGGCGTTCTGATTCGGCATCAATCTCTGTTTGGGACAAGACAGCCATGGTTACATTGTCACATGGTCAATACAATGAGGCGCGCAAATTGACAATTTTTCCCGCTAATTCGCGGAATTCCGGCAAGGCTTTCAGGCGATCGAAAAGTTCCACCGCCCGGTTGTAAAGCTGACGGAAAAATAAAATCTGATATTCGGGGCCGATTCCCGGAGATTCAATAAAGCTGACGATGTTGCCCAGGTCTTTGTCCGTGACTTTGACAGTAGACAAATAACCCGCCACCGCAAAAATTACCGCATAAATATAGGAAGGTTCGGATTTTTTGCGAAAATCCGGCTTTTCTTTTCCGGCAATGATATTTTTGGCGTTGACCTTGCGGTATATTTCCAGATATCGGTAGAAGCGATCTGCCATAGGCAGGCCAACGCAGGCGGCAACGGCTCGCTTGAGGTCTTCTTTGTCGGCTTGCCGCATGACTTTACTGGCCATTTCCCAGCTGCGCGGGGTAGGGAAACTGTAGGTATCTGATGCACAAAACAGCACTTCTTCTCCATAGGTCTGAATGAAGGCCATGATATGTTCATGGATTTCATGCTCGGCTGCCCATTTAAGCCAGGTCGCCACATCCGGGCGCATCTCAAAATGTGCAAAGCGGTTGCAGAGCGCACTGGAAAGTGGGGTGACTATGGAGTTGTCGTCTTCGCGGTTTCCCGCTGCCAGAACCACCGTGTCCGGATGGAACTTGAATTCTCCTATGCGTTTTTCCAACACGATCTGATAGGCTGCCGCCTGGTGTAGCTTGGTGATTGCGGCGTTGAATTCATCTAGAAATACCAGGCAGGGTTCCTCGCAGGCAAGCTTGACCCATGCGGGGGGAAAGAGTTCAAGTGTTTGTGTTTCGCGGTTTGGAAAATAGACTCCGCCAAGTTCAGCAGGGTCTTTCTGTGCCAGGCGGATATCGATCAAGGTCTTCTTCATGCTCTTGGCTAATTCCGACGCCATCGTGGATTTGCCGATGCCGGGCGAACCGAGAAGCAGGGCTGAAATCCCTGCCTCAAGTGTGCAGCGAATCAATGGAAAAAGCTGATCGTAGGTATAAGCTGCCGAAACAGGCCGCTGAGTATTTCTGGTGTTCATAGGAAGACCTCCAGCAGCTGACAGCGGAATTCGTCATTGCTCAACAGCACCGCAATAATATGCTTGCAGTAGCCACGGGTACTGTCTTTGGCACGCTTGGCAGCATCAGGGCAGGAGCATTGCGGGTTGTGAAGCCATTCCGGATGGACTCCGACCACATAGTCTTGTGTGCCGCCAGTAATGTCAAATATGACAGTGCCTGCCTCCTGCTTTTTGCGGCGGGTGATCTTGTACGTTTTCAAGACGGATTCTGCGGCGCGGAAAAAGCGGTCGTCCCGCGCACGAAGATCGAGGGTCTGCTTTGCCTTGGCATCCATTTTTATGCCTCGCTTTTATTTGCCAGGTCATGTTTACGGCTGTTGGCCTTTGTAAATAGGAAAAGCTGTGACTTATGGATTCCAGTCGCCCACTATTTTTTTTGAACAGTCTGAATAGGTGCTGGATTCAATAGCAAACATGGTCAAATGATATTTTACACCTTCCCGAAATAAAAGCAAGAAATACGCAGAACTTTGTGGCAGCTGAAAATAATCTTTTGTAATCCACAGCCGTCCCATAGACTACAGAGCACGGTTCCCAAAATTAGCTAGCCACGTCCCAAAGTATCTAGGCAGCATCTTATCCGCAGATTACACAGATGTACGCAGATTTTCAGGACATCGAAAAATCAAAAATGGTTTTTTGAAAAAAGAGGTTTGCCAAGCGTGAAATCCGGCTAAATATGCCGTTTTTTGCTGCCTATGGGATGAATGTGGGAAAAATGTACGACTTTGAGATTCGTCTTTCGGATATTGCAGTCAGTTTTCAGCCTGGTCACGCCATGCGCCTGGAGGTCTGTGGACAGCATTTCCCAATGTGGCGCACACAATGCCGATACAAGGAATGATCCGCTAACCGATATGGAGTTGAAACCCTGACAGATCAGTCGGATTGCTTTTCGTTTGCCTCACGGCCTAAGTTGAACGGAAAAAAATGAAAGACGATTAGACGTTTTATTGTCTTGTTCTGTCTTGTTCTGTTTGCTTTTTACAGATTTGGTATTATCTTCTATTTTTGTATAGTATAGGCGTTCATGTGATAGAGGACGTTTTTGGGTTTTGGAGGAAGGATGAGTCCCCTGATTTTTGCAATCCTGCTTATTATTTTTGCCGCTTTACTCTGCTTGTTGCTAAGCTTCAATGAGCGCAGCGCCGGTCTGGTCGTTGCCGATTTTTCATCCGGGCAACTGCATCTGCCTGCTTTAATAGCGCTGGCCGGTACGATTTTGGGTCTGCTCGCCATTGTGCCTTCCTGTGCCATTGCTCTATTTCGAGATACGTTGCCGGGCTGCGGCGAATTTATGAGGGCTTGGTTTTTACTGCCCATTATCTGTGTGGGGATTTTGTCAGCTCTGCATTCGATTGCTTATCTGGACAAAAGCTTCAGTCCTTTGCGTCGTGGCGTCTATTGGTTCTTCTTTAATATGACTGTGGCCATGATGCTTTTAGTGACTCAAGCCGAGCATCCCGTCATATTTTTGCTGGCTTGGGAGGGCATGGGGCTTTTTAGCTTTGCCCTGATCATGTTTGACTATAAGCAGAAAGAAAATATGCACGCCGCCTGGATATATTTTCTAGCCTGTCAGGCCGGTGGTGCTCTATTGATGCTGATGTTCTTTGCCGGGGCTTTTCCACTCTTTGTATTTATCTGTGGCATGCTTGGTTTCGGCTTGAAGGCAGGTGCGCCGATTTTACATATATGGCTGCCGGGCTCTTATCAGGCGGCACCCGCACCGGCATCTGTTCTGCTCTCGGCCGGGATGATTAATCTAGGCTTTTTAGGCATATTGCGCTGGCTGGTTCTACCTGACCCTGCATTAGCCCCGCTGCTGGGCTACAGCCTGCTGATCTGCGGCATGCCCGGTGCGCTGCTTGGTATTTTCTTCGCTATGCCACAAAAGAACTTGAAACGCTTGTTGGCCTATTCCAGCGTGGAAAACATGGGGCTGATCGCCTGTGGCCTGGGCTTTGGCTTCTTGTCCATACATTGGCAACGTGCTGACATAGCATTGCTTAGCTTTGCTGCGGCAGGCTTGCATCTGCTCGGGCACTCCCTGCTTAAAGGCAATCTGTTCTTACTTACCGATCATGTCTACAGAGCCAGCGGCGAACTCAATCTGGATAAATTGGGCGGCATGCAAAAAATCTTGCCGGGCACCGGTTATGCTTATACGCTTTCTGCAATGGCGATCTCCGGATTGCCACCGGGCAATATCTTCATGGCGGAAATTTTATTGTATGTAGCCGCAGCTCGCGGCATAGCCTCTGACAAACTGTCGGTAGTGGCACCCTCGCTGGCCTTGTTTTTGACCCTGGCTTTTTGTGGGGTTTTGGCGATGACCGTTTTCAGCAAGGCTAGTGCTGCCATATTTCTCGGCGAACCACGCAGTAAAGCGGCTCGAAGAAACCTTGCCGTGCCGCCTCTGATGAAGCGCTGCGGCATCGCCTTTATGGTCTTATTGCTGATTTTCCTTTGCGGCTCTCCCTTTCTGGCACCACGCCTTATGCATGCTTTTGTAGGTCAGTACGAATCTCTGTATTCAGCGGATCTAGGAGCCGAGCTTTATGCGTCCGCTTTAGATGCGCGTCGTCTCCTGGGCTTGGTATTGAGTTGCGTGTTGCTTGTAGGCATGCTTTTCATACTGTTATGGCGTGTGCGGCGCAAGTATTTGCCATACAGCACAGCTGTGCCGCCCCGTCGTTTTACTTGGGACTGCGGTTTTGCTCAGCCCACGGCGCGTATGCAGTATACGGGCACGGCTTTTGTACAGCCCTTGGTTGAACTCTTTGCCCCCTTGCTGCGCCCGGTGAAAAAAATATTGCTGCCCAGAGGCCTGTTCCCCAAAAAAGCCTCTTATGAGCTTAGTTGTCATGATGGCAGCGAGCAGATTTTCTGGCGTCCATTGGTGAATTTCACGGTACGTTTGGCCATTTTCAGCCATCGTTTGCAGTCCGGGCATTTACATTTGTATGTGCTGATGTTGATCTCGGCCTTACTGGCTTTGTTTATCTGGGGTTTTGCAATGTGAAGAAGCAGTATCGGCTGCATTCTCGAGGGTACCGGTTTTGGGGTTTGATTTGACTCCGGCATAATAATTTGGAGCATATTACCATGTCTATGTTCGTCTGGTTTTGCGGGTTGCTGCTTTCGTTGCTGCTATGCCCGCTCTTGTCCGGCTTGATCTGCAAGCTCAAGGGGATTTTTGTCGGTTGTCCTGGCCCTAGCGTGTGGCAGCCTTACTATGACATTATCAAGTTGTTGCGCAAAGGCAGCGTCTATAGTCAGACTACAACTTGGGTCTTGCCGCTGGCTCCGTTGATCTCACTGGCAGCGATGCTCTGCGCCATGCTGTTCCTGCCTTTTGCTTTTGTAGACTCGCCGCTGGCTTTCGAGGGGGATGTCATCGTATTCTTCTACTTTCTGGCCGGTGCGCGCGTAATTAGTGTATTAGCCGCCATGGATACCGGCTCCAGCTTTGCCGGCATGGGGGCCAGCCGTGAGATGCAATTCTCCAGTTTGGCAGAGCTTGGCATGTTCTGCATACTGGCCTTTCTGGTGATGACAACGGGCAACTTCAGCATGTCGGGCCTGCTGAATGGCGCAGGTATCTTGATATGGAGCTATAGCGGTACAGCTTTGCTGCTGGTGATTATAGCCTTTTTTATCTTGCTGCTTTCAGAAAATTGCCGCGTTCCCATTGATGATCCGGACACACATTTGGAATTAACCATGATACATGAAGCCATGGTGCTGGACTATGGCGGGCCGGACTTGGGCATTATCCATTACACGGCAGCACTGAAACTCTGGCTTTTTACCAGTATTTGCAGTCTGATCATTGTGCCGGCTGGTTTGTTTAGCGGCTTTAGCGGGCTGCTCCTGTTTATCCTGGCTCAGTTTCTGCTGGGAGTCTTGGTAGCCATAGTCGAGGGGACGGCAGCTAGATTCCGCTTCCTGAAAGTGCCGCAGTTTCTGCTGGCCGTGCCCGGCTTGACCATTATTGCCATTATCATGTTGCTGCTGTTTAAGTAGACTTTACACTCCAGGGAGTTATTAATGAACGGTTTGATTGAAGTATTGCTGCTGGGCTTCTTGCTGTGCAGCTTTATGCTGGCCGGCAGCAGCCGTCTGATGCATTGCATTAAACTGGTTGCAACGCAAGGGCTGCTACTTGGGATTCTGCCTCTGGCGGTGGCCAAAGTGGATGGCGGCTCCTTGGGCGGCGAGGCGCTTTTTGTGGCTTTTATTAACGTCGCAGTGAAGGGTGCTGCGCTGCCTTATATGTTGCAGAAAGCCATGCAGAAAGCAGATGTGCGCCGAGAATTGGAGCCGTTGCTGGGTTACGCTGCCTCCGGACTGGTGGCCCTGATCCTGATTGCTGTCTCGTTCTGGTTCGCGCAGCAGCTGAACTACTCCGAACAAGTGGTCTCCAGACTGGCGGCGCCGGTCGCCTTCAGCGGTATACTCATAGGCCTGTTTCTGATTGTTGCCAGACGTAAAGCGCTCACTCAAGTGATAGGATTCCTGTGCTTCGAAAATAGCATCGCGCTTTTTGGAGCCGGCATGATGCTGCATTACGGCGCACTCATTGAATTGGGCATATTGCTGGACGTGTTCGTCATGGTGTTTGTTATGGGAATTGCTGTCTTCCAAATCAAACAGGAATTCCAACATATAAACGCTGATCTACTGAACACACTTAAAGACAAACCAAGAAAATAGTTCATGAAGGACACAGTGCATGCCTCTCTTGCTTAACATCCTGATACCGACAATCTTCGCCGGAATCATCTTTATTCTGGGAGAACGCGTTGCAGCGAAACAAACGCGGCGGCTCTTTGTGCTGGCAGCTCTGCTTAATTTTTTCTGCTCCGTTTTTTCCCTGCAATTTTTCTATGAAGGGTCGGCGGCCTTCAGGCAGTGGTTGTTTCTTGACCATATCAGCACGCCAATTCTGCTGCTCACTGCGTCACTCTTCGTTTGGGTCAGCATACATACTGTCGGTTGGCTGCAAGCCATAGACGCCTTGACCGTCAGGGGTGCTGTCGACGGTCCCGCCGCTCCAACTATTTCTTCACGCTTGTATAGTGAAGCCATCTTTTTGGCTTGCATGCTGCTGTTTTTGGGTGCCATGAATCTGGCCATCAGCGCTACCAATCTAAGCTTGTTCTGGGTGGCTATTGAGGCTACCACCTTGGTGAGTGCGCCGCTGATCTGTTTTCAGCGTTCCAAGGCTGCCCTGGAGGCGATGTGGAAGTATCTGCTTATCTGCTCGCTGGGTATTGCCTTAGCGTTGCTGGGCCTGTTTTTCCTGGCTATTGCAGACCCTACCCGGAGCGGCCTGAACTTCTTTGTCCTGAGGGAGTGTGCCAATTTACTGGACTTGCAATGGGGCAAGGCGGCCTTTATCCTGATCTTGGCCGGCTACGGCACCAAGATGGGATTGGCACCGTTTCATACTTGGTTGCCGGACACCTACAGCGCCACGCCCGGCGTAGTCTCTGCGCTGCTTTCCGGCGCTCTGTTGAACTGTGCCTTTCTGGGTATATTGCGCATTACACAGATAATGCCTGAAGCCTTGCATACGAGCTGCAAGCAGATGCTGTTGGCGCTGGGTTTCTTGTCCTTGTTCACCGCTGCCGTTTTTGTGATACGGCAGCAGAACTACAAACGACTGCTGGGCTACTCCAGTATTGAGCACATGGGACTTTTGGCCATAATCCTGGCTTGCAGCCTGAGGGCGCCGCTAATGCAGCGCGTGTTGGTTTGGCATTTGGTAGGCCACTCCATGCTGAAAGTAGCCCTGTTCCTGTTGGCCGGCAATATAGTGCTGGCCTATGGCACGCGTTCGGTCAATATGGTTAAAGGCATGTTTGAGAGCATGAAGTGGAATGCTTCACTCTTCCTGCTTTTCCTGTTGCTGCTTTGCGGCTGTCCTCCATCACCACTTTTCGCAACCGAGTTGTTACTGATCCTCGAGCTGAGTTCCTGGCAGGGTGCGGTCTTGTTGTTGCTGCTGTTCATGGTAGCCGCCGGTATGCTGCATGCCGCCATGCGAATGTGCATGGGCAGCAACCCGAAACGCGAAAGCATGCGCAAGTCAGCCCTGCTGGCAGAGAAACTTGCTCCCATGCCGGCTATATCCGGCTTCCTGGCGCTCTTCTTCGGCTGCTCGCTGCTTTACATGCTTTTGAAGCTGTTCTGAGCTTGCTGGAATGCAACGGAGCAAAAAGGTGCTTTGCCCAGTTTGACTGCGCCTGCCATTGTTAGTTTACTGTAGATTTCTCGCTACTGTTTTGGAGCCTTGAATATGGCCGAACAATTTTTAATTTTACGCAATCCCGGAGCTGCTCCGCTTTCCGAGCTGCCTATCCTGCCTTTTGATGAGTTCCGTAGCCAAGCGCTTGCGGCCATCATTGGCCGCAAGGCTCGCGTAGTCGCGTTTTTCGCCTATGCGCATGGAGCTGCCCAGCGCCTGCTGCTGATTTTGGCTTCAGATCAGGAAGGTAAACTGCTGCTTTCCAGCAGTGAGATCGAGGGAGCATTTGAGTCTTTCACACCTTCGTCCGCGCAATTTCACTGGTTTGAACGCGAGATTTATGAGCAACACGGTATCATGCCCAAGGGGCATCCTTGGCTGAAACCTATACGATTTGATAGCCCAGGCAGCAATGCTGACGAGCCGGGCGTGTGTGAATATTTCCGGCTTGCCGGTGAGGCCGCTCACGAAGTGGCCGTGGGTCCGGTGCATGCCGGGGTTATCGAACCGGGGCACTTTCGTTTCCAATGTGTGGGCGAACAAGTCTACTTCTTGGAAATATCGCTAGGCTATCAACATCGGGGCATTGAGAAAATGCTGCGCCAAGGCCCGGATAAAAAGAGCCTGCATCTGATGGAAACCTGTTGCGGCGACAGCAGCTGTGCTTACTCCGGAGCCTACGCTCATCTGCTGGAAAGCCTGCAAGAGGACTTGTGTCCCACGGAAAGAACGCAGGTTATGCGTATGATCGCCTGGGAGCTGGAACGCTTGGCTAACCATACCGGCGACATGGGAGCGCTGGCCAATGACGTCGCTTTCAGACCTACTATGGCCTACTGCGGACGCATACGCGGCGAGTTTTTGAATATGACTGCCGAGCTTTGCGGCAATCGTTTTGGCCGTGGCCTGATCCGTCCCGGCGGCATGGGCTATGATATAAATGATGCCATAGTCGCCAAACTGCTGCCTTGGTTGCAGGCCAGCGGCAAGGAACTACGCAATGCTTTGGAGCTTCTCTTCAGCAGAGCCGGCGTGCTGGATCGTTTTGAAAACACCGGCACGGTAGACAGCAAAACCGCTGCCAACATCGGCATGGTAGGCATAGCTGCCAGGGCCAGTGCTCAGAAGCAGGACTTGCGCAGTTACCATCCCTATGGCTGGTACAGAGAGAATCCTTACGAGGCAGCTTGGGCAGAAAGCGGCGATGTCTACGCCAGGGCGCTAATACGCTACGAAGAAATAAAAAAGTCATTGGCCATGTTGGAGCCAGCTTTAAAGAAATTGCCGCCGGCTGAAAAAAACGCCGCAACACCGCCCTTGAGTCTTCAGCCCAAACACATTGCGGTTTCCATGACCGAAGCTTGGCGCGGCGAGCTTTGCTTGTGCGCCATCACCGATGAGCAGGGCAGGTTCGAGCAATTCAAGATAGTTGATCCTTCCTTTCATAACTGGTACGCTTTGGCCATGGCACTGCGTGGTGAACAAATCTCAAATTTCCCATTGTGTAACAAAAGCTTCAATCTTTCCTACTGCGGACATGACCTCTGAGCTTGCCGTGACAGAGCGGCATTCTGACCTGAATGGCCGGTATGGTCTGTACGCTTTTTCAATGCCTTAATTTTTTCCAGTCTTCTTATTCCGGTTTAAGTCATGCTAGAGATTCTCAAATCCCGTTTGCTACAAGGTTACCGCGCCGGCAAATTTCCGCGTCGGGCGCCGGTTATGCCGGAACGTTTTTTGGGTTTGCCCCTGATTGACAATTCGCTTTGTCAAAAAGATTGCAGTGCCTGCCTGCAAACTTGTCCTGCCGGCGCCATTCAGAAGGAATCTGATGGCGGTATAACATTGGATTGCGGCAAGTGTATTTTTTGCGGCAAGTGTGCTCGGGCCTGTAAAAGCGGCGTGATAAAATTCAGCCGTCAACATGATTTGGCCGCTTTTGAGCGCAAGCAGCTTTTGCGCCGCGATGCGAGTTACAGTTACGAGTTGCAGCCCAAGCCCATCATACGTCAACTTTGTGGGCGCTCACTGAAGATACGTCAGGTTTCCGCCGGTGGTTGTGGTGCCTGTGAATTGGATTTCAACGTGCTCAATACCTTGGCCTGGGACATGGCCAGACTGCACATACAGGTGGTAGCCTCGCCTCGACATGCCGACTGCCTGCTGGTTACCGGGCCTTTGAGCAAAAACATGCTTCTGGCCTTGAAGAAAACCTATCTGAGCATGCCGGAACCTGCTTTTGTCATCGCTTGCGGCACCTGTCCCATCTCAGGCGGTATCTTTGCCGGTAGCGAGGCGGTCTGCGATGGCATCGAGGAAGTACTCAAGCCGGACCTCTATCTACCCGGCTGCCCGCCACATCCGGCCAGTATCATGGAGGCTCTGCTGCGTTTCATGGGAAGGCAAATGCGTCCCATGGAAGGCGATCGGGAGAATAAGGCGCAGAAAGAGGACAAGGCGCAGGAGGGAGATAAGAAGCCCGAGGATAGCCTGAAAGCCTGACGGGGCAGAGAATTCGCATGCAATTCCATCTGTCTGAGCGACAACTCCATTGAAATACAGCACGCAAGACCGGTGGAAAAAACAATCTGACAGGTCTACATTCCGCCTGCTGCGGTTACTGTTAACGAGATGTTAGGATCCAACCTTGAACTTTGAACCTTAAACCTTGAACTATATTCATGAGTATTTATTCTTTTCAAGACCAAGGCGAGCGCGCTCAGTTTCTTCCCGGCGTGAAACGCGTGGTGGTGAAAGTAGGCACGCAGCTGCTGCGCGGCAATAAAAGGGTCAGTGCATCCGAACGTATTGCGGAGCTGGTGCAAGCTTTGGACCAACTCAGGCGTAGCGGGCAAGAGGTCATCCTGGTCAGTTCCGGCGCGGTAGGTTTTGGCATGGCAGCTCTGGGGATGCAGCAACGCCCGCGTAAAATAGCCTGTCTGCAAGCTTTGGCTGCGCTGGGGCAGTCGCATCTGATGGGCTGCTATGGCAGTGTCTGCGAAGCCTACGGCTTTCATTGTGCTCAGTTGCTGTTGACGGCAGCCGACTTGCATGACCGTAAACGCAATGGACATGTGACGCAATGCATTAATGCACTGCTGGAAAAAAATGTGCTGCCTATCATCAATGAAAACGACTCTGTGTGTGTTGATGAAATCAAGGTGGGAGACAATGATACCTTGGCGGCCTATGTCGCATCCATGCTCAGAGCTGACTTGACCGTCGTTCTGACTACAGTCGATGGCATGTTGCTTCGCGAGGAGGGCAAGGACGAGCTGGGGCCGCGCTTGAGTGTGGTACGCGAACTCACTGAGGAGGTCATGCAGATGGCACAAGGAACGGATGGCAATCAGTTCTCGGTGGGCGGCATGATCACTAAACTGCGGGCTGCGCAAATCGTCAATCACAGCGGCGAGGCTTTACTGATTGCCAATGGCAAGGAATTCGATATTTTGACGCGTATCATGGCCGGCGAAGACTTGGGAACCTTATTTTTGCCTGCCAGAAAAAATCGCCTGCATGCCAGACAACGCTTCCTGGCTTTCTTTTCGGAACCTACAGGAAGCCTGATTATAGACCCCGGGGCGGAAAAAGCTATACTGAAAAATAATCGCAGCCTGCTGCCCGGCGGCGTACTGGGCAGCATGGGTGTCTTCCATCGTGGTGATACTGTCCTTATCTTGAATAGCGAACGCAAAGAGCTTGCTCGCGGCATAGTCAATTTCGCTTTTGACGAAGTAGCCAAAATCTGTGGAAAGCAAAGCAAGGATCTGGGCCGGCTGCTGGGAAGGGAAGTGGATCACGAAGAGATAGTGCACCGTGACTTCATGGTGCTGACCGGTTAGTTTATACAAGTGAATATTGATCGTTGCTGTGCATTATGGAACTACTCTCACCTGCCGGCGATTTGGAATCTGCTCTGGCGGCCTTGGAATTTGGCGCAGATGCAGTCTATCTGGGGCTGAAAAAATTCTCTGCCCGAGCCGAGCTGCATAATTTTTCTCTAGAGGATTTGTCTTATTTGCTGGCTGTAGCCAAGTCGGACGCGGAGCGTCCACGCTGCATTTATGTCGCTGTCAATACGCTGCTTCATGATGCCGAACTTCCCGAGCTTATTGCCTTGCTTGCCGAGCTTGAGGAGCTGGCAGTCGATGCTGTAATCGTGCAGGACTTGGGTTTGTACGGCATTGTCCGTCGTCATTTTCCGCGCTTGCCTCTGCATGCCAGTACACAATTGGCCATACATAATGTGGCAGGCATGCTACAGGCGCGCGAGATGGGATTCAGCCGGGTTATTGCGGCCAGAGAGCTAGGCAGGGAGGAAATCGGCAATTTGGCGGCCTTGCCCGGCATAGAGCTGGAGGTTTTTGTGCATGGCTCCTTATGCTATGCCTATAGTGGTCTCTGCCTGCTTTCTTCCATGCTGCGTGGCAGCAGTGGCAATCGTGGTGCTTGTTCCCACTATTGCCGTAATCCTTTTCAAGTCTGGCAAAACGGGCGTTTGCTTGAGGAAAATGCGGCTCTTATGTCGATGAAAGACTTGGCTTTGGGCGAGTTTCTGCCACAGTTGCGCAAGGCCGGAGTAAAATCGCTGAAAATTGAAGGGCGCAAGAAAAGCCCGCTTTATGTCGCTGCCGTGACTAATTATTACCGCAAGCTTTTGGATGGCAGCTTCACAGCGGGCGAGCGTGAGCTCTGCGAGGCGCATATAAAAAGTATATTCTCGAGACCCTGGAGCAGCTTTCATTGGCGGGGCAGCAAATCCGAGACTGTGACTGACAGCAAGACCGGCGGGCCGCGTGGTCTGCAAGTCGGCACGGTGCTGCAAGTGATCAATAAACAGGGCGAACCTTCACGTCTGCGCTTCGTCCTGCAAAACCAAAAGCTGGAGAAATACGATGGTTTGCAGTTGGAAATACCACGACAGCATTGGCCATACGGTTTTTCGGTGAGCGAAATAAGAGTGTTTTCACAGGGCAGCAAGGAGCAGGGCAGGCGGGTTTTCGTGGCCGAGCCAGGCAGCAGCATAGAAGTGCCCTTGCCGAAAGGACATCCCCGAATCAGTCCGGGACAAGCCATTTATTGTAATTCTTCACAGCAGATCAAGCGAGCCTATTCTCTGTCCAGTGCGCGTCCGGCACCGCAAAAAAGCCGACGTGGAATTTCCATTGAGCTTTCGGTACAGCCTCATCTGCTAAGCGTCATAGCTAAGCCGGAGACAGCTGCAACGGCGCTGTCGGTGGAGGTTAGCCTGGCGCCGGATGAGGCTTTTGGTTTAGCGCAAAAGCCGGAACTATTGCTTGAGAGCGCTCGTGGTGCATTTGCCAAACTGGGCGACAGTGATTTCTATTTGGCGGAGTTTAACTACCAAAACCCGCAAAACTGCTTTGTGCCGGTGACTTTGCTGAATGAGCTGCGACGTCTGACTATGAAACAAGTGGAGGCCGAATTAGCTGAGCGACGGCAGAGCCGGCTGGCTAGTATTACGCATCAAGTCATGACTGACGAGCCGAGTAAACCGGCAATGACAGTACATTGGTCGCTGAAGTTGGACCGGGCTTACTATCTGAATCTTTTTGATGCGGATGCCTTGCAGGCTATTGACGAGTTGGTTTTTGATCCGAGCTGTTACAGGCATGCTGAACTGGAGCCGATTTTACAAGAGCTTGTGGAGCGTTTCGGTCATGAACGCCTGCGTCTGGCATTGCCTGCCATTATCAGAGCGGGAAGCCCACAAGGCGACTGGGGCAAGCTCTGTAAAGAACTGGTCAAAACAGGCTGGCGACGCTGGCAGGTCGCTAACTTGGGTGCGTTTCAAATACTCAAAGAGGCTGGGGCTGATGGCGATAACTGTAATTTGACCGCAGATTGGCAACTGTATGCCGGCAATCGAGCCGCAATTAGAACGTTGCTAGAACTTGGACTGCAACGAGTCACTATTATGCCGGATGAAAGCGCCGCTAACCGAGAGACTCTGCTGCGGCAGTTCCCAAGTTGCCTCGAACAACCGGTTTATGGGCATCCGCCGCTGGCTATTTCAGCAGTCTGTGCTGAACATAGTCGTAATGGGCATTGCCCGGGGGCGGCGCGCTGTGATTTTAATACGCTGGAGTTGGTCTCGCGAAAAAATGAGCGTCTACTGGTCATTAACCGGCACTGTCAAAGCGTGTATATTAGTAATGAAGCGCTGGATTTAAGTGCTGAATTGCCGGAGCTGCATCGGCAGGGAGCACGCTTTTTTCGTGCCGATTTCTGCTTGCAAAACTACACACCGAGTACAGTGGCGGAAATTTGGGGTAGATTAATAAGGTGTGGCGCAAATATGCGCCGCCACAGAGCTGGCGCCGCCACAGACCATTAACAAATGACTGACAAAGTGGAACAACTTTGCGTTTTGTGTGGCCGTTTTTTGGCAGGTTTTGCGATCTTGCTCTGTCTCCCGCTTTTTCTTTTACTGGCCTTGCTGGTGAAACTGTCCAGTCCGGGACCGGTATTACATGTTTCTGAGCGTTTGGGTTTACATGGCAAGCCGTTTCGCCTTTACAAGTTTCGCAGTATGCGTCCAGGTGCTGAGACCGAGCTGGCTGCTGTGATTGCGGAGCATCCGGAACGTCAGCATGATTGGCAAGAACGCGGCAAGCTCAGTGCTGATCCGCGTGTAACTAAGTTTGGACATTTTCTACGTCGCAGCAGCCTTGATGAGTTGCCGCAGCTTTTTAATATTCTCAAGGGCGACATGCATTGGGTAGGTCCCAGACCTGTCTTGATGGAAGAATTGTGCCGCTTCGGGGATCAAACAGAATTGTTGCATAGCGTAAAACCGGGTTTGACCGGATTGTGGCAGGTCTCGGGCAGGTCCGACCTGAGTTACACTCGAAGAGTAGAGCTGGATTTGCAGTATATTAGGGAACGCAGTCTTTGGCTGGATCTGAAAATCATCGCTAAAACACTGCCGGAAGTGTTCAAGGCGCGTGGGGCATGTTAGAAAATTGTCAGTGGTTATTCATTTGAGACCAGCGGTTTAGGAACCGTCATAAATAACGCCAAGGGAATTCACCCTGACGTATCTTTTCAACCAAAAACATAGGGAGTAGCTCATGAATGCGGCAATGTTGATGTTAAGCAGCATCGTGTATTTCGCCTTGGCGTATGTGTTCTATGGAAATTACCTGAAGCGAGTATTTGGTGTGGACGATAAGCGCCCCTGTCCCTCAAAGGAATTTGCTGACGGCGCTGACTACGTGGCCACTCCGGCGCAGGTTTTATTCGGTCATCACTTTGCCTCCATTGCCGGGGCCGGACCGATTGTCGGACCTATACTTGCCGCGAAATTCGGTTGGTTGCCGGCTTTACTCTGGGTCTGCATAGGCTGTGTCTTTGTCGGCGCCATGCATGATTTTGCTGCTCTTTTCTTATCGGTGCGCAATCAGGGACGCTCGATTGCCTACGTGGTAGAAAAAGAGCTAGGCTACATAGGCCGGCAGTTGTTTCTGTTTTTCTGTTTTGCCATGCTTGTTCTGGTAGTAGCCATCTTCGCCATATTGGTGGCTGATTCTTTTATGGCGGTGCCGGCGGTGGCTACCTCCTCGATGCTCTTTATTTTTATGGCACCGATGTTTGGCATTGCGTTAGACAGAAAAATTCTTAATTTGGCTGAGGGTACCCTGGTGTTTGTGCCGCTGCTCTTCCTCTCCGTCTGGATAGGCACTGTGTTTCCACTGGATCTGGTAAGCTTGTGCGGTGGCACTGTCAATGTGCGCCTGGTCTGGATACTGGTTTTATTCTACTATTGTTTTTGTGCCTCGGTATTGCCGGTTTGGGTTTTGTTGCAGCCCCGTGATTATCTGAACTCTTTTCTGCTTTATGCGATGGTTGCGCTCGGTCTGCTTGGTGTTTTTGTGGCTCGTCCTACCATGGTATTACCGGCTTATAGCGGAGACGCCGGATTCATCCCAGGCATTTTTCCATTGCTTTTTGTTACGGTTGCTTGTGGTGCCTGTTCTGGTTTTCATGCCATGGTGGCTTCGGGCACTTCTTCCAAACAAGTAGCCAAAGAGTCCCACATGCTTCCGATTTCCTATGGCGGGATGCTGATAGAAGGCCTTTTGGCGGTATTGGTGCTTTGCAGTATCTCTTACTTCGGCATGGATCAACTCAGGGCTATGTTTGCCGCGCAGGAAGCACCACAGCTGGTCTTCGCCAATGCGCTGGGACATCTTTGCGAGAGCCTGCATATTCCCTTTGAGATAGCCAGAAATTTCGTTGCCTTGGCCATCTCGGCCTTTATCATGACTAGCTTGGATACCGCCACCCGCTTGGGACGCTTTGTTTGGCAGGAGCTGGTGCTGCCTGAGCAAAACCCGGGTGAAAAGAAGGCAACACCACCACAAGGCGCAGTGCGTAATTTTCTGGGCAATCGCTGGATAGCTACTGCCATCATAGTTTTGTTTGCTGCTGTTATGGCCTTTAGCGGCAGTGCTCAGCAGATATGGCCGGTGTTCGGTGCATCCAATCAGCTGTTGGCAGCGCTGACCCTGCTCACTGTGACCCTTTTTCTGTATCGCAAGAAAAAGCCGGTGCTTTTTGCGTTGCTGCCATTTTTATTCATGCTGTTTATCAGTATCTGGGCCTTGCTGATACTGCTCAAGCAGCAGTGGGGTCAAAGCACATTTTTGGTGCTGATCAGCATCGTGTTGCTTCTGTTGGCTCTTATGCTCTGTTTTTTGGGTGGAAAACGCCTGCTGCAGAAAAACAAGAAGAAAAGCTAACCCATATCGGCAACTGCTGCATAAATTGACTCGCAGACAGGGTTTTTCTGCGGCTGACAATCTAAAATTGCTGTTTGTTGGTTGAAAAAACTCAAATCCCTTGTACATTAAACGTTTGACATAAACAGTTGCATTTTTTATTCACGCTCATTCAGGAAAGTTTCGACATGGGTTCAGTTAAGAAAAAACGGCGCAAAAAGATCGCCAAGCACAAACGCAGAAAGCAGCTGAAGGCGCAACGCCACAAGAACAAGTAAGTGCGATCCGCTTTAGAGTAAAGGGTTGGGAGCGTCCCCAGCCCTTTTTTCTTTTCCGTTATCGGCAATCTAAGCTAGTCGAGTCACGAATTATGTCCAAAAAAACAATCTTATATATATTGGCTCTAATGTTCTGCTTTTGTTTGTGCCTTCCCGCTAATGAGCTGGCTGGTGCCGAGGCACAATATGAGACAGCGCCGCTGAGTGAAAAAGATTGGCGTGAAATCTCTGCTTGGAGCAATTATGCTCGTGCCGCCTATCTGATTTCGGAGGGAAAAGCGGAGCTTTTGCCGGAGTTGCGCGACTATCTCAAGGCCTGCCTGATGGACTTGCCTGACGCTAAGATACCCTTGTACTTGCTGCTTAATACCTTTGCCGAATCAGAACAAGAACAGGCCCTGCAAACTCTGGCTGAAATACTGGCGGTCAATCCTGAAAATGAAGCACTGAATCTGCTGTATATCGAAGCCCTGGTGGAGAATGAACAAAGCGTAGAGGCTTGTGAGCGACTGTATGAATTGGCTCGCCAAGGGGGCTGGCAAAAGCCGGAACTCGTTGCTAGGCTGCTGTATTTACATATTGCTGCCGGTCGTTTTGACGATGCTGGCGATCTCATTGCTAAGTTGCGAAAACAGAAAGTGTTGCGGCAGCATCCGCTATTTCAACTTATGCAGGCTTGGCACTTGATCAAAAATCGGGAATCGGGCAGCGAGCTGAGTGCCAGGACGCATAGACAAATCGCGGCCCTGTTGGCACCGGTGATACAGTCAGATGAACTTAAGTCAGACCGCAACCTGTTTAACAACACATTCAGGGTTTTGTATGATTATGAGCAATGGGATACATTGCAGCGCATCTTAGATCAGGTTCCAGAACAGTGGAAGGCCGAACCCATTTGGCTGATGAATAAGCTGCTGGTCTTTGAACAGCAGAAAGATGCGGACGGCTTGTATGCTTTCAGCAAGCAGCTGTGGTTTGATATGCAAGGTCTGCATCCGGCTGTTTTGGCCATGTTGAGGAAAAGCTTTTTTGACATGGGGAATCTGCCTTACGCCATAGAGGTACAGGAGTTGTTGCTGCGCAATAATCCGCAGATGGAGGGCGAAAGAACACGCCTGGGCATGCTTTATGCGGCACATGGAAATTATAAAAAGGCACTGGAAATGCTGGAGCCGTTGAAAAACAGCAGCTTGGAAGTTATAATCATCGTGGCAAATATTTATTGCGCAATGCATGACTATACGCAGGCCATGGCGGGGTTTAAGCGGGCAGAGGAGATCGCCGCCAAGTCGACGAAGTTAACTGAACTGAGCCAACTCGATGGCAATTTTTATGCCAG
>JAAZKR010000116.1 GCA_012799725.1 Oligosphaeraceae bacterium | reverse complement strand
GCACCTGCGGGTAGGGTTCTACACGTTCCGGCAGGGTTGACGGGGCAACGGTGACACTCAGGGCCGGGCTGTCATTATCCCAGATTATCAGGTCGGCTTCCAGAGCCTGCTCGATGCCGTCATTGATAGGCAGCCCATTGCAGTTGCAGGAGGCGGCCATCGCCACGCGTCCGGAAAGAGTAACAATACGTCCACGGCCGATCACATTGTTCTTGTCATCGTACAGGAAATCCTCCTGGATGGCATTATCAATGACGCCGACCGGGAATTGGGTCAGGCTGCGTCCGGCAGGTATTATAATCGAGCTTGACGGCAGAATCAGCGCATTTCTTTCGCTGACCGTGAGATAGATGGTCAGGCTCTTGCTTAGGTCTATCGGGTTGCCCTCGAGCGCCACTCGCCGCAGAGTGGCAATCGTGGCAGAGGGGCCAGCGGCCTCGGAGACCTCACTGGGCGAGAAAGTAAGCTCGACGCCGGGCACTATCGCCGAATAGACCCCGGTAAAGCTGATATGACGGTTAGCTTTGACGGTGATCGTCTGGTTTGCTGGTGTAAGCCAGCCTGCAACCGGCTGGAACTCGATCTCATAGTCTCCCTGCTCCAAGGTCAGTGTGCTACTGCTGTCACACCATTCCTCAGTATCTTTAACTCGCCATTTGCCGCTTATCTCGGACGGATTCAGGTAACCGGTGACCGTACCGGTGGTAATCAGCTCGAAGGTTTTTGTCAAGGTCTTGTTTTCACCGACAGTCAGGGTTATCTCTTCCGTTGCCGGCACCGTCCAGTTGCCGTAAGCATAATAGGACAGTGTGCAAGTGCCCACGTCAACAACATGAGTTCCCGGGCCATAATAGAAGCCATAGCCGGTAGCAGGATAGCGCAGCCAGCATCTCCAATAGGGAATCTCGATCCCATCCGGGAGCGGGTCCGGGCTAGTTTGGAATTCGAGGGTCAGATTAGCCGTCTGGGCAAAAATCGCGGTGACCTCGAAGCCCTGATCTGTCAAACGGATATGGCGGGTGCGATGATAATTATTGTCAGACCAGCGCACAAAACGGTGATTCTCGGCCGGGCGAGCCTCCAGCTTATGCCAGACACCGACCGCGAAGTTTCCGGATGCGGTCAGATTATTGTCCGAACCGACGACTCCGGCCTGGCAACCCCAGCCTTCCTGGCCTGCCTGGATATGGACATTGATCGCTGCCTCGCTGGCGAATTCGGCCAAGTAAACATAATCATACTCGACTGTTATGGTACGGTTGGGTTCCGTGACATAGTCCGACCAGCGTATAAACTGGCAATTAGGATTCGGTGTGGCGGTGAAGGAAATCTCGGCGCCATAATCGACCGGCACATTGTCTCGAGCGCCTTCGGTGATCGCCCCCCAAGCCTCGGTGCCGGGTTTTACTCCAACGGTGACCTGCTGCGTCTTGATAAAGTTGGCTTTCAGTGGGATAAGGGTGTCAGCGGCGCTGATATTGAACACCCGAACCGGGTTCGTTTTGTCCGGCAGCGCATCTGCCGCCGCATCCGTCCAACAGTCAAAACGGAATCCTTTTCCGGGGACAGCGGTAATCATCACTTCCTTGGGCACATCCGTGACGGCGATATCGCCGGCGCCCTCAAAAGTACTGTCGCCGCAATTATTGTAGAAATTCGTAGATTCAGCCTGACATGTAATCCTGACATAGCGCTCGAAGAAGGCGGTAAAAGAATAAGTGCCGCTCTCGGCTGGCTCGAGGGTGCGGTTATTGTCGGTCACCCCATCATTCCAGTGCAGGAAACGCCAGTAATTGTTCCCGTAAGCACTGAAATTGCTTGCAGTGCCCAGATCAAAAGTCTGAGTAGCGAAGGATAGGTTTGCCCCCGGGCAGGGATCCGGGGAGCTTGCCAGGTTGACCGTATAGGTAGGAATAAACGCCACCTGAAAGATGTTTTCCGCCGGGGTGGCGCTGACGTTGCGATAAATCGTATTGCTGTCTATATCTCCCTCCCAGCGGGCGCGGTAGTGTTGCGCGCAAACAGCCTCGAGTGTCAGAAATGCATTGGCTTCCTGCCAGCTGTTCAGTCCCTGGTCAACACCGCCCACCAATACTCGGGCAGAACAACCCCCGGGAGAACCATCCGCAAGCACAACTTGCACCGGATACAGCTGAACAAAGACGGCATGATAGGTGTTATTCCCTGCCGAAACGGTGATCACATTAGGATTGTCATACTGATACCAGCCTCGCCACCAGCCTTTGAAACGGCAATTTTCACTGGCTGTGGCCGTCACAGTCAGGACGGTGCCAACCGGCAAACGACAGCCATCCCCGCGAAAATCATCGAGCGAAAGTGGTTCCCCATCTTTGCTGATGGTGATTTCACCCAGGCCTTCGCTGCCCTCATCATAATCAATGACTACCGGAGCAGTCTGCTGGAACAGCGCATCAGCGGCAAAATCATAACCTTTTTCCGCGAGTTCTCCACGGGTCAACCGCAGCACTCTGACAGGGTTGGTACTCTCACCGTCATCGATTACACGATTCCCGTTGTCATCCCAACCCAGAAAAGCAAAATTAGCATCGGGAGTCGCCGTCAGGGTTACCTCCACTTCTTCCGTATCTGAAGCGGAATCATAGAAGCCGTTACCGTCGACCGTACCGCCGCCCTGCAACCACCAGCCCGGATTGTTGATATTAGGATAGAATACACGAGAAGTCACCGAAAAACCGGCCTGGAAAAATGCGGTCAGGGTCTGGCCGCGCAAATCTGCGGTCACGGTCAGAGTTCTGTTAGATGGCAGCGGGTCAGTCTCAGGATCATCGTCGTCGTCCGACCAGTAGTCGAAGCGCCAACCGGCTTTACTGTAAGCGCCAATATTTACTTGCGCCCCCAGCAGCTGTTTGATTTCCCGCCAGCTTGCCCCTCCCCCGCCGGGATAAGTCAAGGTGCCGGCATTATAGGGATCGCAAGCCAAGAAAAAGCGAGCCGCTTCATCAAAATAGGCGGTATAGGTATTGGCGTCTGCCCCGTCAATCTCTGGATCGGCGATCTGCACAAACCGCTCATGCAAATCATAGGCAGTATAGCCATCCGACCAGCCCTGTAACAGATAATCGTCATTTTCTGTGACCTTCAGAACGACATTCTGGCCGATATACTGGTTAAAAGTCGTGCCGGTTACACCATTGGCAGAAACACTGCCACCCGCCGGGGGATCGCACAGAACCGTCAAGGTCGTCGGCAAGGCTCCAACCCCGAAGTCAGCCAGCAACAACGAATGGTAATAATCTTGGGCCTCTCTGGATTCCGACGCAGGTACCCAGACTTGCCAGACTACTTGATAAGTGCCGGCCGCTAACTCACCGGTGGTATATCGATACCAGTTATTATAACCGATAGTGGATTTAGAAATGGTCGGAGTGACATCAACTCCGGCAGCATTGTACAACCGGCAAGAGAACCAGTAATCATAACGTGAATACTGTCGGTAGGAAAAAATTCCACTTTCGGTCAGGGTGAAAGTACCGCTTAGAGTAGCCTGCTGGCCGGAACGCAAGGGACCGGCTTTGGCAACCAGCCCCTGGGCACCGCTGGCCGTGGCAGCCAGTACTGGCCGCCACGGCATATCGGTCTCGCCGTCGATGGTGAAAGTTATCTCCTCCTGGGTAGTTCCGGTCGCCGGATTGAGATCGGCCAAATCAACCAGCGTGCGGCTGCTGACCATACTGCAGGGCAGCCATTCGCCGCCGACTTGGCGGAAAGCCCGGGCATGAACCGTAGTGCTTTTCGTCAACGTCAAGATCGGCTCAGACAGACTGTCCGCAGTAGGATAAGTGCCGTCTGTAGTGTAGCGCAATGCTGTTCCCGCAGGAGCAGTCAAGCTCAGCGTCACACTGCCGCTGAAGCCATCCCGACCGCTCTCAGGCTCGCCTGCGCTGCGGCTGATCAGCACCCTGTCACTGACCGGATAGTCGATGGGCAGAAACACCCGGGTGCCAATGGCACCGCTATTCAAAAAGTACGCCCAGCTCTGGTTGTTTGTGGGCTCCAGATTGTTGTCTGCATCGTAGTTATGGGGGTAGTAGCATAGCACTGGATATCTGGTGTTCTGCAGGCAATTGGGCGGCCCGCCTGCATACAGAATGTCCGTCAGCAGTGCACAATCCCAAAGATAATTCAAGTAGTCAAAATGCCTAAGAGTGGAGAAATTGACACTCCGCAGCCATGTGGCGCTGGAAAATGCATATCGATCAAGGCTCATCACTGGAGCATCATCGATGTTTTTCTCAGGCAGCACCGCATCCACACTACTGCCGATGTATTCTTTGACCACAGCAAACGGAAATGGGTCCTCCACCGTCTCAAGCACAAAAGACAAGTTCTCGTCTGGATACCAGGCGACTGCATCAAGATAGAATGTGCCTGATCCAGTGTTATCGTAGGGGCGTTCACTGTTCCAAGTGATGGTATGCTGGCCAGCACCAACCTGCCAGCGGAATTTAGTCCAGAAAAAATTTCTATTGCCTTCCCGGGAATAAATCAGCTCACTGTTATCACTGACAGTGAACCATTTCCAGTAGTCATAACTATTATTGCCCTCGCCCCGGCACCAGAAGATCAGGCATCCAGGTCCGGTCACGGTAGTCTTCAACCAGGACGGACTTCCGTTAACTACACTTGCATCAGCCTGCAAGCAGGAGGTATATTCCCCGAAAGGATCGGCGAAATTATTCTTTACTGACCAAGGCTTGGCAATACTGGTGGAAAAGACCAGCACGTCATTGTCCAATGCGGCGTTGAACGTCTGGGTATTGATATATCTGGCGTTGACCACCGGGCCGCAGAGTTCACCATTACGATACGGTGCCACCTTAATTCGAACCGTGGCGTCAATGGTCATTTCGCCGCCATTGGCAACAAAGTCGTCTTCTGTCGCAGGTATTGGCTCTCCCCAAGCCTCCTCCAGTTCCGCAAATAACAAGTAGTGCAATTGCAGATCAGTAAGATCGCTGCTTTCGGCTGTCAGCTCCAGATCGAGGTTGCCGCTGAAAAAGGCGGCCATTTCACCGGTGACCCCATCCTGGCGGGCGATTTTCACAAAGGCCGGCACAGCGTTCAATTGTTCCGTTGGAAAAGGGCCATAAAAGCCGTTCTCAAGCAATGGCAGCCATTGGGCGTCAAAGGTGCTGGAAAAGATCAGCTTCGGCTGGGTTAACTGCATTGCATTGCCTGAGGGCAGCAAATCTGGCGGCCCGGCCAGCATATAAATAACTTGCAGCAGCGGATCGTTCCAAGCCAGTGGCATGAATGCACTGACATGAATAGTATTCACACTGGCTGGAAAAACCAGGTATCCGGTAAGTTGTGAATTTTCAAAAGCATACGGTCCGATGGTGGTCACCCCGTCGGGAATTTCCTCCAAGGTGCTTTTGCTCTCAGGACAATGGATAAGCGTAGTTCCATCGGCAGAATAGAGCACCCCTTCGACGGCTTGCAAGTGTGCATTTCCGGGCGCCACGTGGTACTCCTGCAAGGGGTGAGAAACATTCCATTGGGGGATGCCGTTAAATGCCTGGGGGTCACAATATTCCAATGATGCCGGCAGCAGTATGGAGGTGCCTCCGAACATCAGAAAAGAATCTTTTTCCAGACGTTTCACCCCCTCTGCGAGGATAATTGTCTGCAGCAACGGTTGATAGTCCTGAGTAGCGAAGCAGCGCTCGGGGACAACCTCCACCCCGCCGGGTACACTCAAGCCCATCAAGCCATTGCAGTAGGCGAAGGCGCCTTTGCCCAGAAACGTCAGTGCGGGCGGCAGATTCAGGACTCCCACCTCGATATTGCATTGGGTAAAAGCAAAATCTGCAATAGCAACTAACGTGTTCGGCAAGACCAAGGGGACTACCATCTGCTCATCCGTTTGCCGCCAGGCATACACGGTCGTCGCATCGGCATTGAGCAAAAAGTTATTTTCATCGTAATGGAAACTGTCATTGCCGGCAGCAATGTTAATGACGTGCCCGATAGCCGGATTGCCACCCAGAGTAGTAAGGCTGGCAGGCAGGGTGATCGGACATCTGAAAGCCGCGCCACCCAAACTCAACAGTCCTTCCGGCAGAATCGCCGATTCCAAAAAATTGCACTTGGCGAACGCAGCCTCCGCAATGGCAATCAGGCCGGGAGGAAAAACCAGTGTTTTAACCTCGGCTGTGCTGCTCCAATCATTGATCACTGCTGTAGGACCGATTTTCTTGATGCCCGCTGCTGCCGGGAAAGTCAAAACTCCTTCTTCCGAAATGAAATCCGCCATGGAGTTCTGGAGCCAAAAACGCAAAGAAGCGTTGCCGGTGCCGGCATCCTGCATAAGCATCCCCTGCTGGTTGAGGGAAAAAACGGCATTGCCGGCTGCGACCGTCAGAGCCTCAAGCCGCGCATTATCCCATCTTCCTACGAAAGGATTGCCAACCATACTGACCAGCGAGGCCGGCAGATGGACTTCGGTCAAATTCCAATTTGCCAGAGCAGCATCTTGAATCTGCAGCAAGCCTTCAGGGAAAGTAATGGATTCTGCAGCTGAATTGCAGAATGCCTTTGCTTCCCAGCCACCGCCGCCACCCATTGCTGTGGCATCATACTTGTTCCCCTCGCCGATGGCGATAACTTGCTTGCCACCCAGAGTCGGGGGAACATTGACTGTGGCGTCCTCGCCAATATAGGCAGTGATGATCACCCCATCAGTGCCGCCAATGATGTAATCTTCAAAGACGAATGCATCCTCGGAGGTATAATCGCCTTCAGCCCACCCAAAAGAAGCAAACAATAGAAAAATACAACTAAGAAACAATAGCCCCCGGTAATTTTCAAACAGTTTCATCGGTATGCTCCTTTTGTATATGCCTGTGCCCACACAGAAAATTGTAGTAAAAAAAAGACAATAAACCAACAACCAGAGCCCCAAAAGGCCTGCTCATATATGCCTCCTCGTTGAAAAACGTTGATATGCGAACTTTTGTGACAGCAGTAAATATATTGCACCATATTCCTTGTCTTTAGGGACTTATAGAACAGATTAGCTCGCAGTGGACAAATGCCCAAAGGCTATGCAACTTGCTCTTCAAAAAAACATGAAGCCCAACGGTAATATAAAGGTACTTAGATACACAGTAAAAGTTAATATGGATTTGCCTTTTTGCAACTCAGAGAGCTACTTTTCTGTAGACAGGTTCAGCTGAGACCCTACATTTGCAGGCAAACATCACAACAAACTAATTTAATGCTTATTGTATCGTAATATATTTTTCACTGTCCCCCGCAGACTGTAAATATGGTGGGCACGACGGACGTTTTAGCCCACATTTCTCACCCAAAATTCAGACAACTGAACCTGAGGTTCAGTTGTCTGAAGGTGGAGAATGGGGAAAAGCCAGCGGTCTTTTCAATCGGAGAATACCGGAGGAAAAGCGCCTGTTTAGAAGTGCCTGGAGGCGAAGGCGTGGCCGGAACCAGACTTCAAATAGCGCTCAAAGGCACGGGCTTTATCCTCTGAATCGAAGGCAATATAAGTTTCCAGCTTCCAGGGCTTGTATGGAGCCGTATGCTTGTCTTGGCCGTAGTTGTGTGCTTCCATTCGCTGTTTGAGGTCAGATGTGTAGCCAATATAGCGCTGTTGAGGGAAAGAAATGCTACGAATAATATAGGTATAGAACATAGGCCTCCTTGATTGTGATGCCGGCCCTCCTTCGCGAATCCTCCTTAGCGCTTCGCGCGTCGGAGGACCGCCGCTTCGCGGCTTTCGCTACGGAGGGCAATTTTACGAAAAAAGCCGCAAGCGATACTTGCGGCTTTTTTCGTAAAATTGGTCGACCATTTTTTTATTTTCCAGAAAAATTCTCTCCACCTCAAACTGGCGAATTTTTCGAGTCTCAAAAGGAGGAGCATTTTCACTTCTCGAAAAATTCTCCGGGAGAAACTTGAACTTCATTCTGCCTCAAAAAAGAGTTTGAACATCGCGAAAATGGTAGAAAAGAGATTCGAACTTCCGGTCTCTACACATGACCTGTCATACGAAAAAATCAGACTGGCAGACTGTCATAAAATCCCTATTTTTTCTGACAAGAGCGAAAATCCTCACGCGCGCGTAACGGGGGTGCATAAATTCCTCACGTTCACGCCGCCATCGGTTCCCGTCGATAACCGTGAAGCAAGCCACCAAGAAATGAAACCTCTCTGACCGGGGCATTCATATCCTGCGGATACGGTTTGACCATTTTGCCGCCAAGCCCGGCATGGGGACGATAATGGTTCCAGTATTCAAGATATTCCTTGACCGCCAGCCGAAGTTGCCGTTCTGAAGTAAAAATGGGTCTTCACGGGAATTTGTGGGTAAATCAGCGTGAGATACATCAGAACCCGTCGTCAGTCAAGCGGCAATCCGGCATAACCGCTCCCGTTGGTCGCTTTTATTCCGTTTGCTGACAACTCGTCCTCATTTGACTCTATATAGACTCTCATATTGACACAATTGATGACTTGCCATTTTCAGCCGAAAATCCCGAATCGAAGCGTTTTTTGCAGAAAAAAAGCGATTTTTATGATTTTCCACTTGACTTTTCTGGAAATAAAGATTATCTTTAGTTAAAGATAAAATTTAACAAGAAAAGCAAAAAATGAAAACCGACGCTCTGCATGAAAACTTTAAAAAACTCTGCAGCGTGCATCAATACAAATGCACGGCGCAGCGTTTCGCCGTTTACGCATATATCCTCGGAAACAAGGAACATCCCGATGTAGATGATGTCTTGAAATGTGTCCGGAAACGCATTCCTTCCATCACGCGGGAAAGCGTTTTCCGGATTCTGATGGAATTCTCCGACAGGGGAATTATTTACAGGATGGATAAAATCGTCAATGCACGTTTTGATGGGATCGCACGGAATCACGGGCATTTTATCTGCCGTGAATGCGGAGCGATTCAGGATTTTGAATTGCCGCAGGATCTTCCGGAACCGGATAACAATCCGGGATTTCAGGCAGATCATGTGGAGCTGAGAATCAGCGGAATTTGTGCGGAATGTGCGAAAAAAGCGCGTACGTAGCAAAATAAACAACTCTAACCCCGGCAGGTATGCTGAATACGAAAGAAAATGAAAATGGATCTAAAAGGATCAAAGACCGAAGCCAATCTGTGGTACGCATTTGCGGGAGAATCCCAAGCGCGCAACAAGTACACCTACTTTGCAAGCAAAGTGAAGAAGGAAGGTTTCGAGCAGATTGCGGCCATCTTTGAAAAGACCGCGAACAATGAAAAAGAACATGCGAAACTCTGGTTCAAAGCGCTGGACGGAATCGGCTCCACGCTCGAAAACCTGAAGGCGGCTGCCGCAGGCGAACATGAAGAATGGACGCAGATGTACAAGCAGTTTGCCGAAGAAGCCGCCGCCGAAGGCTTCACTGAGCTGGCTGCTCAGTTCGCCGCCGTTGCCAAGATCGAAGAGCGCCATGAAGACCGCTACAACAAACTTGCCGCCAACGTTGAGAAAGGCGAAGTCTGGGTCAAGGTCGGAGAAAACCGCTGGGAATGCCGTAACTGCGGACATATCTACATCGGCGAGAAGGCTCCGCAGGTCTGCCCGGTCTGTGCACATCCGCAGGCTTATTTTGAAATTGAAGCGCAGAACTACTGATGCAACAATTCTGCGTTAAAACCAACATGAAAGGATATACAAAATGAGAAGCATCACAACGTTCGATCTGCAGTATGCCCATCGGTTCTACAGATTTCAGGGAGAGGCTCAGTATCTTCACGGACACACCGGAGTGCTGACCATTGAGGTTGAGGATTCCGTGAATCCCGGCGTCAACATGGTATTTCCCTGTAATGAAATCCAGAAGACTGCCTGGAGTGTTCTGAAGAATTTTGACCACGCGCTGATCCTCCGTGAGGATGATCCGCTGCTGCCCGCGATTCTCGGTGTTTACGAAAAACAGGGAATCAAAAACGGCGCAAAAACGAACACCATGAAGGGCGAAGCCTTCAAAACCGAACTTGCGACAGCGTATCCGGACTGCCGCCTTGTTGTGACCAAAGAGACCATGACCGTGGAAGGCATGATCAAGATCGTTTACGATCTGCTGAAAGACAAATTGAATATTGCCAAGATCACCTTTACAAGCGGTGTCAATGCGGCTTCGCAGGAATATACGCCTGCCGGAACCGTGGATCGCTGCCCGCTCTGCGGAATCAGGATGGTCAACGGCGTTTGCCCGAAGTGCGGTTACAAGAAGTAATTTTCCTGTAAACAAAGCGACAGCTGCCGTTTGACGAATTCTGCGGCGGCTGTTTTCTGTTTTGATGAAATACCTTGGTTACGTTCAGCG
>JAAZKR010000019.1 GCA_012799725.1 Oligosphaeraceae bacterium | reverse complement strand
TCGCGCGCGCGTACCTTATCGAGGGTGGGTTGCCCCCTGGGTGGGTGGGGCTGGATGATTTCTGAACTGCGGCGAAAACATAGTGCCGAAAAAACGAAATTTCAAGAAGAATCATAAGAAATCATGCAGAAACATGGAAAATCCCACAAAATCCTGCAATTCCCAATCCTGGGAATTGCGGCATCCATCTGCGTAATCTGCGGATAAAATGGGTGCGGAACCCTTTTTGGACCTGGTCTATTTAAAAAACGGGCAGTGTGCAGAACGGGGCAAAGATTGTGCAAAAAAAAGTGCCATAATCATTTGCAATGTGTTAATGATGCACTACATTTAACAACTGGCGTCTTTTGGAATTCTCGAAGATATCGGATGATTGAACGGATGATTGTCTTTTCTTGGCCCCTTTTCTTCTTTGGTTTTTCTGATTTCTGCTAGCTTAGGCCGTGATTTTGGCCTCTTTCCCACCATCGGCTTCGGAAAGTAAAAGATAGATGCCGGAGTTCCCAGCCTTGGAGTAAGAAGAAATGGGCAAGAAGAAGTTGTATGTGGGGAATCTGAGCTACGCGGTTACAGATTCGGAACTGGAGTCCCTGTTCGCACAGTTTGGCCAGGTCGACTCGGCAAAAGTGATCGTAGATCGCGATTCGGGGCGTAGCAAAGGATTTGGCTTCGTTGAAATGGCTAATGCCAATGAGGCTGAGGCCGCTATCGCGGCACTTAATGGCAAAGAAAATAACGGCAGAGCTTTGACCGTTAATGAAGCCAGACCCCTGGAACCACGTGCCCCGCGCGGCGGCGGCTACGGCGGTGGTGGAAGACCACGCGGTGGCCACGGCGGCGGTGGTGGACGCTACTGAGCCGGAGTGAAGAAGAGGCCGCCAAAATCTGGCGGCCTGAAAGGACAAGGCTTCTGTTTCTTTGCGAAACAGAGGCTTTTTTTATATCGTCTATCCTTGTCGGCCATTGGCCGCAGTAAATGTTTATGCGCATTGGCATGTCCAAGTGCATTCCTGTGTTTAAGCTTAACAGCATGCGTCCGGTTATTTGTCTTGTTTTATTTTTGTTCTGCTGTTTTGCCACATTGGCAAGCGATGCTGAAATGGCGGCTGATGTCCCGGTTGCTGTAGAGGCGGCAGAACCCGACACGATGGCTCCTGATTCATCGCGCCCCGTGATTGACCTCGAGCAATTACGCGTTTTAGAGTTGGATCAAGATGAGTTCAACTGGTCGCAGGATTGGTGGAAATATCTTATTATGGCTAGCTTATTATTGCTGTGCCTCTGCTTGACGACATATTTGACAAAATTACTTTTTTGGCTGTTTGGTGTGCTTGTCTGTTTGGGCAGCGCCTTGGCCGGCGGTGTTTTTTTACCCGGTCTTTTCCGGCCTTGGCTGCCGCCACTTTTGCCACAATCCCTGACCGATTTTTTGCCGGCTGATTTTATTTGTCATCTGCTAGCCGGCTGTCTGGGTTATGCATTGGCAGCCTGTATATTGACCATTTTGACTAAACCATTGCGGCGCAAGGCTAAAAATGACTGATTCTGAAAACAATACCCGTTCCGTGGTCAGCCTGGTCAAGCTGGAAAGCTATGATGACCAGGATGCAATGCTCTCAGCTCTGAGAGAGCTTTTGCAACCGTTGGGCGGCATGGGTAGCTTTGTGCTTCCAGGTCAGCGTGTATTGCTTAAGGTCAACCTGTTGGCACCGGCGCGCCCGGAACAGGCGGTTACTACGCATCCGGAGCTGTTGCGCGCTGTTATTCGCCTGGTAAAAGAGGCCGGCGGTATTGCCTGTGTTGGTGACGGCCCCGGGGTCGGGGATACTCGTACCAATTTGAAAGCCTGCGGCATGGCTAAAATTATCGCAGAAGAGGGCGCTGAAGCACTGTATTTCGAGAAAACTGCTGTTTTTGAAAATCAGGAAAATCGCATTGGCAAGCGCGTAGAGCTAACCGATCACTTGCTCGATTGCCAAGTGCTTATTTCCCTGCCCAAGCTCAAAACACATGTGCAAATGGCTTATTCCGGTGCCATTAAAAACCAATATGGCCTGATACCGGGCTCCACCAAGGGACAATATCATTTCCGTTTCCAGAACCGTGATCACCTGGCTGATTTGATGGTGGACATCAACCGTCTGGCAAAGCCGGCTTTAGCTATTATGGATGGTATTGTGGGCATGGAGGGCGAGGGCCCCAGCGGCGGACACCCCAGAAAACTGGGCGCGCTTATAGCCAGTGCGGACTTGGCGGCGCTTGACGTGGTGGCC
>JAAZKR010000115.1 GCA_012799725.1 Oligosphaeraceae bacterium | reverse complement strand
GTCCGCAACCCAGTTGAAAGACTCAATCCACAGATTACACAGATTATACAGATGCTGCAGATTGTTTAGGACTTACTTTGAAGATGCGCTCCTAAGATAAGAAAACTGCGCCCTAAAAAATCTGCGCTAATCTAAGTAAATCTGCGGATAAAGTAAAAATCGAAAATGGGTTTTTGAAAAAGAGGTTTAGCCAAGCGTGAAATCTGGCTAAATATGCCGTTTTTTATTGCCTATGGGATGGCTGTGAAAAAAATGTAAGAAAAGTAGAAAAATATTGAATGAAATAAACGTATTCATTGATTTGCAAACAATTGTTTTTTGTAATATACTAAAACAAGTAATTCAAACGATGAAATCAAACCATTGTTACATGTTGAATGCCCTTTGATTTCTTCATGGAGGCAACTATGAACAGGAACCGTTTTTTGCATGTCGTATCATGGTTCTTATTGTTTTATTGTTTTAAAGGGATTGCAAACGAGTTGACGGATGCATCCACTTTAGATGCCGAGAAGTATCAAAGCAAGGAGAAAACCATGTCCCAGCAGGTTCCAGTTCTATCCCTTGATTCGCAATGCCAGGTCATTGCCGGATCGACAAAACTCCTTTGCGAAGCAATTTCCCGCGGAGCGGATTTACGTATTTATACCGAGTTCAAATATGAAGAACACATTATCCCCGGTTCACCCGACCGGGGCATCGTACGTGAAGTATCCAATTTCCGGGTAACTTATTTGATCGACAAACGCTGGGTGGCCGGAATCATGAATTTGCGCATGCCGGTAGCTCTGCCCGGTTTCGGCAATCAACCCTCATGGTCCTTTTTTATGTATAACCAAAATGGGCAGCAGGCCATTGCCAGACCCTTTCTTGATGGCGTCAAGCGACCGGAACCATGCGGTGAAGTTCCCGCATACGCACCGAAAAACATGCCAAAATATCAGGCCATTGACAATTATGACGACGGGTCTAATGGACCTTGCAGCAATTTCATTTATCACTTCGAAATATTCAAATTTTATGTCCAGGATAATTGGCGAGAGGTATACGCCCACGATGCCAACGGGAAACGCCTGTCGGGTTCTTTCAGTGATTACATGACGGCCTTTGAGAATGGTGCAGATATGAAAGTCGGCATCTCCAACCTGTTTCATTCCGAGGGTGATTTGCCCTATGAGGTTTTTTTACATTGCGGACCGGGCTATTATCACACCGGTAATGGAAGCTACTGTGTGTCAACCGAACCCGCAGTGATTGTCAAGCCTGCCATCCCCATGGTTTATAAAACCGGCAATTGGTCGAGCGGCAATATCCTGGTCTCGACTGATGGAAAGGTGGAATATTGGTATTACAACCCATACACAATGCAATATAGCAAAAAAATTGATCACTGCGCCATACGCTATTTTGTACGCTAAGGAGCAAAAGTCAGACCATTGTTACATTCTGAATAGGGAACCTTTGATTTCTTCATGGAGGCAATTATGAACAGGAAGCATTTTTTGTATGTCATATCATGTTTTTTCCTGTTTTATTGTTTTCAAGGGACCGCAAACGAGTTGACGGATGTATCCACTTTAGATGCCGCTTGGGCTTCTGAGGCTTTGCCGCTGGATGGATGTGGATACCAGGAAGTGGAAGATCAGGCACAGCTATTGACCATGAGGTATCAAGGCAAAGGTCATTATATCAGCATGGCCTTCCCGTATTATCTTCATTGCATCGAGTGCAAGCTGAAAAAACCTGCGGACCTGGGGCGTCTGGTGCTTCTCCTGGAGAAGCTGCAGCCCGCCGGGGAGAATGACGTTGGTCTTGATGGTGCGATGGTATTCACCAGCGATGATGGCGCGACTTTCACCCCGGCTACAGCGGAAGCGACCACCTTATTCTACAAAGAGGAAAATAACGTTTTTACCCGTGTTACATTCAGCGGTCATTTCCGTGGACAGTATTTTCGTGTCTACGTACCACGCAGCAGCAAGGATTATGTTTATGGTTTCAAGCATGGTTTGCTGCATCCGGCTTCTGGCAAATACAGCATATTTGCCTTCAGCAACACTTTGCTAAAGCTGCAAAATGTTTCCCTGCCTTTGCGAACCAACGGTGAATTCCCGGTATTATTCACATTAAATAAAGGAGGGAATATCGAGGGCAGCGCTGAATTGTGCCTGGCAAATGAATCATCGCGTTTACTCTGGAGCGCCCCTTTATCGGAGCTTCGGGACGGTCAGCCGGAGACAATCAACGTGTCTTTGCCGTCCGACATCACACCTGGCATCCTCACTTTGAAGTTATTGGTCAAGGCGCAGAACCTTCATTATCCGATTGCCAGGACATTGCTGTTGCGTTACAATCCGCTGGATACAGTCCTGCATGCGCAAACAAAGGCAGATTGGCAGCAGCGCACTTTAAGCAATGTGGACTACAAGATGGATTTTGCGGTAGCGGAAAAGGCAGGCGCCCAACTTGAATTCAGGGCGCCGGCCAATGGAGATTTTGCGTTGTATGCTACGTTTGTCGGGAAGGGAAGTTTTTCCATAACCGCTCCTAACTTCCAAAAGAATACGTCATTGACCCTCTGGCATCCTGCCGATATTGGAGAAGACGTGGCCGGTGAAAATTTCATTGGCATTTTGTCTTTGCAGCGCGGTGATCCTATTATATTCACTGCGGACGCTGCTCATTGCACTTTAGGCGAGGTTATATTGTCGCCTGCCAGCGCAGCCGATGTTGCCCTGTACCGTTCAGAACCCGTACATCAACCTGCTATTATCGTTCACAGTGATGGATTCAGTGAATTCTTCTTCAGCGAAGTGACTGTTGACAGCTTAAAGCAGCGTATTGACAAGTATGCACAATCGCATGTTTTTGCCTATGACTGGTGTGTTGGCACATCGGCAGTCAACTACCCGTCAAAAGTCGCCACCATATTTGGCCATCAGGATCCGAAAGACGTCGCTTTCTGGTGTGAAGGAGACAAGTTGGCGACGCAACGTCTGGATAAGCTGCTGGATGCCGGAATTGATCCAATACGTTTGCAACGGGATTATTGCAAGTTGAAAGGAGTGCGTTTCTCACTGACCGTGCGCGCCAATGCGTTTTATCCGCCACATAACAATAATTTGAACGCGCAGTTTTTTCTGGACCATCCTGAGTTCAGGATGAAAGGAGTTGATGGAAGATTTCACTTGAAACCAAGTTATGCCTATCCTGAAGTCCGGCAATTTTATTTGGCAATGATCAAGGAAATGGTTGCCTATCAACCGGATGCCATTGTTATCGAGTTCTTGCGACATCCTCCATTTTTCGGATATGATCCGCCAATCATTGATGAGTATGTAAAGCGACATGGCAGTTGCACTGCCAAGAACTATATGGATGAACGATGGGGAGATATCATCTGTCAAATAATGCTGGAGTATTTGAAGGATGTGCGGGCGGTGATCGAAGCGGCCAATCCTGATATGGACCTGGAAATAAACTTCGATTGTGATGACTATAAAAAACATGGATTAGACTTGCCGGCGATCCTTGCAGCCGGCCTCGTGGACATGATTTCGCCGGGAATTTATATGACGGGCGAAAAAAAGTATTTTCCTTTGCAGCCATTTGTTGAAATGGCTGCAAAATCGCCACGCAAAGTTAAAATATTCCCGCGTATCGAAGCAACCATTCAGGGGCAGGATCCGACCCCGGACGAAGAAAAGGGGCTGATCAAAGTCAAGCGGCGAAATGTCTCCGACAACATGTTCAAGAAATTGTTCATTGATTTTCATGCAGAAGGCGGCGACGGGCTGCGTCCATTCAACGGGGGTGGTCCAGCCTGTGCTTCTGCAATCAGCAACCGAAGCACTCTGAAAGTCTTTGAGTTGTTTGAAATGCCGCTTCTGGATGTGCGATGCAAGGTAAAATAAGCACCGCTTGTTGATACTAGTCGCAGAGTTTTTAGTGACAAAAGAGATTTGCTGAAAACCAGATACGCAAGTTCAGACAACTGAGCCTCTTTCTCATTTTTGAGGTTTTTATTTTTCCCGCTCGACATAGAGCCGCAGGCAGGATAGGTAAAAAGCAACTCGATCGCTCCTGCCTATAGGCAGAAAAAGTTGTCAATCGGGCTAAAAACCGGGATTATGCATAGTTAAGGTCTTACAGCACAACCTTTTAAATAGAGACGCCACTCGATGTCTTGTCCTGAAAATCTGCGTACATCTGTGTAATCTGCGGATAAAATGCCGCTTGAATACTTTGGAACGGGGTTAGCTATTTTTGGGAACCGTGCTCTGTAGTCTATGGAACGGCTGTGGTTTTTTTTGATTTTTCAGCGATGAGAGAGGGAAACCGGCTTCCTGCCAGCGAGCCGCCAGCGCTCCATATTCCCTCCGACTGAAAAAGTAAAGCCGGCCTTGGCACACAAGAATTTCGCCAGAGCAGGCTCATCCGTCAAAGCAGCAACCCTACAAATTTTCCGAGTTTGCCGTGCTTGCCGTGGACAAAAACTGGGTTGTGGGGGTCAGTTTGTGCCAAGTTACCTTGCAAGAATAATTCGATCGACTAGGATTTGAGTTTTTGCTGTTGAATGATTTACGTAGGGTTTTCCGGTAACTTTGACCGACACGAAAACCTCCCATTCGGAGCCTGCCAGCATGGCATTGTCAATTCCGCAACGTAAGAACGTACTCCAATGAACCCACAGATACGCCGTTTCCTGCAAGCTGCATTTTCCGAGGTTGAACCAGTGGTACTTTTCATCCTGTGGTATTTGCCCGGCGTCATAGGTGAATCTACATATATCCTTGCGATGTAATTTATTCCGCACCCCCATGCTCAACGGCAGCAGATGGTAGCCGGGCTTGTCAACCTCGCGCAGCAACGCAGCCTTTCCCTTATATGCGTCATCGTCGTAAATGATTTTGCCGCTGACCTTCGTGCAGTCATAAAGTACGACTTCCCTGCCGGCGAATCTCGAGGGGACAGCAAAGTCCGCGTCGAAAAGGATTTTTTCCTTTTTTTCGAGTGAATCCAAGGTGTTTTGCACAACCTCGGGGCGATACACATAAGGATTGATGGGGCCGTAGCAGATTTCTGTTCTGAATCGTGAATTGTCAGCATATCGCTGGTACAAGTCTGCTGTAACGGAAGCCGGATTGTTCACCAGGCAGGCGTCAACTGGCACACGCTCTTTACGGACATTGTTAAGATACTGCGGATACCGTTGTGTCAAGTTTTCAGCCTCGGCCAAAAGAAAATTGACTTTTTCGAAAAATTGCTCGTCCAGATACGGCAGGATATTTTTCACATTGGCGCATTTTGCGTTGGTGTGCGGCATCTCGAAAATCGTGGCTGCCCCAATTGAGACATCCGCCGCATTTTCGCGTTCCTGCAAGTAGTCCATGTATTCCTTCATCAATTTCGCGGCGGGGCCATAGTATGCTTGGCAAAAACGCAAAGCGAGTTCATCATACGAAGAATCCGGATTTTGCATGAGTTTGAGACCATACCACAGCTTGAAATCCGCAAAGCTCGAGGTCGAGTTGTATTCGCATTCCGCAAATAAGAATTTCACATTTCGGTCACGGTAAAAGCGCAGGTCCTCGCGAATATTGAGGGCGCTCAGATAGGGTGGCTGAAAGGGCTTGGTATAGATCACCCAATAGTCCCAGACTGCCATATTACCGCAGATTTCAGACCACTTGATAAAGTTGTCATGGTAATTTTTATTGCGAGGATGCACATTTGGAAAGAGGGTGTCTGCCTTGCCATTGGGGAAAAATTCGCAGCCCAGCTTGCAAATCTGCACGATGACGTTAGGTGCCGCCTTGATGGTTCGGGGGGCGTCCAAGGTCCAGGAATAGGCAAACGTGCGCACATAAATTTCCGGATAGTCTGCGGCAATGCCATTGGCAATCGCATTGATGAAATCCAGCATCGGGCCGCTGTAGCTTCCTTCCGCTTCAGCCAACGCTCTGCAGCCAGGGCATTTGCAGTAAATATTATCCTCGCTGTCATTTTGGCTGATATCATAGATGACCGGCCAGAAATCGGGTTCACTTTCCTGGCGGTCCAGCTCGATAAATTCACGCAGGCGTTCGATCATCGCCTTGCGCAGCTCCGGATTAGTCAAACAGAATTGCCCGGGACCATCGCCGCCAAGCGAGCGCACGCGGCGCCCATCTTCGGTCATGGAGAACCATTCATCGGGCCATTCATCCTTGGCATATTGCCAAAATGTATGACATGAGCCAGGCCGGCCACTATGAAAACTGCCTCCCATGGCGGGTGACAGGTCACTTGGCGTATTCAATTTGTTGCGCACTTGCCATTTGCGAAGTTCCGGTGTCGGGCGGCTAAAGCCACTATATACTTCTCGCGATACAAAGGCCGGCTTGCCGCGCAGGTCACAGGGAGCAACGGTGATTTCGTTTAATACCGGCATATGCTCGATAGCCGGCGACGGCCAGACAACTCCCACACTTTCCAGAAATTCATAGACTGCATACAGACTGCCACGCGGCCTGCCGCCGGCAAGGATCAGGCAATTTTCGGCCGTCTTGACGACCCATTCCTCCGATCCAAGGGACTGGCAGCCGGGTATGTTTCTTTTCGCCAGTTCAGTCAGACCAATATGAATGGCGGGAGTCATGTCCCGCTTGCCATAAAGGAGAATACGAGGTTTGATTTTGAGCATGCCATGCAAATGGTGCTTCAGCTCGCTGGCGGCATAGCGCTCCGACTCCGTCGGATTGTCCGGCAGCACAATGGGTATTTGATTGTCTTTTGAAATCGTCAACACAGGTGTTGTTGCCAGGCTTGCAACAGAACTTACAATAAGACATAACCAAATTCGCAGTCGCATGAAGTATTCCTTTGTCAACAGTTCCGTCAGAGCGACAAGCCAAATAGAATTCGTACTACTATCCCTCAAAATCTTCTTTTTTGTGCAAGGTTTTTCAGAAAAGCAATCTCCAAATCATTGGCATACAATCACTTGTCAAGACGATCCGTCTGATTGTGGTGCCTTTACAAGGCACTGTCTTTGGGTGGGTTCCTCACCCCAGGCCTGGGGTTAAGCATGGTTAAACGCCTACGGCGTAATGCGTTATGCCGTAAGCCGCCCGATCCGTCCAATCTGACTGATCCGGCTGATCTGCATCCTGCCTCTTGCAGATGGGAGTGTTCGGGCGTGGGAGGGCAAACATCAATCACAACCGGGACGGTTGCGCTACTTTTAAACCGCGTGTCATTTCATCCGTCGAAGCCGCAACCCTACAAATTTTCCGAGTTTTCCGTGCTTTCCGTGGACAAAAAATAGGTTGTGG
>JAAZKR010000114.1 GCA_012799725.1 Oligosphaeraceae bacterium | reverse complement strand
CTCGGAAAAGGAATGGAGTCCCCTCGAAAGGGAAAAGCGTCCAGATGCGTTAAAGGTCGTTCGCGGCAATGCCGGCACATCATTGCAAATCACACCTGTTTCAGCTGAATTGCTGATTGCCAGACCAACCACTTGGACTTTCGGGCTGATGGCCACACCGGCGCGCCCAAAGCCAAAAGGCTGGCGAGGAAACAGCATGAACTATGACTATTTTGCGGAAAATGCAGAAAAATATTGCGGACAAAAAGTAAAAGTGCTTTACAGCAGCGCCAGTTATGACTATTTGCCGCCTGCCTCCCCAAACAAGGCGCGCGTCGGCTTCTACCCTAGGGTCTACGACGAGGCAATCTACAAGGAGCGCATCGCAAGGGAGCATGCCAAAGGCCGACTCTTTGGAATCTACATCGATCCGATACTTTGCAACCTGGGCGTTTATAAAGAACTAGGAAAATACAAGGCGGTAACTTGGAATCCAGTAACCGACAATGCGGAAGCACAAAACTCCTCGAATGATTCTGAGTTCCTGTGGCAGGCACCTGAAGTCAAGAAATACTTTAACGAGTGGACAAAACTTCCTGTTTCCACGGCGCCTTATGGCTCAAAACGCGGCGAGCGCCAATTTCAGCCTGGATTAGGCAGCAGATACGCTGATTTCTTCTGCTTCCTTATGGAACAGCATGCGAAATGCGGTGTCGATGGAGTCGCAAACCTCGACGAATGGGGGCCAACAGCTGATTGCAACCTCATGCACGATGCCGGATGGCTTGGTCGCGACGGCAAAGTATATCCGGAATACGACTGGTGGGCGCGCCGAGACCTTATGAAGCGCCTTTGCGCGGTTTTCCTGAAAGAGCGCGGAAAAATGCCCATAATGTATGTGCATACTGCGGCGACAATGGTTTTGCCCTCGGCCAGTTTCTGTGAGGCCTGCCTGACAGGAGAATTATGGAATACTGCATACTATCGAAATCCGGGGGTCTACGACAAGTACGGCGTAAACAAGGAGAAAATCCTGCAAAGCCTGAATGACGGCGGAGCTGATTTCATGTACTGGGCTGCGCCGCCGGAGCGTTGGGTAATAGAGTCAGGCACTCCATTTGGCTGGTACTGCCAGATGATGGCCAATTTCACAAAGAGTCCAGGCCTGTCAAAGGAATACAGCGACAGCGATGAGTCCACACGCGACTATGTGATGATGTGCCTGCTGCATGATAATTTGATTTATCCGATTTTCTGCAAGCCGCAGATGGCCTGGAAGGCAATCAAGATCAAGCAGGACTTTGGCATTGCCGACGAAGCAGTCGAATATTTCCCATACTATGGCAAAAAAATCCCTGTAAAGGCCATAAACGGCAAGGAAATTTACACGGTTTCCTACAAAAATGGCAAACAATGGCTTGCCATCGTCGGAAATGTCAGCCTTGATAATCAGGAAATTTTGCTAAATCTTAATAGCGATTACATCCAATCGGCATCCAATATAACGGAAGCAGAATCAGGGGAAAATCTCTCACTCTCAAACGGGGAGCTGAAAATATCTGTTCCACGCAGAGATTACCGAATGCTTCTCATAAATGAATAGCAGCACGAAAAGGTCGAAAAGCGGAACAAACAATAATGAAATCCATCGTAATAGCTATGCTTGCCTTTGCAATGTCACTGGCCGCCTACGACTATACTTTGAATGTAGGCGACTATAGAATTGAAATGACAGAAACCGGGAAGCATACCATCCGCAGCATTGACTACAAAGGCTACCTGCTTTGCCCGGCATCAGGTTGGAATGGCTGCGTCCTTACACCTGCCGTTGGCGGAACATACATTGGTGCGGGCCATACTGAGGGTGGCACCGAGATTATCAAAGAACTCAGCGTAAAAGTTGACGGAAAGGATGAACAGCCAGCCGCAAACGCCGTGTTCACTGGAGAAAACATCGTAATTGAAAAAGTCTCACAATTTGACAATCTGCTCGTTAGAACTCGCCTTACATTTACAAAAGATGGTATTGTCGAACAAAAGAAATTTGTTGCAACTGACACACAAAACGTGTTTAACCTTTATATTTTCCAATACTGCTGGGACAAGATGTTTTCACATTGGTTTGCCATGACAAGCAATGGACAGGAACTCTCAGGCGAATTTACACATGAAAAAGTTCAATGGCATCTAAACAGCGACATCAAGTGGCTTGCTGAATACAATGCCACAATGCAAAAAGGCGTCTTTTGCTTTTTCCCAAAGGTAATTCCTGGCCAGAGCCGCAAATCCACAATCTGGGAAGTACCCAAATCATACAACAAATATTACCTTTTCATGAAACTTCCCAAGGTATTGCCTAAGGGCTATGCCTCAGAGGAAATCGCTATGCTGATCCGGGGCTTTGAAGCCGCTTCTGTAGAGCAGGTTCCTGCCATTCTAAAGATGGAAAACGAAAAAGCTGAAAAATATGCTGTTGCCCCTATCACAGAGGTAAAATAACTGTTGATATGTAAAGTTCTGTGATAAAAAAATAGCAAAAAAAACATCCGCAGATTATGCAGAATTTTATGCTGTAACTCGAAAAAATCCGTGCCATCGACATAATCTGCGGATAAAACAAATCATGGAAAATTTGTAGAAGGGCAGCTCTGCTGGATCTGCCATATAAATCAGTCAGATCGGTCGGATCGGCCAATGACAAAAATGCTTTACCTAAAGTCATTACCCGTATTCATCACAAAACTTCGCGCATATTAACTATTTTTCAGACAGTTGCTTGACAAGGGGAAAGGATGTAGTATATTCATGTAAGGTATGAATAAGGAATGATAAAAAGGATGTCTGGCATGAGCCTGCGCCGTCAATCCAATAAGGCATATGATACGCTTGAAGAAAAGTTGCGCGTGGATATTTTAACCGGACGCCTGAAGCCAGGAGACGCAATTCAGACGGAAACGGAACTTGCCGCCAGCTTCGGGATCAGCCGGAATACTGTCAGAAAAGCAGTCAATATACTTGTTGATGATGGACTGCTCAAAAAAGTCCAGGGTAGTGGAACCTTTGTGGCACAAATTGATGAAGGCCTGAAAGGCAAAAAAGCCGAAGGCGTCCAAAATCGGCAAATTCTGTTTCTTTCCATGTCGTCTGCATTGTCAGAGGAATGCGGGCGTGCTACATTCCTGCCCATATTCGAGAACATAAACAGGCTTTTAGAAAAACAGTCCTATAGCATGCTCTATTCCCAGTTGGGGCTGGATTGCACCCCGCCTGTCAGCTTGGTCAAGAAGGACCTGTGCGGCGTCATCTTCCATGGGGAGCTCCCCCCTGCATTCTGGTCGAATCATATATGGCCGCTTCCTTCCGTCGGCCTTCAATATGTAAATCCGGAAATCGACTGCAACTGGGTGAAAATAGACAACTTCAGCAGGAGTTACCAGGCTGTCAGGTATCTCAAGGAACTCGGTCATTCCAGAATAGGCTTTTTGAGCAATGAGAGCAAGTTATTCATGCCCCGTGAACGGTATGAGGGCTATCTGAAAGCCATGGCAATGCATGGCCTCAAAGTCGAGCAGGAGTGGTGCATCACCTGGCAACGCCAGCGCTGCAACGGTATACTGCCGTCTGAAAGGGGAGATGTGGACTACTGGCCATATATGAAAAAGGCATTCGATGGAACCAAACCACATCCCACAGCACTGATATGCCTTGACGATTTTCGTGCTAATTTTGCATCCGCAGCCCTGGTGAAACATGGCTTCAGAGTGCCGGAGGATGTAAGCATCCTTGGTGCCAGAAACGATTTGAGAATTCTACCCTTGTCATTTACTGGATTCAACGATCGTCTGGATGAAATATGCTCAGAGGCAGTACGCATTCTTCTGGCAGAGGTGAATGGACAGGGGGGGATTGAAGGTCAAACAATATCACTGCGCCCGGAATTTATCCCCGGACACACAGCCGTAAGTCCGGCATCCGTCCAGAAAAAGTGAAATGTTTACGCATGTACCAGCGTTGCGATCTGCTGTCAACACAAAAAAAACAACATGAAGAATTACATGTGCCAGCACGACGGCAAGGTTGCATGAGTGTCCAGGGGAAAACATTTTTTCTGATAGCTGTTGCCTGTTTCGTTTTGGCTATTATCAGTAATTTTGCCGCAAAGCAGCAGTATTCGGCTGCTGCTGGGCATAAGGCAATCATGACGCAGAATGGAGAACAATCCAATGCCGTCTTAACAAATGATGGTCTCGGAGCAGGAAAGCTCCTGGAAACAGGGTCAGGTTGTTTTGCAATTTCGGGCATAATATCCTGGATTTCGGCTGCGGGTCGAAAAGAACGATGTCGCCATTCAATACTCGTGATCTTGTTAGCTTTTTTCATTCTGTTGATTTTTATGCTTGTATAGCGATAGCTTCCAGGTAAAAACATGCACAGCCTGGCCATAAATAAATTTGAATGTCAAAAATCGTTGTTCGTTCCATTCCAAATAAAAGGTGTCGAATCATGAACAAATGTAAGTGTTTTACTTTAATTGAGCTGCTTGTCGTGATAGCGATTATTGCTATTCTAGCCAGTATGTTGTTGCCGGCTTTGAGTAAGGCGCGTGCAAAAGCACAGAGTATATCATGCGCCAATAATCTTAAGCAGATCGGTCTTGCGCTTATGATGTATGTACAGGATAATAATGATTTTTTCCCGCCATCAGGAACTAGCTGGGGTGGCGATGAATTCACTTGGGCCGGTCTCCTGAAGGGGGAGATGGCAACGGATCGTGCAACGAACGGAGTAGCCAAATATCCGTTCTTCTTTTGTCCTTCCGAGCCAAGCGTTAACAGCTATTCCTGCTATAATCGTAACGCCATAAAGGAATGGTTCAATTTGCACTATGCAGTCAACAATCGCTTCGGGGGAAAAAATTACATCGCCACAATCTCCTTTGTAAAGCGAGCAACTCGATATATTTATGTGTGTGATCGCCAGGACAAGTATGGGGGCAGTGGCACCTCGATGTGCTTCACTTACTGGAACGCTTCAAACCAGAATAATGTGCTTATGGATGGAACTTTTACTGACAAGGTAGGCGCAAGAAGGCATAGCAATGCCCTGAATGCACTTCATGTGGACGGCCATGTGGAAGCACATAAATGCCCATCCAGAGGCAACGTGGAAGTCAATGTAACGACAGGAACAGACAACTTCAACTAGAAAGACAGGTGACTCCGGTGAAATACAAGACAGTATCAAAAATAATTTTATGTCTTCTTATCTGCGCGGTATCCTATGGCGCAGTCCACATGGAGCGGAGTGAGACACAACTGCTGATGGAGAACGACAGCTTGACCATGAGGCTCGTGGCCAGCAGAAACTATAATTTCAATTTTGTAGACAAAAACAGCAAAATGAGCATGTTCTCGTCTTCGGTCTGGTATCATGGCCGCAACGAAGATGAGAGCGAACATTTCTACAAAGATCAAGACGAAGCATCCTGGCCGGTAAGCAGCCTTTCCACCTCCAAGAATGGCCTTGTATCGGAGGCGGTACTGCTAAGCGGCAATCATGAGGTAGGTCTGCGCAGGGTTATACGGATGTATGATGACTGCGAGGCAATTACTGCAAGATACGAGCTCTCTGCATTGCAAACCAGAGAATACCCAAGCATCAACTTCCCCATAGTGCGTTTTCCCAAGGAAGTTGACAGCGTATCCTTCAATATTGACCCTGAACTCGAAATATTCGGGCATGCTTCCATGCCTACAGAGGCTCAAGTTGCCCGATCACATGTGATTTTCCTGCACAGTTCCGCATACAAGCGCACAATACTTGTGATGCCGAACTTGAACGTGCCACTCGAGAACGGAGAAACAGTAGGATTGGCTGCAAAAGTTTCGGATAGTAATTGGTGCAAAACTCTTAGTTTTAATCATTTATATCTGCCCGTCGTGAATTTCAGAAAGGCCGGAGAATACCAGGTCTTCGAATGCAGCTATGCGGTGTTGGATGGCGATACCCTGACAGAGGAGCATAAAGAGACAGCCAAAACCTTGCTGAAACGTTTGAATATCAGACCACCTTCCTTTACTATGAAGGGCATTAACGAGGACCAAAGCATGCCGTCAACACTGGCAGGACTCATTGGCAGCGCGGGAAAGCTTAAGCTTTGGCAGGAAATATCTTCAAAAAGGGTGCACCCGGAAACTGCATTGCCAACCCGGAACCTGCCGGAAATCATAATAAAAGCAGCCAGACGGGAGGCAGAGTCAGTGCAACTGGTTCTTAATGGCGCCAAAGGCATGAAAGTCGAAGAGGTAAAAGCCCATATGCTGACAGATAGCCAGGGCAGGAAAATGTCGCCTCTGTGCGTAGAAACACAATGGCTTGAATACCAAGAGCAAAACAATAGTTTTTCCCGGCAGGGCATGTCTACACAAATTGGAGACAAATTGTTGCCGCTCGCCAGTGATCGCTCAGTGAAATTTGAAAATCAGGTACTCTGGTTGACTATAACCATATCCGACGGCCAACAACCCGGTGACTATGCCGGAATCATCTGCTTGAAACTGCGAGATAAGGATGGCAGCGCCATCGAATTCGACATCCCCTTGAAAATTATTGTCTGGAACTTTTCATTGCCACTGAATCCTAATTTCACTTGTTACGGACTCCTCTGGGAGACACCACAGGAAATGCGCAAGGCGACCATGGACATCGCAGCCAAATACAGACACACTACTACCGTGTTCCACGGAGGAAACAAGCAGCTGAAAAATAATTTCGATGGCAAAGAACTCAATATGCCTGAAAATTTTGATCTCGCAGAGTATGCTGTCAAAAATCTCAACTTCAATATCACTTGCATCCCATATTTGTTTTTCGGCGCATGGAATTGGAGCCCCGGCAAAAATGTACATTTCATGGGGCTTGATCCTGAATCTCCTGAATTCAAGCCAATTGTAACAAGTTACATCTCTTCATGCTTCAGGCAATTCAAGCAGCGCGGGATCGAGCAAAGACTTGTTGCTTACATGTGGGATGAAGTAACACAACCCATGTACGATATGCTGAAGCAGACATCGGAACTATGCCGTCAGGTCGCGCCGGAAGTGCGCGTGCTAACCGTTGGAGCCCCGGATGAAATGGTACTGCGCTACAGTGAAATTACCGTGGCCGGCTCTATTTGCAACTGGTGGGGAGAAATTGCACGCAAAAGAATTGAAACGGCCAGCGCTGAAGGCAAAGAGGTTTGGCTCTATCAGAATGGGGTGTCATATTCACCTGTCAAACCGCTTCTCACAACCAGAAATACCACATGGAGATGCTGGGGACTCGGATTGACCGGCTATCTGCAATGGACCATGGACTACAAATGGAATGGAAACTTCAGCAACAATGGCCTCACATGGCTCTTCTACCCGCCGGTAGAAGCCGGAGTGCCTGTAGCTTCCGTGAGACTGCCTGTCATGCGAGACAGCATAGACGATTTTGATTACTTGACAATAGCCAAGCAGAATCTGCAACCAGATAAGTGGATCGAAATAGAGAAGCTAATCATGCCACTGGTAAACCCGGATACAAAGCCGGACTTTGCCCCCGAGACTATCTGCAAAGCCAGAGAAATAATAGGACAGGCATTGTCCGACGCATCTTTATAAGTATTTTACCGGTAAAAAGCCCGGGCATACTTGCGCCCGGCCATATTCCTGTGATGGACACTTCCGCTTTAAGATCTCTTGAAGCGGAAGTGCGGAAGTGCGTGTTTCCAATAGTTACAAGCGTCTAATCTCACCCCAGGGCGCTCCCGGTGCCGGCGAGAAAAAGAACGGAGTTATTAATTTATCGCTGCCCGGAGCAGTAATTGTTGTGGCGCCTTCTAAAGGAACAATGGAGGTTGTGCCGCTGCTTGTTTCGACAGCACCCTCGAAAATCGCGCCTCCGAAGCTGCTGTAGTTGGCGATTCTTAATTCTAGAGTATTCTTTCCTGCTTTGAGGTGTGGAGCAATATTTACTTCCTTGAGATAACTCCAACCTTCGACTGCGAAAAGCTTATGGTTATTGAGGTAAACCTCGCAGAAATTATCGGCTCCAACCATCAACCAGGCTGAAGAAACCTCGCCATTGACTTCAAATTCATGATAGGCGCGACATTCGGAGTAAGACGCCCGCTCATTCATGCGCTCATTCCAAAACCAACGACTGTTCCATAGTGTCCTTCCGCTGATATCCTCGTTTATTGCTTTTAATAACGGTACTCGTTCGGGTTCTGCTATGAGGGATGGAAACTTTTCAGGAGCAGCAAAGGAAATTGGTCGGGTACAGCAAATGAGCACTTCAAATGGTGCCATCATGATCTGCCCGGTGGTATTGATAACAAGGGCATCTTTTTTACCTAGTGTATCGTATAATGGGCGTGTATCAAGAGACTTTATTGATGCAACTCGCTCGCTATCGCGTTCATTAACCAATATCAGCAAACATTCTCCGTTCATGCTTCTTTCCATCAAACGCAAGTCCGCAGTGTCATTAACCAACGAGAATGAATCAGCCTTTGCCCCCTCGAGCAAGAAGGATTTTATTGCATGAAATTCGTGGTTGACTTTGGCTATCCGCGCCATCACTGGGCTTGAGGGGTCCATAGCCGGCTGTTGGAACCAGGCAATGCCGGTGGCTCCATGAGTGATTGCATTATAGAACATAAACCGCAATTCCGTATAACTTGGAACCGGTTTGTCCAAGGTACCCTCCAGAGTGTTTGCCCAACTCCAAGCTTGTAAAATCATCCAAACAGGCTTGTTCCCGTCTGAAATCTCCATGTAATCATCGACATAATCCCCGACACAGGCGATGGTCTGCCGTGGCATCTCACTGTGTCTAACGCTGGCAGGAATCGGGTAAACATCCACTCCAGTGATATCCGTGTGCCTTACGTATTTTCGCAGGAAAGGCAATGTCCCTCGTGGCGCCTGATTGTTCCAGCAGATAAATCCCGGCAGATATCGGAAAAAGAGCTGATAACACTTCTGTTCATCAGATGCACTCATCCCTCTCCAGGCATCCTCGTCATTCATCCAGCCCAGAAAATTTGGATGTTTTTTTGCATTTTCCGCAACGATTTGCAAGCGTGCCGCTATCTTTTCGCTACTCTGCCCGGCAGAGTCGGTAAAATTTACCCAGTCAATGGCATCCAAGTCATATTTTGCCAGCAAGGAAAAATATTTTTGTGCTAATGTCGCTGACATATTTGCGTTCATGTGCCGCAAAAAAACATTGATCCCTGCCATCTGATAAGCTTCCAGAGCCGCTTCATTTAAATGGCCGGGACAAACGCCTATCGGGAAATAGGGTTTTCCATTTTTCAGCATATAATGGTCTTCGCGCAATTGTACCCGCCATTGTGCTACTTCTTCTTCTTTCGCTACTCGAAAAACAATGTTTTCTTCACATTTGCTGCCTGCGATGACCGCTGAACAGCTAAAGCGATAAACCCCCACCGGCAATTCCGGAAATTCCCAATTGCCGCAAGTGCGATTGGCAAAGGATTCTATGCGGTTTCTTGCCAGTGTTTTGTCACTGTCAAACTCCCGGATTTCGCATAGCAGCTCGCTGAATTTGTTTTCATCCATCCTGGCATCAACTTTCAAAATTCGCGGTGTTTTCCCCACAATGAAAGTACTTTGCGCTGGCAAGTCAGGAAACCGAATATTGAGAGAGGGAGGAGCTTTATGCTCGATAACGGCAGCGTTAGGCGTTGCCGTTGCCGGCGGGGCATCGGATATAGATACATTGTCGATTTTAACAGTTCCGGCCTTAAGCAACTGCAAAACAACATACATTGATTGCGGCTTCTGTTCCGGTAAGCGAAAGCGCAGTTCGTAACGGGTCCAACCTACATATATTGATTTTGCCGGTCCGATGGCGTTAAAGCTTTTGCCCATTACGTAGCCCTCAACATAACCTCTTAGTTGGGTTCCGGGATTGTCAGCGGTAAAATCAAAGGAAAGTAAAAACTCTTTGCCGGCAGGATAAGAATCATCAAATACGCCTAAATCAATATCCTGTATCCAAGCAATGAAATCCGACATTTGTATCGTCGGGTCATCAGTGGACAAGATCACATAGTTTTGCCCATCCGGCGCACCTTTTTTCTCGACCGCAATCTGTACATTTTTGCGCGTGTTTTCGCCATTGGGACGCCAGAACTCGGGCAGTTCCTTGGCGTCCAGAATCTCGAAGGAACCATTTCGGATCAATTCAACGGCAGAGGCCTGCCAGATGAAAAACAATGTCAGAATCACACATAATTTACGCATTTTTTGCTCCCTTTATTCGCCAAAATATGAATAGTCTTCGAGAACATTAATCTCGTTTTTATCCATGTCTCCTTTTCTACGTGCTTCGACATGGCCGTCCATGAAAACATAATTGGCACCAGTGCCGTGAGTCGTCATCATTCTGCTTCTGATTACAGAAGGGGCTCCAATACGACCGGCCTGATCGTATCCCCAGGTTTCCTGAACATGACTCAAGGTATCATCGGTATAGCCGTCGCCAACATGCATTTTTTTGGCAGGCGCTTTAACTTGACCGATTTTAATGCGGATGTTAACACCCATTAAATTACCGGCATACGTGTTAAATGAATAATTACAACTCCGCCAGGGTAATCCCATTATTGGGCCATCGGTTTTTAATTGACTGGGACAAAGCAGGAAAGGTTGTGCATACTTTTCACTCAAAGAGTAGAAGTCGCTTTTGTTGGTGTTTAAATTTTCAATTGCCAACCACCAGAAAATATATGGGTTTTGCCTGCCGTACACATTCCATCCGTCATTTTCATCCTGATACATTGATAAATTTAACCCTATTGTTTTCAGATTGTTGGCACAAGTAATCGAGCGTGCTTTCTCACGCGCCTTGCTCAAGGCAGGCAAAAGCATCGAGGCCAAGATGGCGATGATGGCGATGACGACCAGCAGTTCAATTAAGGTAAACCGTTTTTTCATGATTTATGATTCCTTTTGTTTGATTATTTCAGCACGTTGACGAACTACGATATTGCAATTTAACTATGTCTCCGGTATTGACATCACCGGCAAACCAAAGACGCTTCTGTTGCGCGGAATATTCAGGAGTTACAGTCTCGCCGTTGATGGAAAGGCTGGCATTTGTTTCCGTTTGAAAGGCGAATTGCGCACGGCACTTGTTTGTGATGGTAAATTCGAGAGTATTTTCAGTCGAATGCAGTTGTCGGATAGATGCGCCAATCGCCCAAAGTAGAGTAGGGTGCTTGGCAGGCTTGGTTCCGCGCCTGATTTCTACCGAAATCTCTTTGTCATGAACAAAGTCCTCCGGTATTTGCATGGAACCTATCAGTTCTTGACCATTAACTGTAAAGCTCTCTATATCATAGCCTTTGCCGGAACACTTGACCTTCCATTTTTTCCCGGCAAAATGAAAATTGCTGATGCTGTTTTCGCCCTCTTCGTCTGCTGGCACATAAACAAGTCCTCCCCTATGCCAGAAAAGTCCGAGCGCCCCTTGTATAATTGCCTGCATCGCTGCCGTAGCGGAGAATGCCTGCCAGTCAGCTCGTTGTAGCTGATCGCCCGCACAGAAGCTGTAGTTAAAAGTTTCAACTGCACATTGGGTTTGGCGGAAAACATACATATATGCATTCAAGAGATGCTGAACACCGTCAATCCGATTCGCCTGACGCAATAATTTGCAGGAATGCCCCAGGTGCTGATTCATGCGCGTACCCTTCAGATATAAACATGGAGCTTCGCTGTCGTATGGCACAGCCGAGACTCCCCATGGATGCAGCAGCCTATTCATGAGAAATTTGGACATTTGTGGCGCAATCCTGCGGAACAGCCAGGCGCCGTTGGCGTAGTCCAAAGGCAGTGATTTAGTATGCAGAAACACCTCGCAAGTCATGTTTTGCCCCTTTCCCGCAACTGCCGCCCGCAGAAAACCCTGTCTCCGATCAAAAAAGGTGTCCTCATAATTTTCGGAAATGAGCCGTTCGTATGTTGAGACCTTTGCTTCAAAGTCCAAATCATTTTTCTCTTTGGCAAAATTGATCAGGCAACAGCATGCATCATACCACCAGCCATTTACGCAAGAAGCATAGAATAAATTAGAAAGCCCCAGCTCTTCCATTACATCAACGGCAGTATCAATTCCGTAACGCAGCAAGCCGGTCTTTTTTGAAACCAGAGTTTCAGTAAACGCAAACGATTTTTTCAATCGAGGATAGAATTCATCGAGCAGGCTCTTATCTTTTGTAAATGCTAGATATTCGTCAAGAGCCAAGGACAGATGTATCATGACAAAGGGATTTGTATCCCAATGCGGATAGTCCAGCATATATGCAAGGCATTTCCTTGCTAATTCATGCTCGTTTGAAATCAGAAAATCACGCACCGGATAGATATGATCCCAGATGGGGAAAAATCCATACTTCAAATAAGCCGCGCGAATCGTGGCAGTTGTATCCGTTTCTTCGCATATCAAAGCTTTCTGGTATGCCGGAAATACCTTCGCAAATTTTTCGGCCTCCTTATAGTGTTCCAGCGAAAACCTGGGAGCATTACCGTTTGCATTGCATGCAGTCTCCATTAAACGTATGGATTCGCGATGGTCTCTGCCGGCAGTCCGGGCACGCTCCAGTGCAACTTCAAGGTTTTCATCAAAGCTGAATGAAAAGATGTTTGCAGATTGTTCCGTACTCTCCGTGACAGCCAACCAATCATTTTTGTTCTCTTCAAAATGCAATGGCAATTGGCTGGTGACAACAAAATAGAGCTTACCGCTATATGCCGGATGTGATAACTTTTTGCAGAATATGATGGCGTTGGATTCTATATCATATCGAGGAACAATGGCTTTGATTTCAAGTGTGCCATCCGGAAATGGCAGCTTCGCATCAAAAAACTCTCCGCGATATTCCGGCGGTAACCAGACATGCTCATGAGCTAACTGGTTGTAGACAGTTTCTAAATTGCTCTGAGAAAAGTAATGCAGTTTAGAAAAGGCCGCAATATACTTATTGCAACCGGATTGTGTGGCACAAAGCCGCACAGAAAAAGATTTCTGGCTTAAAACAAATTCATAACCTTTACTCGTGACGCCATTCGGATAGATAGCCGGATACTCCGGATATGGGGCGCGAACCGAACCACCAGAATGCTCACATACAAAACGCAAGGCAGGAGAAATAAAAGGACGATCTAATACCCGACCATTACGTGAAAAATATTCGATGGCTTTCCTCGCAGGATATATTTTGCCATCGTGGTGAACGCTGTTCAGATAGGTGATACACTCAAGGCCACCAAAACGATCCATGGCAACGGAAAGCTCACCGAAACAAAAAGCACGGTGATCCTCAGGTAAAAAACGCTCTCGGGAATAATAATCATTTTCTGCAAGCGGTTGCAGAAAATGGCGTGGCTGATGTGCATTTTCGGACATGAATGTGACTCTTTTAAAAGTCAGCGCTTAGCTGGAGTTTGCTAGAAAGTAGAACGTGAGATGAAACTGGATTTGACTGTGACGATATCGGTATGTTCACCGTCCAGTTTTTTCATAATGACACTGCACATGTTTCGTGCAATTTCATGTGTGTTTGCCGATATCGTAGACAGGACAGGTTTTTCCGATACGCCGGGAAAAGTCTCTAAGTCTCCATAGCCAAGGATGAAAACATCCTTGCCTGGGCAGCGTCCGCATTCTGTTAATGCATCTTTCACGCCCAAGGCAAAAAAATCAGAGATACACCAGACAAAGTCGAATTGATTAAACGATTTGATCATTTTTTTGGTCTGATGATATGCTTCCGCATATTCCATTGCCGGGACTTTGGAAGTCCTTGCCAAGGACAGGGTGGATATTGCATTGTTTGCATCTATGCCCAAGTCCCAGGCTGCCCGCTTTATATTGGTCAACAACCGTTGTGTATTGTCATTTATGGTTGACAAAAAACAGATTTTGCCATGCATTTCCTTGGGAATGCGCGACCAGACCTGCTTGAATGCATCTGCATCACTACGCAACACACCATCTGATACCGGAAAAGGAACACCATGCTCACAGATGACAAACAGCGGAGATTTTAAGCTGTTAAGCATCTCTAAAGTATTGTTCTTCAGCATCGAAGGACTGGTTATATATGCATCGGCAATGCCTGACATCAGAAAATGGCTTACCTGCATGTCCATAGACGTGCCTTTTTCACTTGTGCGCAACAGAACAAGCGAATAACCACTCTCTTGCAAAAACGCGCTCGTGGCGCAGGTGATCCGGTTCCAGTCATGAGCATTCAGATCTTTTTCCATGTCGTGGAGAATCATCGCCACTTTATAAGTAAAGCCAGTGGCTGTACCACGAGCCAATAGCGATGGACGATATCCTACATGGTCACAAAGCGCCAGGATGCGCTCAGAAGTCTTCTTGCTTAATAAATGAGAAGCAGCCGGATTCAAAGCACGCGATACCGTGGATGGTGTTACACCAGCCATGGTTGCAATCTCCGAAAGTGT
>JAAZKR010000018.1 GCA_012799725.1 Oligosphaeraceae bacterium | reverse complement strand
TTGCGGTTATCTTCGCGCTCTTTGCGGTTATTCTTTGCGCTCTTTGCGGTTATCCCTTCATTGAACCGCCAAGACGCCAAGGACGCCACTACGGAAAGTCTGCCGTATTTTTGACGACTTATATGCGAAGTTGCCGTAAATCTACAATCCGGCCTCATTCAGTACGCTCTGCGCAACTTTGCCCACCACATCGCTATCGCCGCCCAACTCCTTCATGGTTTTGCGCATGCCTTCCAAAACCTGCTCTCGCCTTTCTCCGCCCGGCAGTATGTCCAGCAATGCTGCTGTCAAGCGTTCCGGGTTAGCCTCATTTTGCAGGCATTCTTCAAAGACGCATGAGTTGGTCACGAGGTTGGCGATGCTCACATAGGGTAATTTCACCAGACGTTTGCCGATTTGCCAAGTCAGAGCATTGACCTTGTAGAAAACTACCAGCGGCAGCCCCAAAATTACCGCCTCCACGGTCACTGTGCCGCTAGCCGCAATGCCGGCAGTAGCTTCCAACATGCGACGCCTGGTCTCACCGGCACTGAGCCGAATCTCAGGCAAAACAAGCTGTTTCGCCTCACGTGCTATGATCTCCCGCGCTAATTCCAAGCTGCCTTGACGTTGCAAGGGCATTTCAAATTGTAGCTCCGGACGCTCATTGTGCAGCTTGGCACAAGTGCGTAACAAAACAGGCAGGAGACGTTTCAATTCGCCGCCGCGACTGCCCGGCAATAGCAAAACCAGATTCTCACGCCTTGGCAAAGCTAGCTGACGCAGCGGAGCAAGTATCTGCAAAAGCGGATGCCCGACAAATTCGGCAGGCATCTCATAACCGGCGTATACCGCCGGCTCAAAAGGAAAGATGCAGAGCATGCGCGAAACCGACGCCGCAATCTTAGGTATGCGCCCCCTTTTCCAGGCCCAGACTTGAGGACTGACGTAATAAACCACCGGAATGCCACGCTTATGTAACGCTTGGGCTAAACGTAAATTAAGACCAGGATAGTCGATAAGCACCACACAACGCGGTCGTTCAGCGCAAATCTGACGTAAAAGCCGCCGGAAAAGACCGATGAACATGGGTAGATGCTTGACCACCTCCAGAATGCCCACCACGCCCAGCTCGCTGGCGTCAACTACGGTCTCCACGCCAGCTTTGCGCATGAGCCCCGCCCCCATACCCTTGAGATGCAGTCCCGGATTGCGCCGCAAAAGCTCACTGGCCAGTTGTGCACCGTAGTTGTCACCAGAGGCCTCGCCGGCAATCAACCATATGCTGGGGGGATTAGACATGTTTTATTTCTTCTCTTCCGCTGCTTTCACCAAAAAAACCGCCTCTTCAGCACTCAGATTATGTTCCGGCTCATACTCAAGCACCTTGCCTTCCACCAGCACCCAAGAAGAAAGAATACGCACCCGGTCATCACGACACCAGTCAAGAAAATCCTCTATGCTGCAAAGATGTATGTTCGGCGTGTTATGCCAGTCATAGGGCAGGGCGGGAGTTACCGGCATGCGACCACCTAAGCTGAAAACCATACGCACCAACCAATGCGCAAAATTTGGAAAGCTGATGACCGCAAAGCGCCCTATGCGCAGAGTCTCCCTAAGTACGTCAAGAGCACGATAAAGGGTCTGGACCGTGTTTTGCAAGATGACATAATCAAAGCTCAAGTCCTGGAAAGACCCCAGGCCCTTTTCTAAATCACTGTGACAAATGGGCAGGCCGCGCTCTATGCAGCGTATTACCGCTTCTTGATCACGCTCTACACCCTGTACAAAAGCTTGGCGCTCATTTGCCAGACGCAAGAGCAAATCACCGTCCCCGCAACCTATGTCCAGCACCGAGCTGCCCAGCGGCACCATCCCGGCTATTACGCTGTCCTGCCAACGTGTTGTTACAGCCTTGGCAATCTCCCTATGCCTGTATTGCAGCTGATCAGCACGCTCAAATAAGCGGCGCAAAGAGGCCGGATCCGCCTCTATGCCCAGCTCGTTCAGACCCTTTAATAGGCCGGGAGCAATATTGTTGAATTGTTCTAACTCTATTGACATATCGTTAAGGTGCGAAGTGTTGTAATGTATACGATAATTTCAGGTAAAGCATTTTTGTCAATTGCCATTGCTTGATGGTCGTGCCTGGCGCCTGGTGCTCATCGGCAAGCGGTTTGAACCACGGAGCCGGATATCGCCCCATGCCCACAATGCCCGCAAAAGACAGTGCCTTGCAACGACACGTAAAAATTCAATGCTTAGCTACCTTACGTTCACGGCTTGGAGCCAGTAAGAAGGCACGCAGCAGCCTCCCTACCGGCTCGGTATCCACCAGAAAGGCATCATGGCCTGAGTTGCTTTCCAGCTCTACATAGGTCACCGGTAATTTTGCTTTCAGCATGGCGTCTACAAAATTACGGCATTCATCAGGCGGATAAAGCCAATCACTGGAGAATGAGACCACCAGCATTTCTGCTGTGATACGGCGGCAAGCCCGTACCAAATCACCACCGCCCCAGGCTTCAGCGGCGTCGTATCTATCCATGGCCCTGGTGATGTAGAGGTAGCTGTTGGCGTCAAAACGCTGCACGAAACTACGGCTTTGATGGCGTAGATAACTTTCCACCTCGAATTCAGTGCCAAACAGCCCGGAACCTTGATCCTGTGCCAATCGCGTACGACCGAATTTTTTGTCCATGCCCTTGCCGGACAGATAAGTGATATGCCCGAGCATGCGCGCCGCTTCCAGACCCCGCCGGGGCGGCTCGCCTTCATAGTAGTCGCCGCCGGCGAAATCCTTGTCATGCATGATCGCATGCCTGGCTACCATGTTAAACCCCAAACCCTGGGCCGGCAATTTCGGGCCGGAGGCCAAGACGATACATTTGCCAATGCGCTTCGGATAGCGCAAGGCCCATTCCAGAGCCTGCTGACCACCCAAAGAACCACCGCAAACCGCATATAGATGCTCTATCCCAAGACGATCCAAAAGCTGGCGCTGCATCTCCACCCAGTCAGCAACACTCACCGAGGGAAATCTCAGGCCGTAGGGCTTGCCGCTGTCAGGGTTGATGCTGCCAGGGCCGGTGCTGCCGTAACAGCTGCCCAACACATTAGCGCAAATAACACAAAAACGCTCCGTGTCTATGGCCTTGCCCGGACCAACTACCGCATCCCACCAGCCGGGACGACTTTGACGCCAAATACGCCCATTGACACGCGTCTGACTGTCCCAGCCGGCTACATGAGCATCGCCGGAGAGAGCATGCGCAATCAGAATCACATTGTCCTGAGCCAAGTGCAGATCGCCATAAACCTCATATTCTACCTCAACTTCAGATAGCGTGGCACCGTTCTGCAGACGAAAAGGCTGCCCCGGCGACGTAAGCAGCATTTTGCGCGCACCGGTCCAACCCACAGAACGCAAGCTGTCAGGGGAATCATATTTTTTCTTCATCGGTTGGGAGCTGAAAATCAAGCCCTCCTAATTGTAAATACAAGTCAAACTCTATACTGTAATATCAAATAAAGTTTTTTCGGACATTTTCGCACATAAAAAACACAGCCGCCTGTTGTTCCATCCATATGTCTCATTACTCTATCCATGCCTCACATACGTCCTGGGTGACCCTCGAGCCCGCAGCTCAATACTCGTTACTTAAGATTTTT
>JAAZKR010000113.1 GCA_012799725.1 Oligosphaeraceae bacterium | reverse complement strand
ATTAACTCTTCGGAGTCAGAACGCTATGTAACAGGGCGCCTTCCCGCAAGCGCTCAGGCTCGGCGGGTCGGCCAAGAAAGCATCATGCCTGGTGATCTCAGCAGGGCATACTAAAAAACACATGCACTTAATATAATATTATTTTCTTATTTTGCAAGTTATGTGAGGAGCCCTCACCCCCATCCCCTCTCCCAGAGGGCGAGGGTGGCCATAATCGCTGTTCGGCATCATCTTCAGCAAACTCCTGTGCACGGAACATAGCCTCGCTGCCGCCGGCAATGACTCCCCGCACTAATTCGAAGTCTACGCCATAAGTAGGCGGGCATTCTGAGGCGTCCACTATGCCCAGCCTGCCGTTAGTGCCCGCGCCGTATAAAACAACCTTCCGCCCTGCTGCAATGCTTCTACAATCAAGTCCACAGCTTCGGCAATCTGCGGCAATACCCTTCTCTACCTACCATTGCCGCCTCCTGGCATCCTCAGCATTGATCAGACGCACGGTCTCCAGACTGTTTTCCTGGTCTATATCCATGGTGAGCGGATTCATGCTCCCGGCAATCAGGTCTTTCACAGCCAGTCTTCCTTTTGATCGATGCCAAAAAACAAGGCGGCATCCCCTGGCCTGGGGACACCGCCTTAGGAGTCATTCAAAAATCTTTGAACGACTCCTCTTGCTTGTTACAGTTTATTTGCCGCTGATCGCGCCATGTCCACGGAAGTTACGCGTTGGCGCAAATTCGCCCAGGCGATGCCCAACCATGTTTTCGGTGACGAAGACATTAAAGAATGTCTTGCCATTGTGTACCGAAAAAGTATGGCCGACAAAATCCGGCGTAATCATCGAGCGTCTCGACCAGGTCTTGACCACACGCTTCTCGTTACGGCTGTTCATGGCGTCGACTTTCTTCATCAGAGAATCATCGACGAAAAAACCTTTTTTAATTGACCTTGCCATTATTTTTTCCTTCGCTCTAGGATGAAACGATTCGATGCCTTCTTAGGTTTACGAGTACGATAACCCTTAGCCAGTTGACCCCAGGGTGAACGTGGATGACCACCACCAGAGGTGCGTCCTTCACCACCGCCCATGGGATGGTCGACCGGGTTCTGCGCTACGCCGCGCACATGCGGGCGCCGCCCAAGATAACGTTTTTTGCCGGCCTTGCCCAGCACAATGCTGGAATGTTCCAGATTGCCGACCTGGCCGATTGTCGCCCTGCATTTGACATGGATAAGACGTACTTCCCCGCTGGGCAACCGCACTTGGGCGTAGTTGCCTTCTTTGGAACGCAGTATCGCATACTGCCCGGCACTGCGCGCCAACTTGGCACCCTGTCCGGGAACCAGCTCTATGCAGTGGATGTTCATGCCTTCAGGGATATCTTTCAGACACATGCAGTTACCGACTTTATACTCGGCCTCTGCCCCGTTCATTACCATATCGCCCTGCTTCAAACCCACAGGCGCAAGAATGTAGCGTTTCTCACCGTCCAAATAATGCAGCAAGGCAATACGTGCACTGCGGTTGGGATCGTACTCAATGTGAGCGACCTTGGCCGGAACGCCATCCTTGGTGCGCTTAAAGTCGATGATACGGAAAGAACGCTTCACGCCACCGCCACGAAAACGCAGCGTAATGCGCCCCAAGTTATTGCGTCCACCAGTAGACTTCTTGCCTACCGTCAGACTCTTCTCGGAACCTTTGCGCGTGATATCAGAAAAATCACTGACGCTCATCTGTCTCCTGCCTGGAGACGTTGGCTTGTATTTTTTAATTCCCATGATCTTAAATGCCTTTTCCTAGTTTAATGCGCAAAGCTCATCGAGCTTCGGCATACTTTTGCAGGCTGAATGTAAAACTCGACCGCTACTTAATGCACTTGCATATCCACGGCGACAAGTAAAATCAGAGCAGCTCTATGCTACCCTCAGACAGAGTGACCACCGCCTTTTTCCAGTCAGGGCGTTTGCCCATGCGGGAACTGCGCATGCGTTTCTTTTTGCCAAGCACATTCATGATATTGACTGTGGAAACTTTCACATCATCAAAAATCATTTCAATAGCGCGCTTCACCTCTATCTTGTTGCACTGCGGGTTGACCTTGAACAAATACTTATTGTAATTGTCAGCCAAGTTGGTGCCTTTTTCCGTGATCAATACGGAATGCACCACATCGTACGGGCTTTTCATGAGGCTCTCCTCCTTAGGCCAGACGACGCCCTAGCGCCTCTAAGCCAGCTTTAGTTATGATAATTTTCTTGTAAAGCAACATCAAGTAAGTGTTGACCGAGCTTGCCCTGAGCACCAACACATTGGGCAGGTTGCGAGCGGCCAGGCAAAGGTTCTCGCTGTATTCGTCCACCAGAATCAGGACGTTTTCACCCAACTGCAAGTTCTTCAAAAAGCCGGTAACCTCTTTGGTCTTGGGGCTGTTAAGCTCGATGCTGTCAAGCAACACCACATCATCGGCCTTCAAGCGCTCGCTGAAGGCACGCTTCAACGCCAAACGCTCAACTTTGCGATTGACGCGAAGATTGTAGGTGCGAGGACGCGGCCCAAAAGCTACTGCACCGCCTACCCAAAGCGGGCTGCTGGCGGTACCGGAACGGGCGCGACCGGTGCCTTTTTGGCGCCAAGGCTTGGCACCAGTGCGGCTCACCTCGCTGCGGGTCTGCGTCGAAGCAGTGCCGGAACGCATCCGAGCCAGAAAGGAAACTACCGAATCCTTTACGGCTTGTTCACCTTTGACAAGCTCTTGCCAAGTCTCCGGAATATCAACCTTGTCATCTGTGGCAAGGCCTTGCAAATTCTTAACTGTTAATGTTTTTATCATGATTGCAGCCCCTCCCGTTTATTTCTTCACCGCGTTGCGGACGATGACCACACCGCCGGTAGCGCCGGGAACGGCGCCTTTGACAAAGAGCAGGTTGTCATCAGCGCGTACTTCGACCACCTGGAGGTTCTGGACAGTGCAACGCACATTGCCCATCTGACCGGGCATCCTCTTGCCCTTGGCGATTTTGCCAGGCGCAGTACAGCAGCCGATGGAACCGGTGCGCCTGGTCCAAGCACCGCCATGACTGGCGCGACCACCGCTGTAATTGTAACGCTTGACTACGCCCTGAAAGCCCTTGCCCTTGGTCTGACCGACCACGTCAACGTATTCATTCTCGGCAAAAATGCCGGCGCCAATAACCTCACCTACCTTTTCGCTGGGATCCTCGGAAAGGCGTATCTCGCAGATAACGCCGGGCGGGGTCTGCTCTACACCGGCAGCTTTCAGATTGCCTAAAATAGCGCGATTGACGTTTTTAGCCTTGCGTCTGCCGAAGCCGAGCTGAAGGGCGCTATATCCGTCCTTCGCTTGCGTACGGGTGGCCAGAACCGGACAGGGGCCTAGTTCGATTACTGTAACCGGCACGACACTGCCATTCTCCCTATAGACATGGGTCATGCCCAGTTTTCTTCCTATGAGACCTTTTTTCATTGTCAGTCTCCTTTAAATCTTGATTACGATGTCAACGCCGGCGGGCAGACTAAGCTTACGGAGCTCGTCCACAGTGCGGCTGCTCGGATTAATGATATCGAGCACACGCTTATGAGTGCGTATCTCAAATTGCTCCATGCTCTTTTTGTTGACACGGGGCGAGCGGTTGACAGTGAAACGCTCAATGCGCGTCGGCAACGGTATGGGCCCGGCGATTTGCGCTCCGGTGCTTTTTACGGTGCTGACGATCTCTGCCGTAGATTGGTCCAGGCTGGTGTGTTCAAAAGCCTGCAGCTTGATTCGGATCGTTTGTGTTTTTGCCATTTTCAGATTGCCTTTTCTGTTTTGCTCCGGGCAGGCCGAATTTCATACGTGGACGGCTCGGCTGTGAACTCTGCTCTTCCGGCGCACAATGAGCGCAGGTCAGAGGCATAGCCAAACATTTCGGCCAAGGGCACCAGTGCTGTAATTCGAGCTTCCCCAAGCGCCAACGAGTCAAGTTCGGTCACACGTCCTCGCCTTGCCGTCAGATCGGCCAGGACCTTGCCAACATGATCTTGGTACAAGCTCACCTCCACTCGCATCACCGGTTCCAGCTCGATTCTGCCCGCCTTTTGCAACGCTTCTTGGAGGGCCAATCCGGTTACGCTTAAGAACGCCAGCTCTGAAGCTTCCTTTGCATCGTAGGAAGCCCGACAAGCTGTGATGCTGATATCCGTCAACGGTTGTCCACCCGGGACTCCCGATTCAACGACTTCTTCAATGCACTGCCTAACTGCCCGGCAGCAGTTTTCCGGCAGTGCCGTTTTGATTTTTTCGCAGTCTATTTGCACCGCTGCCCCTCTAGGCAGCGGTTTGATTTTCAGGCTCAAGCTGGCCTGGTAGGTTTCCCCATTCGGCATTTGTTTACTGAACTGCTGATCGACTTCTGCTTCTGCGGCAATGCTGTCTTTGTATTTCACTTGAGGCTTGCCGCTTCTGCTTTGCAAACCGAATTCGCTGAGCAGGCGTTCCTGGGTGATTTCCAGGTGCAGTTCGCCCATTCCCGCCAGTCGCCAAGTACCTTCATCATTCTTTCTTACTTGCAGGCTGGGGTCTTCCTCGGCAAGTTTCTGCAAAGCCTCTGCCAAATGCGCGTTGTCTTCTTCACGCAGCGCTGTCAGGTTCATGTGCAGCACCGGTTCCGGGAAGCTCATGCTCTCCAGAACGCAGCTGAAGCCTTCCTGGCAGAAAGTATCACCGGTGCGGCAATCTTGTTCGCCTACATCCAAGCCTACTATGTCGCCTGCCCTGGCCTCTTCTATCTCCTGATAGTCGTCCGCAAAGATGCGCAACACTCTGAGCACCGTCATTTTTTTGCCGGTACGCATATTTTGTATACGCATGCCTGCTTTGACGCTGCCGCTATACAGGCGCAGTGTCAAGCAACCACCGGCATGTGCCACCCTGCTCTGATTAAACACCAGGGCGCAAAATGGCTCAGAGTCCTTACTCTGACCTCCCGGCTCGCTTATATATGCGGCCAAGCGCGGCTCTATGCGTTCCGGGCCGGGAAGATAGCAGCAGACCGCATCCAACAAGGCCGGTACGCTGCCGCTTTCCAAGGCGCTGCCGCAGAAGACAGGAATCAGCCTGCACTGTGCTACGGCATCGCGCAAGGCTCTTTGCAAGACAGCCTTGCTGGGTTTTTCATTATTCAGGTAGCAGCGCAGCACCTCGTCATCAAGCTCGGCCAAGCACTCCAAAACATATTCCCGAGCGCTCTCAAGCTCCATGACTGCGTCAAGGTCTTTCTGCCAGGCCGCGAACCAGGAATGACCTTCAGAAAGGGAAAAAGCCGGACTGCCGCTGAGCAGGTCCACCGCGCCAACAAAGCAATCCTCGACAAAAACCGGCAACTGCATAGGCAAAGCCGGCACGGCAAAACGTTTTCTGACACCGGCCAGCACTGCGTTGAAATCTGCGCCCTGCCTATCCATTTTGTTGACATAAGCCAAGGTAGGCAAGGAGTAACGCCGCGCTCGCCGCCACACTGTCTCGGACTGGGCCTGTACACCATGAACGGCGCAAAACACCGTAATCACTGCATCCATAACGCGCAGTGTGCGTTCAACCTCGGCCGTGAAATCGACATGGCCCGGGGTATCTATTATATTAATCAGGTGTTCACGCCATTTACAGCTCAGTGCCGCGCTGATGATGCTGATACCGCGCTCGCGCTCTTGCAGCAGGTAGTCGCTGCTGGTAGTACCTTCATGTACCAGGCCGGGACAACTGATGCTCCCCGTCTCCAGCAGGATACGCTCAGTGAGCGTGGTCTTGCCGGCGTCGACATGTGCGATTACGCCGATGTTGCGGATATTTGTGCAACTGTCCAAATTCATTTGCCTGAGTTCCGCAACAATTCATGATCACAATACCAAAAAAAGCCTTCCGGCGGATTTCCGGAAGACTTATTGATGTTTATCAACCCCAGCGATAATGCGCGAACGCCTTGTTGGCATTAGCCATTTTATGCACGTCATCGCGTTTGCGCACTGCATTGCCGGTATTATTAAAAGCGTCAAGCAGCTCATTGGCCAGCGCTTCGCACATGGCGCTGCCTTTGCGTGCTTTGGCATAGGAACAAATCCAGCGCATAGCCACTGCTACTTGCCTATTGGCAGGAACCTCAAGCGGAACCTGGTAAGTGGCACCACCGACTCGGCGGCTCTTTACCTCCAGACGAGGCTTGACATTCTCCAGAGCCTGCAAAAACAGCTCCAGCGGGTCCACTTCCTTATTGCGCTCCTTGAGAATATCAAAAGCGCCATACACGATGCCTTGAGCCACCGACTTCTTGCCGCGCTCCATCACCGTATTGATCAATCTTGCTACCAGCTCGCTGTTATAACGGACATCCGGAATCAGCGGGCGCTTCTCAGCTCTACGTCTTCTCATACCAGGTTCCTAACTCCAAGGTGAATTTATTGTCCCGCAGGCGGATTATTTCTTGGCGGCTTGACCGGGTTTCGGGCGTTTCGCGCCGTACTTGGAACGTCCACGGCGGCGTTTGTCTACGCCCAATGTGTCAAGCGTGCCGCGTACTACGTGATAACGCACACCGGGTAGATCGCGTACACGGCCACCACGAATCAGAACAACGCTATGCTCTTGCAGGTTATGACCCTCACCACCAATATAGGCGGTCACTTCCTGACCGTTAGTCAGGCGCAAACGCGCAATCTTGCGCAAAGCCGAATTAGGCTTCTTGGGCGTACGTGTGGTAACCTGCAAACAAACCCCGCGGCGCTGAGGACAGCGCGACAGAGCACGGACGCGACTCTTGACAGGTTTGCGAGTGCGGCCATTGCGAACTAGTTGATTGATAGTCGGCATCAGTATCTTTCCTGCTTTAATTTATGAGCATGCTCCAAAATAGAAAAATTCGAGTGCATAATATATCATTGAATTACAATATTTTCAAACCGGGTTCAATAAAATCGCTAAAACCGCTTCATAATGTGCAAACGGACGGCACTCTCAATAATGCTGCCAGAAACATTTTTGACATCAAGAGCCTCCGTAATTTCAAGTTCGTGATCGTCCTTCTGAGACTTTTGATAGTCTCGTGCGTTTAACTTTTCCAGTTACATTTTCCAGTTACATTTTCCAGTTACACACTAAGAACCCCCTTGACTTTTCACACTTTTTCGTTTATAGTAGGTCGCATCGTTCAGTGCAAACGTTTGCTTTAGGTAAAAACAATAGCGGTTATGATTCTTTGTTGGTGTGAGGCGGCAAAAAATAAAGAGTTCAAACTAAAAATTCGCGCGAGGGGGGGGAGGTGAGTGGGGATAATACTAACAATCATTTCGTCAGGAGTTGAGCAAATAGGATTCCAAGTTAAACACAAAAAGGGGGATTCACTATGCAGAACAGATATTCTAAGGCATTTACACTCATTGAGTTGCTCGTCGTTATCGCCATCATCGCTATCCTTGCGTCTATGCTTCTGCCTGCGCTGGGCAAAGCTCGTGCCAAGGCACGTCAAATCAGTTGCACAAACAATTTGAAGCATCTTGGCCTGGCACTTCACCTTTATGTTGACTCTTACGATGATCACATAACATATTCCAGTCCCTCGGCCGACTTTCCTCTCTACACTACGCAGTTGGCCCCGTACTGTGGCCTTAGCGTCAATGCAGACGGTACAATGGGGAGTACAAGTGTATATACGACAGTATTCCGGTGCCCTGCCGACGTAAACCTCCCCAGCACTTCCGGCTGGGACAACGCACGCTGGGGCCAAGGCAACAGCTACGGTCAGAATCGAAGTCTGGATTCAGACTACTTTACCGGAAATTCCAGTCAGACGTACGGGCGCATCATTGTCTCCATCAAAAAATCAAGTGAATGTTGTTATCTGATGGAAACCCTCGCTGCCCCCCTGACGTACATTTCCTTTGAATTCGGTGCCGGCTGGGCCAATTATCGCCATGACAACGCACTCAACATCTGCTATCTTGACGGCCACGTTTCCGATTGCAAGCGCAACGAAGCTGCCACGCTGATGGCGATAGATGTCTGGGTCAAGCACAGATATCCTTTCTGGAGCCACTATTGATGTGGCATTTGCTATCAGGACATGCCTACCCCATGCCATAAAGCCTGAAGGCCCCAGCTGTCTTCCGCAGAATCGTGAGGAGTTTTTACATGAAAAGACACTTGAGTGCATTACTTTCTATTATTTTTCTGCCACTAATGGCGTACGAGACGGTCTCCACGGAATGGCAATCAAAATGGAGTTGTGGAGGAAAACCGATTGCCATGGAAGACGGCGCACTGAAGGTCGTTGTAGCGCGTGGGGACCAGCTTATCCTTCATCCGTTGGACATTAAAAGCGGGCAAAGCTATGTGATGTGCGCCAAAATTCAGGGTGCCGCCGGAATGGATGTATTCTGGTTCACAGAAAACAATACGGAAGGCGTATGGCAAAATAAGGCTGTGAATGTAACGACGGATGGCAACGAGCAGGTCTTGTTCATGAGTTTTAACTTCCCGAAACAGATAAAAACCGGGAGCCACTCCGTATTCAGAATTAATGACGGTTCCGGTGAAATTAAAATAAAATCATTGTCCATCAAGGAGAAGGCTATGAGTGGGTTGTTTACAAACGGTGATTTCAACGAGGGCGGTGCTTGGTGGGAGCTCAAGGAGAACACACAGATTGTAGATGCCGGCGAGTATGGCATGGTGCTTGAGCAGTACTGCAAAGAAAAGGCAACGCGTGCAGTCGCGCATTCCGCGCCGGTAGATGTAAAAGAGCTGAAAACATACCGCATTTCCTTCAATGTCCGCGGCATTGAAGGCTTCGGCGATAAAGCTCTGACCCATTATTTCCGCGTCTACCCGTTGGACTCCCGCAACAACCCCATCATCGGTACCGACAAGACATACGACTGCATGGGCAACTGGCAGGTCAAGCGTTATGAGTTCCAAATACCGTCGCGCCAATTCTCGGTCCGTTTCGCGGTGGAGAGTATTGGACCATGCAAGGTCCAGTTTGACAACTTTTCGCTTGAAGAGTTCGAACGCCCCAAGCAAGCCGCTGAAATCATTCTGTCCCAGCCCTATAACTATCGCGATGGCGTATTCGCAAGCAATCCGTCCTCCTCAATCACTGGCAGTGTCTCCGTCAACTTCGACCAGGCCAGCAGTGCTCTGCTTACACTGGCAGACAAGGATGGACAGGAAATTTGGAGCCGTCGGTATTCCAGTTACAGCAAGGATCTGTCTTTCTGCGTTCCCGCGCCAGCCATGGGAGATATAAGCGTACTTGCCCTGACTACGTTCGACCAGGCAATGAACGTCCTCACAACGGTGCGGAAAGAACTTCACAGCTACAAGCCGAACAATATTGAGGTTACCTTTCGCGATGATGGCGTCACACTGCTGAACGGCAAACCATTCTTCATGATTTCGCATTGGTGGGACACCCGTCGCGGTGACAGCGCCTATGACATGGACTTCTTGAAGGAGGCTGGATTCAATTCCGTTCTGCTCATCAACAGAACACCCGAGCGCTTCCCTGAGCTTGACCTTGCGCAGAAACACGGCATGCTGGGCATCGTCGAACTCTGGCATGACTTTACCCAGGGCACACCCGAAGAACAGGCTGCACTGAAAAAGAAGTGGTCGGACCTCATCCGCAAATACCAAAATCATCCTGCTCTGTTCTGCTACTTTGGTCAGGATGAGCCAATGTGGGGTGGCCAGCAGCTTGAGATTATGAAGGACGCATATAAGGTTGCACGCGATGCGGATCCGTACCATCCGCTCTGGCTCAACGAAGCCCCCTGCGGCGAAGTCCCCGGCCTCCACGAATATGCGGCTGGCACTTGCGACACCTACGGTGTTGACATCTATCCCATCGGCGCTCCCCATGGCAGCCTTGTGGAAGACCGCACCATGACAGCGGTCGGCAAGCACACAGACCGATGCATGGACGCAGTCGAGGCGAACCGCCCAGTCTGGATGATTCTCCAGGCATTTGCCTGGGCACACATCCGTGCCAACACGCAGATGCTTCCTGCAGACCAAGTGGAAGGCATCGTGTATCCGACCTACGAGGAAAACCGTTTCATGGCGTACAACGCCATCGTCCATGGTGCCACGGGTATCCACTACCACTATATCGGATATTCGCCGTACACACCAGATTACTTTTGGAAATCCCTGCGCCAAGTTACCCTTGAATTGCAGTACATGAGTCCGATTTTCACATCGCGCACTGTGTATTTCCCCGCGATGAAATGCGCGGACAGGCGTATCCGCTTCCTGACCAAGAGGCATGAAGGCAGGAATTACTACCTCATCACGAATGAATCTCCAGAAACCGTCAAGGCAGAGTTTACCTCATGCCCCGAATCACACCTGAACATACTGCTTGAATCAGATGGCATTGACGTCGCAGATGGCTCCTTCACAATGGACATACCGGCATACGGCGTCAAGATTCTTGCAGATTGCAAATTTCCTGAAGCGCAGGTGCTTTTCAAGCCCGAGACCTACGTTCCATTCAGCGCGCCTGTTCCGCACAACGACGTTCGCTACAAAAACAAATAAGATCATGGCGGATTATAAAACTCTTTCGAGACCGGCATACAACAGCCACTGCTGCTGCGACCAACCGGGGGTGACGCACAGGGGTCTCCGCCACATTGAGACTTGACGGCGCATCCATGGCATTAACTTCTTCGTTTCCCATGCAGTACCATCACGCCTTCTTTGGCTCCGTCAAGCATTTTACCCTAAAAAAAGCAGCCAAAGCTGAGGTTTAGTCCTAATGGCTTTATTCTCAGGCAGTTGCAAGATTTATGTTGTTCACTCTGATGAAGTGGCGCCTTCCAGGCGCTGATCTTAGGTGGTGATCCTGCCTCGGGTTCCCTCGCCCTTCGGGCTCGGTCACCCAGGCTATGCATGGTGCAGCCCTTGCCAGGGCTCAGGCGCCTTTTGGCCTACGGGCTCGGTCACCCGAGGCTATGCATGGTGCAGCCCTTGCCAGGGCTCAGTCGCCTTTTGGCCTCCGGGCTCGGTCGCCCAAGTTATGCATGGTGCAGCCCTTGCCAGGGCTCAGGCGCCTTTTGGCCTCTGTCCGTATTTGGCCTGATGAGCGTTACCGGGTTGGAGGAAATGACTCCATCACAACCGTCTGTCAGGTTCAGGCTGGAAATGGCCCTCTCCCAGAGGGAGAGGGGCTGGAGATGAGGGCAGTCATAGTCGCCTTTCGGCTTCAGTCCGCATCGGAAGAAGCCCTGATTATCGGTCAAGAGGAAAAGTCAACTGCTTTTTTAGGTTTACCCCAAAAAAGCAGTTGACTTCCCCCCATGGCCGGCAATCATCACCCTCCTCCATTTTTATGCCGTACCAGAAGGTGTCCAAATCGGATCATTCCGATACTCCTTGCTTAAGAACTTTTTTAACACCCTCTATGTAGTATTCTTTCCATGTCTTTTATGCCAAATAAAAACCGGGGCGTCTCCGGTTTTTCATTCAGGAGACGCCCCGGTTTGGTTATTGGTTATTGGTTATTTTACATCATGCCGCCCATGCCGCCCATGCCTGGGCCGCCGGCCGGCATTTCTTTCTTCTCTTCGGGGGCATCACAGATCATGCATTCGGTGGTCAGCAGCATGCTGGCACCGGAGGCAGCGTACTGCAGAGCGCAGCGTGCGACCTTTTTCGGATCAATGATACCGGCCTTCATCATGTCAACGTATTCGTTGGTCTGGGCGTCATAACCGAAGTTGCCTTCGCCTTCCTTGACCTTCATCACCACGATGGAGCCCTCGACACCGGCGTTGTTCACGATCTGGCGCAGAGGCTCTTCGATAGCGCGTTTGACGATCTCGACGCCGGTGGCTTCGTCGTCACAGAGTTTGAGGTCATCCAGCGCGTCAGCAGCGCGGATCAGTGCGATACCGCCGCCGGGCACAATGCCTTCCTCAACTGCAGCGCGGGTGGCGTGCAGGGCATCCTCAACACGAGCTTTCTTCTCTTTCATCTCGGCCTCGGTAGCAGCACCGACCTGGATGACAGCTACGCCGCCGGCTAATTTGGCCAGACGCTCTTGCAGCTTCTCACGGTCATAATCCGAGGTAGTTTCCTCGATTTGACGACGGATTTGGTTCACGCGGGCAGCGATATCACTGCTTTCGCCTGCGCCTTCGACTATGGTAGTGTCTTCCTTGTCGATGGCAATGCGCTTAGCGCGCCCCAAGTCTTCGATCTTGACGCTTTCCAGCTTGATGCCAAGGTCCTCGGTGATGCATTTGCCGCCGGTCAGGATGGCAATGTCTTCGAGCATGGCTTTACGGCGATCGCCGAAGCCGGGCGCCTTCACCGCGCACACATTCAGGGTGCCGCGCAGTTTATTGACCACCAAGGTGGCCAGTGCCTCGCCCTCAACATCCTCAGCAATGATCAACAGCGGCTTGCCCTGTTTGGCCACGGCCTGGAGCAGCGGCAGCATGTCTTGCAGATTGCTGATCTTCTTCTCGTGAATCAGGATCAGGGCGTCCTCAAGCACACATTCCATGTTCTCGGAGTCGGTGACAAAGTAGGGAGACAAGTAGCCCTTGTCAAACTGCATGCCCTCGACAACCTCCATGGTGGTCTCAATAGTCTTGGCCTCTTCAACCGTAATGGTGCCGTCTTTGCCGACTTTATCCATGGCCTCGGCCAGTATTTCACCCACGCCTTCCTCGGAGTTAGCCGATATGCTCGCCACCTGGGCGATCTGCTCACGGCTGTCAACCGTCACCGCCATGTCTTCAAGCCTATTGACCATGGCGTCAACGGCCTTGTCAATGCCACGCTTCAGTGCGATCGGATTTGCACCTGCGGTAACGTTCTTCAGACCTTCGCGGTAGATGGCTTCGGCCAGCAGGGTAGCAGTGGTAGTACCGTCACCGGCATTATCATTGGTCTTGCTGGCGACTTCTTTCACCGCCTGCGCGCCCATATTCTCGAAGGGGTTCTCAAGCTCGATTTCCTTGGCAACCGTGACACCGTCCTTGGTAATGGTTGGGGAACCGAACTTCTTATCGATAATGACATTGCGTCCCTTCGGGCCCAAAGTGACCTTGACGGCCTTGCTCAAGGCGCTTACGCCGGCTAAAATGGCCTGACGTCCGACATTGTCATATTTGATTTGCTTTGCAGCCATGTTATACTTCTCCTAAATTTACTTCGTTTGATTGATTACTTCCAACAAAACACCTTAGCACACTTTAGCAAGTATGTCACTGGAATTCAGAATCTTGTATTCTTTGTCGTCGATTTTGATCTCAGTGCCGCCGTATTTGGAGGTCAGCACGATATCCCCAACTTCCACCTCGGGCTTCTGCAAGTTGCCCTTGTCATCGAGCCTACCCGGGCCGACAGCGACTACCTTGGCCTGCTGCGGCTTTTCCTTGGCGCTGTCCGGAATATAGATACCGCCCTTCACCACTTCTGCTTCTTCGATGGCCTCGACAAGCACACGATCACCTAATGGTTTGATGTTCAATGCCATTGTTGTTTCCTTTCTACTGTTTTCTCTGTTTACTATTAGGGAAAATCCCTTTCGATTCATTTGCAATATTTCAAGCGCCCCCGGAGCACCCGTGGGGCGCTGAATGCTGTAACTCTATTAGACGTCGATCACGTCATCATCATTGGCAGCGGCTCCGGCAGCGCCGCCAGCACCCTGGTTCTTCATCTGCTCAGCAAACTGGTCGGCAGTGGCGCCGGCAGCTTCCGGATTAGCGTTCTTGTAAAGCTCCTGAGCAAAAGCGTGCATATTGCCTTCAAGCTCCTTCATCACCGTCTTGATGCGTTCGGTGTCGTTGTCCTCCAAGGCTTTCTTAAGCTTCTCCATGCCATCGACTATAGGTGCCTTGACTTCATCCGGCATCTTGTCGCCATGCTCGGCCAGCTGACGCTCAGTCTGATAGATAAAGGACTCGGCATTGTTTTTCGTGTCAATGGCATCACGCTGACGCTTATCCTCCTCGGCATGTGCCTTGGCATCATTCACCATGCGCTTGATCTCCTCCTCACTGAGGCTTGAGCTCGCGGTGATGGTGATCTTCTGTTCTTTGCCTGTGCCCAAGTCTTTTGCAGACACATTCAGTATGCCGTTGGCGTCAATATCAAAGGTCACTTCGATCTGAGGCACGCCGCGCGGTGCAGGCGGTATCTCATCCAAGCGGAAGCGTCCTATGGTCTTATTGGCGGCTGCCATCTCGCGTTCGCCCTGCAAGACATGTATGTCAACTGAGGGTTGGCTATCCGAAGCTGTAGAGAAGACTTCGCTCTTCTTGGTGGGGATGGCAGTATTACGCTCGATGAGCTTGGTGAAGACTCCGCCCAAGGTTTCGATACCCAGGGAGAGAGGCGTCACATCCAGCAGGATGATATCGTCAACTTCACCCTTGAGCACGCCACCCTGAATGGCGGCACCTATTGCCACCACTTCATCAGGATTGACGCCCTTGTTGGGGCTGCGTCCGAAAGTTTCTTCGGCAAGCTTCTGGATACGTGGCATTCTGGTCATGCCGCCCACCAAAACCACCTCGTCAATCTCGGAGGCGGAAAGCCCGGCATCCTTAAGACAATTCAGGCATGGGGTCTTGGAGCGCAGTGAAAGATCCTCTGTAAGCTTTTCCAATTCGGAGCGGCTCAGTGTTTGAGCCAAGTGCTTGGGACCGCTCTGATCCGCCGTGATATAGGGAAGATTGATGTCGGTGCTTGCGCTGCTGGAGAGCTCGCACTTGGCCTTTTCGGCGGCCTCTTTAAGGCGCTGCAAAGCCATGGGGTCCTGACGCAGGTCCACGCCGTGATCACGCTTAAAGCCGTCCACCAGCCAAGAGATCACTGCCTCGTCGAAATCATCGCCGCCCAAGTGAGTATCGCCGTTAGTGGCTTTCACTTCAAAGACACCGTCGCCCAGCTCCAGTATGGAGATATCGAAAGTACCGCCGCCCAAGTCATAGACTGCGATTTTCTCATCTTTTTTCTTGTCCAGGCCGTAGCACAGTGAGGCTGCGGTAGGCTCGTTGATGATACGCTTGACTTCCAGTCCGGCGATGCGTCCGGCGTCCTTGGTGGCTTGGCGTTGGCTGTCATTGAAGTATGCCGGCACAGTGATGACCGCCTCGGTGATGGTCTCACCGAGATATGCTTCCGCATCGGCTTTCAGTTTCTGCAGAATCATTGCAGAAATCTCCGGTGGGGAATAGTTTTTGCCGGCCACTCTGACATTGACGTCGCCGTTCTTGCCTTCTACCAGCTCGTAGGGCACCAAGTCCACTTCTTGTTTCATATCGGAAAACTTTCGTCCCATGAAACGTTTGATGGAGAAGATGGTTTGAGTAGGGTTAGTAACTGCCTGACGTTTTGCCTGTGCACCCACCAAACGCTCGCCGTTCTTGGTGAAAGCCACCACCGACGGCGTAGTGCGACTGCCCTCAGCGTTTGGAATGACGACCGGCTCACCAGCTTCCATTACTGCCATACAGGAATTTGTTGTACCTAAGTCTATACCTAAAATTTTTGACATATTGTTACCCGCCTTTCCGGTAATTGTTCCGTGTGTGATTCAAAAAAAACATGTATGATTGTTATTTAGCAGATAACATGCCAAGTTTCAACAACAGGCATAGTAATCATGGAAATAAAAAGAGCGCCTTGCTGATATCTACGGCTTGAATATTGGCTGTTTAAGTGCGCCGGCAAGCGCCTGCATGTAAACTTGAGCGTATGAAGCGCACACGCGCGTACGCATGCATAAATTGAATTTGGCTGGATTTGGCATTTATTTTTATGTAGCGACTATTGTCATCGATTGTCAGTTTAGCTCGAGCAACTGTGACAAGATTGCGCCATTTTTGTCGCACTGCGACACTTTGTCTCAGTTCTTTGCTGCCAATGCTACTCCTCTAAGTGTAAACAGCTCTGGCGCCATTTCCAATTCGGGGATATTTTCGCAGAAAAACCTTCTGTCGCCGCCGGCTGCCACACATTGGCAGTTCTGCATTCCGGGCTGTTTTTTCATTTCACGTATAATTTCCTTGACTGCGCCGATACAGCCCCAAGCTACGCCTGCCTGCATGGCTTGAGCTGTGCAGGCAGGCATCGTATTCGTTTTTTGCGGCTCCAGGGGCAGGTCTGGCAGCTGGGCGGTCAGCAGGTTCATGCTTCGCAGTTGCATGGCGCGTCCTGGCATAATAACACCACCACGAAAACGACGCTGCGCATCCAAGCTTTCGCTGGTAATACAGGTGCCGCAATCTACAACCAATACCGGTGTACCATAAAGCTCCAGGGCTGCCGCCGCATTGGCCAGGCGGTCAGCACCCAAGGTACTGGTATCGTAGCCATCAAAGTCTATCCCGGGATAGGACTGCACCGTAGCGAAAGAAATGCTATCGGCAAAGAATTCCGACAAGGCTGCGGTGGCGGCAGGCAGCACCGAGGCTGCAAGCAATTCGCCTTGGGACATAGCATGTCGGCTCTCCAAATGGCGTAGAAACTCGAGTTGCAACAATTCCGCACTGGGCAGTTTTTCCAGCAGCTTCAACTCGCCGTCGTCCTGCCTGGCTAACTGCGTATGAGTGTTGCCGATGTTGAGCACAAAAAGCATAATTCTTTGTTTTCCTGTAAGAACTCAATTTGTTGGCCGTGTCCGCCCTGCATTTTCCAAGGCCGCTCTTCCGACTCTGCTTGCAGGGCAGCACTTATCACGTTAGATTAAGCTTGTTCATAACGCGGGAAACAAAGGAGCCTGGTATGCAAAGTGAAGGAAATCTTATCTGGATAGACCTGGAAATGACCGGCCTGCTGCCGGAAAAAGACCGCATTATCGAAATTGCCAGTATCATCACTGACGAACAACTCAATGTAATTGCGGAAGGGCCGGTGCTGGCCATCCGACAAAGCGAAGAGCTGCTCGCCGGCATGGACGAGTGGAATCAAACGCAGCATAGCGGTTCCGGATTGCTGCAGCGAGTGCGCCAAAGTCAGATTGACGAAGCCCAGGCTGAGGCTCTAACACTGGAATTCATTCAGGCCTATGTACCGGCCAATTGCAGCCCCATCTGCGGCAACAGCATCTGCCAAGATCGGCGTTTTCTATGCAACTACATGCCTAAACTTGAGGCCTATTTCCATTATCGCAACCTAGATGTCAGCAGCCTGAAAATATTGGTGCAACGCTGGGCACCGCAGCTGCTCGACAACTTCAGCAAAAAAGGGAGCCATCTCGCTCTGGATGATATCAGGGAGTCAATTGCAGAGCTGAAATACTACCGCCGCCACTTTCTTAAATTTTAACCCTGCGAAAAATCTTGTGATATGAGTTTTGAAAGCTATGATCTTTTAGTAGCTGCTCTTGTGTGGGCAAGGGAGCTTTTGCGTTCTGTGGCAGCACCAGTTCTGTGGTGGCGCATACTTGCGCCGCACTACAGACCACTGACTAATCGTTATATCCGCACTTTAAAGACCGCTTTGCGTATTTTGCCGGTGCCGCAACAAGGCGCGTGGGCGTCGTCGGGCATAAACAGGGCAAAAAAGCCGGGGTGCACCGTAAACCAGTTGCTCACCGGAGCCTGTAACAGGGCAAAATCCATATCCTGATCAAAATGCGTATCTGCCGGCAGGTCCCGTCGCGCGGTCCAGCCCATTTGCTCAACTCCCTGCAAAACCAGCTGCACATCTATATATTTGCGATGATATTCCAATAGCGCACGCGATTTTGCCTGCGCTTTTACTTCCATAACATTGACATAGAGCGCTTTGCCGTCTATGACGTGGCTGCCAGGTGCCAGTGTGCTCAAGTCATTTTTAGCCAGATAGTCTGCCACGGCACTCAAGCCCGGGTGCATTCCCTTATAGAGATGCAAATTTGAGACATGGTCAAGGATCATAGAAACCTCCTCTAGAGTTCAGGTATAAATTTAAGTTTACGGCTACGTGTTCTGCTCACATAACTAAAGCTGCCGTCTTTATGCAGCTTCAGACCCATATGCTCCAACAATCTATCACGTTGAGAGATAAGCATATTCTGGATCATATGCCGGCGCATTTCCGGTTGCATCGACTGTGGCAGCGCCTCACGCCGCACGCGGAGTTGCAAATCCCGGCTCACTGTCAGCAGCCCCCAAGGCTGACGCAATTCTTCTGGACGCAGCACGCCTTCGGGCACGGCCAGATAAAGCTCATCGGCCAGCTTAAGCCTGACAATTTTTTCCAATGGTGTCCCCTTATACAGAGCTGTTTCCAGCTGGCTGAGTTGTGCACGCAGCTCCTGGTAATCACTATTCACTGACTTCCCATAGTTCCATTCGGCGTACTCTTCAAAAAGCATGTTATTATCAAGCAGATGTGGTTCTTTGGAGCGTATATCTTTCTCCATTTCCTGCATTTGCAGACGCAACGCACTGCACTGCTTTAATATTTCATCACGCCGAGCGCATGCCGGCCAGCAACTGGCGCGGTCTGCAGCGCAGATCACAAATATGATACGCTTGGGCACCTGCAATTTACGCTTCACATTAGTCTGATACTGTGCCGGATGCCAAGAAGCCAGCAAGTCAGCCTGCACGCCAAGCAGACGCACCTTGACATCGAATGAAACTGCTGTCGGAGCCGAATCCGGAGCGGCAAAGAGCCAACGCAAGACCGCTAAACGCAAAGCCTGCGTAGGCGGCAGCTTTTTCCTCATCATCAGCGAACCGGAAAACTTCAATGTTTCAGTCCTGCCCATTTACCCTTCTCCGAACTTGAATGCAAAAAAAACCCGAGCCGTGACCGGCTCGGGCAGCTATAATTGGTGGTAGGACATGGATTCGAACCATGGAAAGCATAGCTAGCAGATTTACAGTCTGCCCCCGTTGTCCACTTGGGTATCCTACCAATGTAAACAAAATGAAAAGTCCCAGAATTCCGGGTAGCAGGCATAAGATACTGCCAAATCGACTTTTTGCAAGTCAAAAATTGGATATCAACCCAAAAAGAAAATGCTTTAAGCACTAGAAAGTTCGAGTCTCGGCACTAGCCATACTTTATTTCCGCTTACGGATTTCGGTAAATACCTTTCTTATCTGCTTGCCAAATAAACTTTGCCAATTATCGGCGATTTGTTCTTGTAGCGTACTCATGCTCACGCGGCGCAGTTCTGTTATGCAATGCATGATTTCCTCGACCATCCAAGGTCGGCTCTGAGCTCCGCGCTGTGATTGCGGCGGCAAGTCTGGGCAGTCGGTTTCCACCAGCAAGCGGTCGGCAGGTATATATTTGGCCAGCTCTCGCAGACGATTGGACTGTGTATAGGTCAAAGGCCCACAGAAAGAAATATACAATCCCAAGTCCAGTGCTTGCTTAGCAATCTGCCTGCTGGCGTTAAAATGGTGGCAAACTCCGAGAAGTCGGGAGCAGCGCAGCTCTTTCAGCAACCCAAAAAAATCCGGCCAGGCTCTGCGATTGTGCAATATAACCGGCAAGGAAAATTTATGCGCCAGTTCCAACTGTAAGCGCAAGAAGTTTTTTTGTTGCTCGATTTGCTTGCGTCCATCCCAGCAATCCAAGCCTATTTCGCCGATAGCGATGAGCTTGCCGCTTTGCAATTCCGCCGCCACCAATTTTTCAAGCTGCGCCAACCAATCATCGCTGGCCTCGTGCAAAAAGAAGGGATGCAATCCCAGGGCGGCATACATGCCTGGCTTTTGAGCGATTTCCAGTACCTTTTGCCATTCCGGCTGTCGCGCTGCATTCACCAGCACCGCCTGCATCTCATCGGCGCAACGTTGCAAAATAGCTGGCAGTTCAGCGCTTAGCCTGGAATCAGCCAAATGAGCATGAACATCATAAAGACCTGGAACAAACATTATTAATTGATGAGAACCATTCTCGATTTTGGTGGTCTAAAGGGTTGCAAAGGCTTATTCTTTGCATTATGGTAAGTTTCATTCTTCTGATACGGAAAGCGCTTTTTACGATTCCATAACGATATTATGGAATATAATTTTTGAACGACTACTTACCATAATACAGTTTTTCTGTAAGGCATAGAAGCGTTTTTCGCATCATCAAGCCACGAAAACAAACAAAAGGGATACAAATATGCGTAAGAAACGGTTCAATCTCCTCTTTTGCGGCCTACTGCTTTTAGGTCTAGCTTCGTCTTTTGCGCAAGAAGCCAAAAGCGAAATCCCACCCCGTAATGGTGCTACCACGCCGGAAGGCTGGTATGACAACTACGACAGCGCCATGGAAGCAGCCGAACAACAAGGCAGAAAAGTATACGCCCTTTTCACCGGTTCGGACTGGTGCGGCTGGTGTGTCAAGCTCAAAGCCGAGGTACTTGATAAAGAAGAGTTCAAGAATTACGCCAAGGACAAACTCATCTTGCTCTACATCGACATGCCTAGGGCAAAGCTATCCGATGAAATGATGGCGAAAAACCGTGCCCTGCTAACAAAGTACAGCATCAGAGGCTTCCCTACTACCCTAGTGCTAAATGCCAAAGGTGAAGAACTGAAAAAAATCAACAGCTTCGCTGATGATCTCTACGAGCAACTTGATAAAGCCATAGAATAAACACAAGCCCTGAAGAGCTTAAAAGCTGCCGGCGTTTAAATTTTCGCCGGCAGCTTTTTTTTTGTATCAGAAAGGGGCAAACTGTTACAGGCTTGCCGTACATTCCCGTAACAGTTGCAGCCTGCTGCAAGCAAAACTTGGCGCTAGTTCCCGCATGCTTGCACACAGGCATGGGCAACGCAACGATAAAAGAGCATTTAAGACCGCGTAACAGCGTAAGCGAAGCTTATCAGAACCAGCTCAGTATCCGCTCAACAGTTTTTGCAATTCTCTTTGGAATTCTTGCAGGTCAGTCTGGTCAGGCTGGGTTGAGCCATCGGCGGGCTGGAAACCCAACCTGCCCAAATTGTCCACATACCAATCGCCCTTGGCGCCGGAGGAGAATTGTACTTCTCCGCTGATAGCGGTGCCGGGGCGCACCAATTTGCTCATGCTAACCACCGTCTTGCCGCGTCCCGATGCGTCGGATTCGGTAGTATCATCGAAGAATTCTTCTTCATCATCTTCAAACTGTTCCTCTGTTTGCGCTTCCTTTTGAGGTTCTGGCGGAGTCGGCTTGTCCAGCTTTTTCCAGTCCACCTCCAATTCCGCTGCCAACAGCCTGAGCTCCAGGTAGGTCATACGCAGGTCGAATTTCTCCGCCAGTTCTCTTTGCAGGTCTGACAGAGACATGCCTTGATTCAGGTTTTCCTGAATGAATGTCTTGTGTTCTTCTGTAATCATGCCGGCCTCCATCAGACATTGGGCAAGCTGGCCGCAGCGGCGGCTTGCCCATGCCTTTTCTCACGTTCATCCGGTTCGTAGAAATGCAGATCAGCCAGTTCCGGGAATTCGCTTTTCAAGACGCGACGCGTTTCTGACAGAATAATTTCGCCGCCTTTGCCGCTCACCACTCTGCCCAGCACCTCCAGATGGCGCACGGGTTTGTAGAAATCGCAGTAATGCGCTACGGTGTAGCCGAAATAAACACCTATGGTTTCATAAATCTTACGTGCCCTCTCATCACCTTTAGTCATAAGCTCTTGCACGCGCAGCAGTCGCAACGGGAAAGCTTCCGGCGCAATATCGGGCATTTTTATGCCGGCCACCGGAATAAGTCTGGCAACAGCCTGTTGTGAGAAGTAGTTGGCCCCCACGCCGAAGTCTCTGGACCACTCGTCCACTGCGGCCAGTGGGTTGTAGTCCACCGGGGCAAAGGCCAGCTCGTTCATCCAACCGGTGATCTTCATGTCGGCATTGACATAGCCGCCGGCCAGCGAGGAGCCCATGGCTATGCCCAGGATAGCGCCATCGTTAAGGGCAATGGCACCGGCAAGCGCGGTGACATCACCGTCGTTTTCCAAGCGCAGCGGGATACCCCATTTTTCGCTGAGTCGCTTAAAGATGGGAGCTGCCTCGGCCTCGAAGCGTTCACGCGGAGTGATACCACGGAACAGGGAGGCCACACGCACTCTGCCATCCACATACACGCCGGCGGCGCTGCCGCCTATGCCTTTGACTTCAGCCTGTGGGTCTATGGCTTTAATGGCTTTTTCAGCTTCACGCAGTATCCAGTCGATTTGCTCGAAGTGCCAATTGATATCGGCCTGCGGCCTGGGGTCCCATACATATTCTTCGCTAAGCACCGGTTCTCCGTTTGCTTTAAGCGCGAGCTTGCCGTCTTTCACCACAGCTACTTTACGATCGCTGGCACCCAGATCGAAGCCGATGCGCCAGCCCTTCCAATCCAACTTAATATCGCTGCCTTCGCCGTCATTGACCTCGGGCATGTCCAGCGGGGTCGGAGCATGCACAATGGCCATTTCCTGCTCGTAAGTCAGGTCGCCCCAGAATTCAGCATCAAAGCGCCTGATGCCACTGTCAGAGTAGCAGGCCTGTAGATAGCGCACCAATTCTTCGGGGCCGTGTATGGTCACTTTCCAGCCACCAAATTGCCAGAGCAGGAATTTGAGCAGTCTTTCGACATAGAAGAAATTAGCAGCTGCGCGTGAGTGCCTAGGATCGAAAACCCGAGTATCAAAGCGCGAGACGCGTCCGTGGTCACGTTCTACCGCAATTAAAAACGGCACGGCTGCGCCGGAGGCTTCAACTTCGGCCAAAAAAGCACGGTTAGCCAAGATAGGAGGGCGAAAATCAGGATCAAGTACCGGCACTATGTTTGGTTTGATCAGCTTAAATTGGGACTTCATCAGTTTTCTTTCCTTTTTCTATTGATTCAAGTCATGGGGTTAAACTCTATGTGATTGCTGTAATTTGCATGCAAACCTGTTATCCGGCGGTGGCTGCCTCGTCGGCAAACTGCTTGTAATGCTCGGCCACGATGGCCTCCATCTGCTCCTTTTGCGCTTCCATCTGCCTGACCATCTCAAATTGTGTGCGGCAACGATCAAGGTTATGCCCTTCACGATGCACTTTGAAGTAGACGTCGCCTTCCAGAAAATCGGTCAAAAAACGCAGTCCTATCTCAAAGGTGATCAGACGTCCGGAATAGGCTAAAAGCTCCACTTCGGCCGGCACCAAAAACTCGGCTGCGCTTTCCAAGTAGCCGCGCACCAGCTCGTTGAAATACTCCAGAGAAAACTTGACTTTACTCAGGTCACGTTCGTCTTCGGCGGCATTTACGGTGGATGTACGCACCTCGTCGCCGAAATCGTAGAGCACAGACCCGGGCATGATGGTATCTAAATCTATGACGCAAACACCCGAGCCGCAGCAATTGCTCAACATGACGTTGTTAATTTTGGTGTCATTGTGCGTAACGCGCAGCGGCAGTTCACCGCTAGCCAGTTTATCTACCACAAGGCCGATTTCATCTTTCCTGTCTTTGGCAAAGGCTATCTCTGTCTTTGCCGCCTCAATTTTTTCCGGAGCCGCGTTTTCAAGTACCTGCAAGAATTTCTCGAATCTTTTTGGGGTATGATGAAAATCAGGTATGACCTCGTGGAGCGGACCGCCGGGCAGGTCACGCAACAAGCATTGGAAACGCCCGAAAGCTTTGGCAGCCTCATAGGCTTGCTGTGGGGAGCTGACAAAATCAATGGTCTCCGCACGCTCAACAAAAATATAAGCGCGCCAATAATTACCATCCTCGTCTACATGATACGGCATATCATCGACAGTACGGATAACATTAAGAGTCTCCCGTTTCGGATCGCTGCCGGGTATCTCCTCCAGCTTCTTGCGCAAATGCTCAGTAACTCGTTCTATATTTTCCATCATTTTGGGAACATCGGGAAAGACCTTATCATTGATACGCTGTGCGATATAATGTACGATTTGACCATTCTCGTCAATTTTTAACCTATAGGTATCATTAATATGTCCTGACCCCCAAGGTTCGGCGGATACAAACTCACCATTAAATTGAAAAGCGGGGGCGATTTTACTTAAATCATGCTTCATACTCACATTCATCTGGTTCTCCTGGACCTTAAATATCAACAAGCGCTCTTATGTTTGCTAAATTTGAACTACAGTATTGTGCTCAGCTCCACAACCTTTGCGGATAGACCCCTTCGGCCGTAAGCTTGGCTATCCTCTCGACCACGATTTCCCTGTCGCTGGCATGAGTCATGCCAAACCAGTGCTCCGGTGTATTCAAAACCTTGGTGCGGCATTGCCCGGCTTTAATCAGGCTGTCTACCACGCTGGGGATAAAGAACTCGCTCTTTTCCTCTTGCCCGTGATTTTTCAGGAACTGTTTAAAGAGCAATTCCATTTGGGCAAAAAGACCATCCGCAAAGCCCCAAAGATTTAGGGATGCGGGTTCCTCGCCGGTCAGCGGTTGCCAGTTGCCGCTCTCATCTTTGTAACGTGCGCCTCTCTCTGTAGGTTCTATGCTAGTACGCTCAACTACATCTTGTAGAAAACCCTGCTCATCCACCCGACATATGCCTCTTGAGACCGCGCCGTGCTCGGAAAGCGTATTGGCAAGACGATATGCCACCATCGCATAGGTGTCCTGTTCGCAATCAGAAGAAGAAAGAAATTTGGACAATATCTGATATGATTGCGCACCATAAAAATCATCTGCATTGATGACAGCAAATCTGCCCTTCAATGCATGTCTGGCGCTCCAAATAGCATGCCCGGTGCCCCAAGGCTTCTGACGCGAAGAAGGACAAACAAAGGGTGCAGGCAGATCATCCAAGCGTTGACAAACATAGTCCACCTGCATTTTGCCGTCCATTTTACCGGCAAAATGTTCACGTAAAGGTTCTTCAAGCTCCTCTCGAATAACAAGGACCGCCTTACGAAAGCCGGCGCGCCAAGCGTCAAAAACCGAATAATCCAGAACAAATTCGCCATGAGGCCCCACCGGGTCCATCTGCTTGATGCCACCATAACGACTACCCAAGCCAGCAGCCAAAACCAAAATACTGGGAGAGTGCATTAGCTTTCCTTGATTACACGTGAACAAACGCAGGGAAAATATAATGTAACACAGGTACTTGAAAAATACACCCCGAAAAGAAAAAATGGTTAATGTGCGAAGTTTTGTGATGACCACGCACAGCTTCAGCAAAAGCATTTTTGTCACTTGGCATTTGTCACTTGGCATAAACTGGAGGGAATCTTGTAATCCAATGACTTGAAGGCTATTTCCCTGTAAAATTTTTCCAAGAAAACAAGATTCTGGCTGATAATAGTACTGATTTAAGCCTCTTATATTTGAAATATCTGCATAATCTGCGCAATCTGCGGATTCATGGTAATGCGGCTCTGCCCAAGCCTTGCATTGCAAGGCGTAAAAAAACGATTATGGTAATATCCATGTCCAATAAAACTTACATTATTATTCCCTGCTATAACGAGGTGGAATCGGTACTGCGTCAAACCGTGCAGGAGCTGCTTGACCTACGCTACGAACCCATCATGGTTGATGACGGCTCACAGATACCGCTGCGTGAAATGCTGAGCGACATGCCTCTGCATATCCTGCGGCACCCCATTAACCTAGGGCAGGGTGCCGCCCTGCAAACCGGCATGGAATACGCTAAACGTTTGGGGGCAGAACACGTGCTGCATTTTGATGCGGATGGACAACATAGAGCCGAAGACATAGAGCGTTTTATCACAACCTTGGATGAAGGCTACGACGTCGTGCTTGGCTCCAGATTCCTGCGACATGAAGACAGCGGCAGTCTGCCAACACGCAAGAGGCTGTTGCTCCAAGCCGCCAGACTGGTCAATTTGATCTTCACCGGGGTCTGGCTCACGGACGCACATAATGGTTTTCGGGCTCTGAATAGAAAAGCCTTGCATGCCATAGACTTACAGGAAAACCGCATGGCGCATGCCACTGAAATACTGAGTCAAATACGCCATGCCAAGCTTAAAATAAAAGAAATCCCCACTCTGATCAATTACAGCGAGTACTCTTTGCGCAAAGGGCAAAAAATCAGCAACTCGCTGAATATTATCTTAGACCTGATATTGCGGAAGCTGCTATGACGCGCATGCAAATCATCCTTATCGCTGGTTTTCTGTTCGCCACCCTGCTCTGCTTGCTGGCCAGCAAAAACCGCATACTTACCAGGCTTTTCTTTCTAGCGCAATTTTTATTAGCGATAGTGCTGACACTTTGGCCGCAGCTTTCGCAGAAGGCCGCCGATTTTCTGGGCGTAGGACGTGGCACTGACCTGATCCTATATCTATTGGTGGTCTATGTCTACATCGGCAGTGTCCTGCTGCTGGGAAAGTTTCGTCAACAGGAACGCCAAATCACCGAACTCGGACGCCAGATGGCTCTGGAATTAGCGCAACGGACGGGGAAGAAAGAGCATGAAGATTAGCCTGATCAGCATCTGTCGCAACAGCGCCGCCACCATACAGCGCTGCATAGACTCGGTGCTGCAACAAAAACATAAACCGCAGGAATATATATTTGTCGAAGGGCAATCCGAGGATCGCACCCTGGAGCTTTTAGAGGAAAACCTGCCGCAATTGGGGGCGGCAAGTATTGAAAGCAGGATACTGATCCAAAAGAGAATACCCGGCGAAGCCGGCATCCCCTCAGCCTGGAACCAGGGGCTGAACGCAGCCCGGGGAGATATTGTCGCCCTGCTCAACAGCGATGATTGGTACGAGCCGGATTGCCTGCAAAAAGTGCATGCCGGCTTTGTCGCTAATCCAGACATCGAGGCGCTGGTCTGCCCCATACATCTTCATTTGACGACCGGCAAGCAGAAGCTACTGGCGCCGCGTTGCCTTTGTCTGCTGCCCTTGCTTATGCCTTGGCCACATCCCGGCAGTTTTTTCAAAGCTACGGCTTATCGTCAGCTTGGCCTGTATGACACGCGCTACAGCATCTCTGCCGATTATGACTTCATCTGGCGCTACCATCGTTCCAAGCTACCTTGGCTGGCGCTTCCCGAAGCTTTAGTTCACATGGAAGGCGGCGGCTTCGCCAATAGCAATCGTAGTCCAGCGCGTCAAGAGACCCTTGCCATCGCCAGACGCCATGCCCCGTACTCTCCCCTGCCCTATTTAGCCTATGCACTGCGCAAGCTGAGCGGCAGATAAAGCTCTGTGCGCACACACCGCATTATTTTTCAATGCTCACCCGATTATATGCCGGTCAGCCTCTCACCCATACAACTATTGCAAGCCTTGCCGCTGGCCTCCGGTCAGTCTCTACCCTGCCGCATACTTCCAGGCCCCATGCACGGAGTAACTGAAGGCAGCTTTTTACGCGTCATGACAGAACGCTGTTGGACGCGATGCTGGTGGACTCCCTTCTTACGCATCTCCACTGCGGTGCCCAGACCCGCACGCCTGCGCAATTGGCTGAAACCGTATTTAGATACCGGCTTGCCGGTGATCGCCCAGATCATGGGCTGTTCCAGCTCCAAGCTGGCTGCCGCCGCCAAAGCGCTACACGACATAGGCTGTCTTTGTGTCGATCTGAACTGCTCCTGCCCCAGCGCCACCGTTATCGGCAATGGCGGCGGTGGTGCGTGTTTGCAGGAACCTGGCTGGATACGCGACACCATTATGGCTATGCGTGAAAACTGTCCGGGCAAAGTAATCAGCGTCAAAATACGCGCTGGTTTTGACAGCTCTGCTGAACTGCCCGCCATCTTAGCTGCGATCAGAGAAGCTGCGCCAGACTTTGTCACCCTGCACTATCGCTGCGTCAGCGAGATGTACCGACCTATTACCCAAGGTTTACAACGACTCAAGCTGGCTCGGGAACTGCTGCCGGAATTGCCCTTGGTCGGCAGCGGTGACTTGTTCACAGCGGCAGATGCCATACAGATGCAGCAGCAATGTGGCGTTGATGCCGTGGCTCCGGCCAGAGGCCTACTTGCCAATCCGGCTTTGTTGCAACATATAAGTCTATATTGCCAAGGAAAAGAAGTACCGCAGCTGACGGAGCAGGACAAACTGCGCTTCTTATGCGACTTGGCGGAATCAAAAGAAAGCAGCCCAAACACGCCAAATGGATTCCTGCTGCGTTTCTGCGCCTCCCTTATGGGGCAAACCAGCAATACCTTTCAAGAATTACTCAAAAGACCTAAACTGTTAGAAAGTTATAATTATTTACAGCAACGCTGTCAAGACATGGCTGCAAATCAGCAACAACGAATCACATCTTAAGGTCTTGCCTAATATACCGAAGATGTTTTTCTGTTTTCCGCCTCGGGAATCCGCAGATTACATAACAGACGCAGATTCTTCAAGGAAGGATGAACAGACAAATATCATTACTGACTCGACCATGGCGGTAATCTGCGATAATCTGTGCAATCTGCGGAAAAATCATGGGTAGTCTAACACCAGTGAAAAAAAAAGATTCTTTGTTGGCTGCAAATACAGAAGCTGGAAACAATTTTTGAGAAACGACAAGCCTGACTTGGAACCGAAGCGCAGCTTTTCTTGTCTTACAGAACTGTAATTCCGGGAAGCGTCATGTCGATAATGATTTAATAAAAAGGAACACAATTATGTTTAGAAAAAGAAATTCTTTTTTTGCCATTTTAAGTTTTGTCGTTTTATTTTCATGTCTTCAAGTCACTTGGGGTGCTGCACAAAAGATTGATTCTGAATCATTAAAGGCGGCTCAGCAGGTAGAGGAGGCTTTCTCCGCAGTGGTCAACCTGGCCAAGCCGGCTGTGGTTGTGATCACAAACAAACAAACTCCAACCAGGATGCAGCCGCAGGAACTGCCAGAGGAGTTCTATCGTTTCTTTGGATTCCCACGCCCGCGGGAGAATTATCGTGGCGGAGCGCGAGGCGGACGTCGCCAGCGCCCTGTGCCGGCTGGCAAGGGTAGCGGCGTGCTGATTTCTGCAGATGGCTACCTCGTGACCAATCATCACGTCATCGATGGCAATAGCTTTCTGGAGGTGCGCACTTCTGAAGGCAAGGTCTATGACAACGAGAAGGATCCAGATGCGGTGAAAATCATAGGCATAGATAAGGAAACCGACTTGGCTGTCCTTCAGATAGGTGGTGGCAAGGAAAAAGATTTCCCTTGTCTGGAATTCGCCGACTCGGATAATCTGCGGGTAGGTCAATGGGCCATAGCCATAGGTGCACCCTTTAATTTTGACTATTCGGTGACTATAGGCTGTATCAGTCAGAAAGGCCGCTATGATACCGGCATGAGCAACTATGAAAACTACATACAGACCGACGCCTCCATCAATCCGGGCAACAGCGGCGGCCCCTTGCTCAACATACACGCTCAGATCATAGGCATAAACCAGTTCATATATACCGGTGGCGTCTCTAGAGGCAGCATAGGCTTGGGCTTCGCCATTGCCAGCAACCTGGTCAAACAGGTTACTGAAGCACTCATTGAGGACGGTGAAGTCGTGCGTCCTTTCATTGGCGTGGCCATGCAGGAACTCAGCGCTGAACTAGGCAGTCAATTTGGCGCTGACTATGGCGTGATCGTCAGCGAGGTACTGGCCGGTGAAGCAGCTGAAAAAGCCGGCCTGAAAAACGGCGATGTTATTCAGATGGTGGGCGACCGCAAGGTACATTCGCCCCACGAACTGCTTTTGGCAGTCACCAGCTATAAACCCGGTGATAAAATCAAGCTGCAAGTGCTGCGAGACGGTAAGAGCAAAAGTTTCACCCTAGTCGCCGGCCAACGCAGCAACGGTGCACTGGCCAAAAACGACGCAGGCAGCAGCTATGGCCGACAAGGCAGCGTCTTCAACCAGCTGGGACTGCGCCTGAAAGTAGAAGACTCGCAACTGATTGTGCAAGAAATTCGCGAAGATGGGGCGGTAGCCAAGGCAGCCGGCGGTGATGGCGAAGTGCGCCCCGGCGATATCATTCATGAGGTCAATCGTGTGCCAGTCAAATCAGTAACTGAATTCGCCGAGGCTCTTGAGAAAACCCAGAATAATGTAGTGGTACTTTATTTGGAACGCTTCAATCCCGTGCAAGGCAGCAGTAATCGCTTCTTTATGGCCGTGCCCATCGAGAACAAAAAAGAAGAGTAAGGCCGAGTTCAGACATGAACCCAGTTAGCTTCAATATAGTGCTTGTCGCTCCGGAAATTCCGCAGAATACCGGCGCCATCGGAAGGCTCTGCGTCAATACCGGAGCAAAATTGCACTTAGTCAAGCCGCTGGGATTTTCACTGGATGAAACGCATCTACGCCGCGCCGGCATGGACTACTGGCAGCACTTGACACTTGCGGTCTATGAGAATTGGCAGGAGTTTCTATCGCAAAACCAGCCCGAACAACTTTACTTTTGCAGCACCAAAAGCAAACAGAGTGTCTATCAGTTACGCTTCAAAATTGGCGATTACCTAGTTTTTGGCAACGAAGGCAAGGGCTTACCGTCAGCGTTCTACACTGATTATGAGCAATATTTGTACAGCATCCCCATGACCGGAGCACACGCGCGCAGCCTCAATTTGGCAAATGCCGTCGCCATCGTACTCTATGAAGCCATGCGCCAAGCCTGCTTCGCCAAATGAAAAACTTGGCATGAGCTGATGCCTACAACCTGTTTTTTATCTACAGAAAGCTAGCCAGCCCGACATTCCTGGCACTGTCAAAACACATGAACCTAAAAAAAGCAGTCAAAGCTGAACTTTAGTCCTGATGATTTTATTTTCAGATAGTTGTAAGATTTATGCTGTTCACCCTGAGGAAGTGGCGCCTTCCAGGCGCTGATCTTAGGGGGTGATACTGCCTCGGGCTCCCTCACCCTTTGGGTTCGGTCACCCGAGGCTATGCATGGTGCAGCCCTTGTCAGGGCTCAGTCGCCTTTTGGCTTCAGTCCGCATTGGAAGAAGGTGCTGATTGACGGACAAGGGGAAAAGTCAACTGCTTTTTTAAGGATGAATAGTCCAGT
>JAAZKR010000112.1 GCA_012799725.1 Oligosphaeraceae bacterium | reverse complement strand
GACGCCAGGAAAAAGGGATGAAAAAGAAGCTTGGCGGTGAAAGAAAAAAGATAACCGCAAAGAACGCAAAGAACGCAAAGGACGCCAGGAAAAAGGGATGAAAAAGAAGCTTGGCGGTGAAAGAAAAAAGATAACCGCAAAGAACGCAAAGGACGCAAAGGACGCAAAGAACGCAAAGGACACCAATTATGCCGTTTTTACCGCTTATGGGATGACTATGTTTTCTTTTACGAGATTTTGAATGCCAATTATTGAACACTCTGCACTACTATTCTCTGCATGGCTTTATTATTTCTCTTCAACATCAAGGTCATGACGCTGCGCTTTGCCAGCAATTCTTTTGTGAAGCTAAGCTTTAGGATGACACCATCGGGCTGCGGGTTTTTCTGCAACTCACAGCCTTCCGGCAGGTCTATGCTCAATTCCTCTGAGATGCTCTTCCAGGTTTCCAGTGAGTCTAGCGGGTCTGTTTCTTCTTCTTCATTAGATACCGGTTGCATGTTTGGCAGATTTTTAGTCGATTTTTTCTGTGTTGACCCTCTTCCTAGCATTCTTTGCATTCTTAAACCACGTGCCTTTTCATCAGCCAAGCTCAATTTAACTTCGCCGCAAATCCGCCCCTTGTCATCAGCTTCCTGCGGATTCAGCTGCATAACTTTGTTTGCCAAAGCCAGTTTCCAGCCCGTGACCCTGCCAAACAGCGCTACTTGCACAGGACCATAATTTTCCACTCCACTGCAAGGAATATCGATGATCTGGCGCAATCTGCCAACCGGCAAAGGCATTTTTGCACTGATTTCAAGCTCGAATTCCTGTGCGGACAAGCTGCTGAGCTTATAATCAAAGTGTGCACTGGCCTTGGGTTCATGCAGCTGCAAGCGCCCTTCCGGAAAGCGCGATTTTATCTTGAATCTGCGTTTCCAAGGCACGTTGACACCGGCAAAGCTGCCCAGCTCTATAGTCTGAGCCGGCTCATATTCCAACATAGGCACGCTCTCGCCACGCAGCGAAATAAGTTGCAATTCTTCATTTTCGACTTCTACAATAAGCAAGCGATGGAATTCCCCCAACGGCAGCTTGGTGGCATTAATGCGAGCCTTTCCCGTAAAGCCCTCGTCCGGCTGTAAGACTTTGTTAATGACAGGCTCGGTAATATCCAAGCAGGGGCAATTGGCGCGTAATTTCAATACTTTCAGCGGGCGCTTCTGCGTATTGCTCAACGTAAAGCTAAAATCGCGCCATTCCCGATCCATGATTTTGCCTATATTGATAAAGTCAGCATCCGCCAAGCGCAACAATGTCGGTTTCAAAACATTATTCTGCGGCATGATCTCAGCTTCCTGCGCAAATGCCACAAAGGCAAAAATACAGAGTACAAGAAGTAAATAGCACTTATTAAGAATGTTTGACATAGCGTGTCGACAATGTCCTTGGAAGTCGTTAACAAATTGCATTCATCTGCCTAATCTGCGGATAAAAGCGGTTTTATTCCTGAAATTTCCAGGCTGCCTGTCCTCTTTCGAAGTTACCTTTCAAGGCTTTGTACTCTCCGTCCTGCCAAATCCACAGGGTTGTCGCCGCTCCCTCCGGCGCAAACTCCGAGCAAGAGGTCAAGTTCCAGCCTGGATGCAAGCCATGCTCGGCGGCTTCAATCTGCATTCCCGGCAGCTCCATGCCTGCGAAGTCAGCCTCTACAAAAATCCAGTATGCTTCAGCGCTTCGCCACTGTTTAGCTTGCACATAACTGCTGGCTTCCTCTGCCAAGGCCATAATCGGGATATTTGGCAAGGCAGCATCCACGGCAGGCATGAAGTCACATGGTATGCCTATCAGGTTCCAGCCCGGTTGCAAGCTCCCTTCCGGATTTTCCTCACTGGGCAGAGCCAGGAGCAAGTTTTGCTCAGCTTTATGCAGAGTAAACTCAAGCACTTCACTTTCCAGACAACTTGCGCTTAAGGCAGTGAAATTCCAAGTAACGCCATTGTCCAAGTCTAGAATGAATGATGGCTCGTTTTGCACGGTTTCGCGCAGCATATATTCATCAGAGCCCACTTTATGATAGAGCAGATACTTACTTGGGCTGCTGACTTCTGCCTCGACAATATCAGCCGCGAAGACAAATTGGAAGTCTTGTTGCTGTCCTGACAAGCTCAGCAGCTCGGGTTTTTCCGGCCTAATTTCGCTATTGGGCGTAGTGGCCAGGCGCACGAAGTAGGTCTTTTCACCGTAGCGGTAATAGCCATAGGCTGCATAAAGGTCAGAGCCTTCAGAACAGCAGTCAGAGGTCACCGGTGTCAAGACACCGCGCAGATCAAGTGCCTCGCTAATGCTATTCTGTTCGGGCAGCAGCAGTTTAATCTGTGCCGTGAAACAACCATCTTGCTGCAAAGCGATATCTCCCAGCAAGCCGGCCATTATACCTGCATTATTTGGACTGAGCCAATGATCGCCCTGTTCGTCCCCTTGCTCTTGCAGTAAAAGCAAATTGGGGGCCATGGCATTCACGCCATCGGGGGCCTTAGTCTGCAATTGGAACAAGCCGTCTTGCAAACCACACTGTTCAGACAAGCTAACGTCTTGCTTATAGACACTGCCACAGGGCGAAAGAACGACAGGATCACTGTTGCTTTTTTGCCATATTGAGCTGCCCTCACAATCTGAAACATAGGCGTCGTAAGGATTAGTACGTTCACTTTTTGGCACTATGTCCAATATTCCTGAAAGCCACCCCAAATGGCATTTATGGTTTAGATCATAGTCAAAAGGTGCAAAGAACACTAGTTTGCATTTGTTGTTATGTTCATACAGGAAAGTTTCGCCGGTGAACGTAGCACCATCGCAGAGCTCGCCGCTATAGGTAACTTTGCCCTGCTCATCCACTTCAAATAGCAGCCAGCCATAGGCGAAATTATCTGCATCACCGGTGCTCTGCGGCGGTCTTAGCGCAACGGTATAGTAGCCGTCATATTCTAGCGGACTGGCATGCACGGCTCTGAAAAAGACCTGTTGTTGCCGGCCTTTAGTAGAGGTGAAACTGCCGCTGCCTTCGCCGTCTTCAGTCAATTGCAGCTGCAAGATATGTCCCTCTTCGGTCTCAACATTCAAGAGAAGGATTTTTTGCACAGGATCATATGCGTTCCAGCCATCGACGTTAATTTGCAGCTCTTCTACTGTGTCCAGTGAATTCAATTTCACCACAAAGCTGCCATTTTCCTGACGCTGCATGCTAAAACTGCCCACTGGTGCATTATTGCTCAATTCGGCGTCCAAGAGATAACCGGCATAAGCATAAGCTTGCCCCAGTCCACTAGGCATGACCTGCACACTGATTTTCAAGACCAACTCATCACAGACCTGTCCGTTTTCCTTGAGCTGCAGCCCGATAATTCGCAGGTTTGCCGCTTCGGTTGGCAGCCCGGAAACTGTCACTTTATGCGCTACGGGATCATGGTTTATTGCCAGTCCGGGAGGCAAGATGCCGCTACGTGAAAAAACATAGCCAACGCCCCCCCGGCATATAGGAATATCTAAATTAAAGGCGACGTTAGTATAGAGTTGCAATTCTGTCTGTACCGGCCTGGGTGCAAAGCAGGCTTTGGCATAAAGCCTGCCTTGGATCAATTTTGAATCTTGCGCAATACGGCAATTTTCGACGGCTTCCAGCTCAATGCCAAAATTACGGGCACCCTCCCAAGTGTCGGCAGCAGGCACATGCAGCGGGAAAATCAGCTCTGCCTCTTCGGCGCCATCAATCCAGTTGTATTCTTGCCAATCTGTATATTTCTTCTCTCCTTCTGCATAGTAAAAGGCGGTTGTTTCCTGAGGCACTATGCGATAGCGCATTTTTATGGGTTGCCCATTCGGCCACAGGTTAAGTAGACGCAGATGCAAAGAAAACTGCTCTGCACTCTTAGACAGGTAGAGTTCATTCTCCAATGCAGATATCTCATAGGTCAGGTCTTCCTGATAATAGGTCAAGGTATAAGGTACTGCGCTCTGTTGATCAAAGGCCTGCACTCTGAGCCAATAGTTTTGCGCCGGTCCCGCCGCAGGGATAAATTCCAGCGCAGCACCATTCTGCAGACTGTCTTCCCGGCGCTGCAATAAGGTCTGGGCATTTTCGGTATAGACAGAAAGCTCCACTTCGGCATCCGGTTGAGCCGTAGCTGAGCTGGCTGTAACGACCAGGCATTTACCTTCTGCAATGCTAAATTTATACCATTCAGTCTCAGCCAGACCACCGATAGCCGAATTCAAGACAGCTGGGTTATTTGGATCATTACTGATATTAGCAAGCTCTTGCGTACTGCGTTCATGGTATGCGTTGCTCTCGCGGTATCCCTGCCCTGCCAGCCAGTCCAATTCTTGCACTTTGGCAATTGCCAATATCGTATCGGTTATAAGGCCTATGCGCCCAACCGGCTCTATTGCCTTGGTATTTGTCATCCGGCAATACACCAGGGTGGGGTAGCCGATTCTGGGTCCATGATCCCAACCTACAGTGCTTGCCCCGGGCAAGGCCAACTGGTTTTGCAGGTCCAAGTTGTCTTGCAGCTTGGTTTCTGCTGCGTCTTCGTCAATGTTATTTCTCTGCAAATAGCCATTATCAGAATTATCTCTAAGCAAAGCCGGCCCTTCATCGTTACGGCGGCGATTATCAACCACAACCAGATATGCATTGGAAAGAGCTTGGTTAAAGTCGGCAGAGGCAAACAGGATCTGCTCCATGGCCACACAATACGGACACCAATACAAACCGGTGAAATAGTAGATTACCGGTTTGCCATCAAGGGAGGCAGCCTCTTCGGCGGAGGCCCTATTCATGGTCCATTGACCAGGGAGAGCTGCGCTGCTCCAATGCGGATTTGTAACGTCACCCAGATCAGGATTTTTGCTGGTTTGATGTAATTTCAGCCCAAAGCTCAACAAGGTATCTGCGTTGCCGCCGCTATGGGACAGGCGTATAAAGTACTCTTGTTCCGGATTGGGCGCATCAGGGGTATCAAGGAAGAGGCCACGGTCCAAGAAATCCCAGCCTTGGCATTCACGAATCAATACAGGCGGATCCAAGGGTTTGGAAGCTGAACTGGCATAAAACTCCAGCTTGACTATAGCCGCAGCGGTATTGCTGGCGAAATCACGACCGGACAGCAAGTAACGCTGCCCTGCCCTGCCGGCAAATCTAAACCATTTGCTCGCGCTGCTGCCGCTAAGCGCATCATTAGGAGCGTAAAGCATCCAGCCTCTCTCCAGATCATCCGGTTGCTGCTCCTGATCCGGCACGCGTCCAAACTGGTAGGCATTCTCATAGCCACTAGGCCCCAATGGCGGTGGAATAATACTGTTCCAGGCCAATTCGTCGTCCGGGAAGGTGCGAGCCGGAAAGAAAGACTCGATAATGCGGATAAAGGTGCCCGGGTCCCAGTCACGCTCGAGGCCCAGTTGTATGCCATTTACAGAACCGGCAGTAGGATAGCTAATGCCGAAAAGATTTCCCTTATGGACTCCCGAGCCTACTTGCAAGATGTCTACTTGAGTCGGTATTAAGGCAGTCGAGTCATCGGAAGTCAAATCCGCACCGGCACGAACCTTGAACATAAATATTACCGGAAGCACGGTCTCCATACCGGCTTCCCGTTGATAGTCCCTCATGACCTGTCTGCGAAGGGAGCCATCATCGCGTTGGTGGTAGAGCACTATGCGTTTGGCAGCGGCATATGCAAGAAAAGCGTCGGTATTGAAAACCCTATTGTCAAAATTATCACAGTGAGGGCAGATAGCACTACCCAATACCACCAGCAATGGGCGGTTGTTAGCATAGGCAAGAGCCTTGGCTGCTGAGATACTGTGGAAGGGCTGTTCAGGCCAATCGCCAGCTATGGGCGGCAGTTCCGGATTTTCGGGTTCATCGCCGCCTCCAGGTTCGCCGGGTTCATCGCCGCCTCCAGGTTCGCCGGGCTGCTCCGGCTCTTCCGGATCGTTCGGCGGGGGAACATAGCCAGCATCCAAGCTGTTCCAGGCCAATTCGTCGTCCGGAAAGGTGTGAGCCGGAAAGAAAGACTCGATAATGCGGATAAAGGTGCCCGGATCCCAGTTGCGCTCGAGGCCCAGTTGTATGCCATTTACAGAACCGGCAGTAGGATAACTAATGCCGAAAAGATTTCCCTTATGGACTCCCGAGCCTACTTGCAAGAGGTCTACTTG
>JAAZKR010000111.1 GCA_012799725.1 Oligosphaeraceae bacterium | reverse complement strand
GCCCCTAAAAGAAAACCTTGTCGTCTTTTAGGAGCCGAAAATGGGAAACGGGCAAGTTTTCAAGGGGCAAACTTGTCAAGTCGTAGAAGAAAAATTATGATTCTTTGTTGTTGCTTTTTCGTAGCGGCACCCTCACTGCTCGAGCGGCTCATAGCCGTGTTCTGTGGTCAGCCAAATTTAGCTGACATTCGCCTCATCTTTCCGAACCGTATTTTCACCAAAATTCTCTGTGTTCGGGGCGGTTATGAGTATTTTTCGATAATATCTATGGCTTTGGCGGCGCGGCTATAAAAATCTGCATTTTCGGCATAGGTACGTGTTTTAGCTTTCAATTCGGGAAGGTTTTGCAGGGCTAGTAGCAAGTTTTTCTGATATTCCGCAGCCTGGTAAGGTCTAGACAAGTGCAGGCCGGTGGCTTCCATGGGATAGTTGCTGAAGCCACATTCGGCACTGCATAGCACCGGTGTGCCGGCAGCCAATGACTCAATGAGTACAGAACCGGCGGCTTCATTGCGGGCAGGGTGGCTCATAAGATCGGCGGCCAACAGCAAATCGGGTACATCTGAGCGCGCTCCAGGAAAATGTACCTGTTTGGCCACGTCCAATTTGCGCGCCAGCGTTTGAAATTTTCCGGGTTTGCCAGCTCCAACAAAATAGAACTGAACTTGTTTGCGCAGAGGCAATGGCAGTTGTGCCAAGGCTTCTAAATTGCGATCCACACCTTTACCCAAGGTTAAGGCACCTATCTGAATGAGCATAATTTGTTCGGCAGAGAGTCCCAGCTGTCGGCGTTGCAGCTCCCGGCGCATCTCGGCGTCTTGTCCTCGTTTACAGGCCGGGTTCATGCCTGGCGGCAAGAGAAATAAGCGCTCCGTCTCAGTATTATAATGATGCTGAAAATCCTGTTTCTGCTGTTCGGTAATGTGCAGAATACGGGTATTGAGATTGGGTACAAAAATGCTTTTTTCTTGTTTCAGGTAGCTGCGGTAACGTGGGAGCAAGCGCAGTTGCCAGGCAGGGCGGGTTTTGGGCAGCTCTTCGGCCAGGCAGTTATCTGCTGCAAAGTAGAAATCGCAGCCGCCTATGCGATTAAAGGCTACCAGTGCATCATATTGCCTCTCTTGTGTCAGAGCATGAAACTTAGCTTCAAATTCGATGGCACGGGCGTGGTTGCTCCGCCTCTGCTGCGTTATGAGGTTGACCGAAATGTTTTCGTCAAGGGGCATTTCCCCTTGCCAGTTGGAAGTATAGATGCTGACTTGATGTTTGCGTCGGGCAGCCTCTTGAGCCAGGCGCATCATATCGCATTGTAAGCCACCATGTGGAAAATACTTGAAAATGGCAAAGGCTAGTCGCATAAGGGGATTTGAAAGGGAGTGTCACTCTGTCGGGAAGCCGGCAATAATCATTTCAGCGTGGGGAGTTTACGGCCTATCTCGCGTTCCAATTGACGAAGGCGCAATTCCAGCATGCGCATGAATTCCTGCTGCTCTTTTTCTATTATAGCGTTACGGCGCTGGTCTTGCAAATAGTAGGCTTGCACAAAGTCATCTATCGTGGTGTTGTCAGGTAGCAGGGGCAGGGCTCTGGAAGCAAATTGCACCAGGTTGCGCAGGCGTTCTCGTCTGGCACCCAGCAAGCTTAGGCGTGCGGTGCGGTCATTATCCAGAAAGTAGAGGTTGTTTTCCGGGTCTATGCACATATTTCCGGGCAGGCAATCACCATGTACAAAGCCTTTATCATGTAGTAGTCGAATGCCTTTGCCCGCCGCTGCCAACAGCTCAGCAATCTCAGCTGCGCTGCTGCTATTATTAAGTCGTTTGTTGAGTAGAGGATGGGCGATTTCTGCGGAAACCAGAAATTCCTCGCTGTCGAGTCCGAACAAGCTGTAATTGAAAGCGCCCAATAGCGGCTTAGGACAGCGCAGCCCTTCCTCCAGCAAAGCCTCGCTGATGTGCCAGACCTGCAAAGAGCGTGGTGGACGAAGCCGGTTTTTAGCGTAAGTAAGCAAGCGCTCAGAAAAGCTGTTTGGACTGTAGATATGCTTGATATAAACATTGCCCAGCGGACTTTCCCAGCGCCGCACCATGCGATCAGGCTTATCATTAACGCTTTGTCCTTGTTTGCCCAAGCTGCCGGGGTCGCCCAGCAGTTCTTCCCAACCTTGGCGCACTATGCCTCGCCAGTTGTCATGTCGGTAGTACAACCAATCAGGATGCTCAAATTGTTCAATCATAAGATAAAAAAGCAGGATGCTGCCAGGCAGTTCCTGCATATTAGTATAAGCCTCGCTGCCTTTCCCAGCTGAACAATGTTTTTTTTGACTTTTGCAGCCAATTGCTTATCGGGTTCTTTATGCGGCAGAATGCTTTTCCGTCAAGGCTAAAAATAACCCACAAAAGCCGGATTGCAATTCGCACACTGCGCAAGCTGTCTTTCATGTGCCTTTAATCTAGTTAGACCGTGTCTAAAAAGGGTTCCAGGCGCTTTTAATCCGCAGATTACGCAGATAAACGCAGATAAACGCAGATTACAATGCTGCTGTTTGCGTCTGCGGCGAATCAATTGACGGCCTTGTGACCGGTTGGAGATGCCGGGAAGCCGAGCAGTTGCGTTATCGACAAGCCCAGCTCGAAATGCTTTTCTAACTGCCTATACTTTTTGGGTGCTCTCTAGGCAGGGCATGCTGAGAGTGTTTACGCTGTTTTTTCCATGGAAATCGGCTGCCCGTTTATGTAGACTTGGGAAATGGCACTGTCAATAGCCAGGATATCGCCATTAGCAATCAGCAGGTCGGCGTCTTTACCTGGTTCTATGGAGCCTACCCGTTTTTCCACACCCAACAATTTGGCCGGGTTGATAGTGATGGCCTGCAATGCAGCAAAGGGTGCCATGCCGGATTTGACTGCCAGGCCGGCAAGCAAAGCCAGGTAGGGCTGAGGCGTGACCGGTGAGTCGGTGATGATGGAGACTTCACAGCCGGCCGCAGCCAAGATGCCCGGTGTTTCAAAGCTGCGTTGGCGGGTTTCCACCTTGCCGGCATGGGTTAGACTGGGGCCTATTGCCAGCGGCCAGCCGGCTTCAACCAGTTCAGGGACGATCAGTTGTGCCTCGGTGCAGTGCTCTAAAGTCAGAAGCAGATCAAACTCTTTGGCTATGCGTATGGCCGTACATATATCATTGGCCTGGTGCGCATGGGCTTTGAGCGGTATTTGTTTGCGTATCACCGGCAGCATGGCCTCCAGCTTTAGATCAAAGGCGGGCTTTTTACTCAGGTCTTCACCTGCCGCTTTCAGCTTGCAATCATATTCCTGGGTTTTATAAAGCAGCTCACGCAGCTTGGCGGCTATGGTCATGCGCGTGCAAAGTTGCTTTTCCTGATAACCGAACTTGGGATTTTCACCGAAAGCGCACTTCATGGCTACGGGGTTTTTGATAATCATGTCATCAACCCTGCGTCCGGTGGTTTTTATGGCAATAAAGGTGCCGCCAACTACATTGCCGCTGCCGGGACCGGTGCCTACAGTGGTGACGCCGGCCTGTGCAGCCATGCCGATACTTAAATCTTGCGGGTTAAAGGCGTCAATTGCGCGCAACTGCGGTGTGATAGGATCATTCTTTTCATTGATATCGGCACCTTCGTAGCGCATACCATAGCCTTGCAGGCCAAGATGACCATGCGCTTCAACCAAGCCGGGATAAATATGTTTGCCTTTAAGGTCAATTACCTCGGTGCCGGGCCTTGTTGCTCGCAGATTGCTTCCGATCGCAGCAAAGCGACCATCCTCTACGCGTATATCACATTGCTGTGCTTCTTCATTGATGCCATCATGCAAGAGGCCGTTACGAAATAAAATCGACATGTTTACTCCATTGCTTCCAGATGAAAAGAAAGGCCGCATCTCTAATAATGCGGATATAAAACAACTATAGTACCATGAAAAAAAACAGACGGCATAAAGCGCGATATTTTTGTTGTTTATCTCCGGTTACTGACGGAGAAAGGCAATTTATTAATTTGCCTGATATATTTAATCTGAATTTTGCGCGGGTGCATTATTTCAGGCGCCAAAATCAAGTTATATTGTATGACTGCCTGAACAGAAGAAACCTGAACAGAACAAACTGGTTTACCGATGTTATTGGAAAAAATACATAGCCCAGCTGATTTGCGCGCCTTGAGTCGTGCCGAATTAAAAGCGCTTTGTGAAGAGCTGCGTGCCGTGATTATCGCTGCAGTTAATGAGCATGGCGGGCATCTGGCTTCCAACTTGGGCAATGTGGAACTGACGGTGGCCTTGCACCAGGTTTTTGAAGTGCCGCATGATGCGCTTATATTTGATGTGGGACACCAGGCCTATACGCATAAGCTGCTGACCGGGCGTTTGCAAAACCTGCGGGATACGCTTAGACAGTTTGGCGGCTGTAGCGGCTTTGCTTGTCCACAGGAATCTATCTACGACTGCGGTGTTTCCGGACATTCCGGCACGGCTATCTCGCTGGCTGCCGGCTTGGCGCTGGCGCGGCGCAAGTCGGGGCAGGGCGGCAAGGTTATCGCCATGGTGGGCGATGGTTCTTTAAGCAACGGTATCTCTTTTGAGGGCTTGAACGCCGGGGATAGGCAGGCTGAAAATCTGATTGTGCTGCTTAATGACAATCAGATGTCAATCTCGCCTAATGTAGGTGCTATGGCGCGATGTCTGAATCGCATTATCTCTACCGGAGTATATAATCGCTTCAAGCGCTCAGTACACGGCTTTTTCCGACATCGGCCCGGCCTGAAGAAAAGTCATCTGCTTTTGCGCCGCCTAGTAAACTCAATCAAATATCTTTTTCTGCCACCTGGCATATTTTTTCAGGAGCTGGGTTACCGCTATTTGGGTCCGGTTAATGGGCATGATCTGTCCGCTCTCTTGCGTACTTTTCGCTCTTTGAAAGAACTGCCCGGTCCGGTGCTGTTGCATGTTATCACCCGCAAAGGGCAAGGCTGCGATTACGCTTGTGAAAATCCGGAGCTCTATCATGGCTTGGCTGCTTTTAAGACTGGTGCCGATAAGGTCGAAAAAAATAGCAGCTTGGGTTTTGCCGGCACACTTTGCGAGCAACTTTGTCGCCTGGCAAGACGGGATGAAAATCTGGAGCTGATCTCAGCCGCTATGCTGTTTGGCAGCGGCCTATGCCGATTTCAGAAAGAATTCCCCGAGCGCTGCCATGATGTAGGCATTGCTGAGGGACATGCCGTTATTTTCGCAGCCGGCTTGGCGCTGGGTGGCAAACGCCCGGTCTGCGTGCTCTATTCGACTTTTGCACAACGCGCTTTAGACTGCATCTACCACGATGTGCTGCTGGCAAAATTACCGGTGATCTTTATTATAGACCGAGCCGGTGTAGTCGAGGACGGCCCCACTCATCATGGCATCTATGACCTGGGCTTTTTGCGCCCATTGCCGGGACTAGTCATTATGGCTCCCAGGGATGAGGAGGAACTCAAGCTGATGCTGCATTTTGCATATGCTCAAAAGCGTACTACGCTTATACGTTATCCCAAAGGCGAAGGTGCGAGAAACCAAAAATTGCCGCAACACACAAGTATTACGCTGGGCAAGGCTGAAATAATCCGACAAGGTGATGGCCCTGTGATCTGGAGCATGGGGCCGGAGATCGATACTGCCTTTCGTCTGGCCGAACTCTATGAGGCTGAAACTGGACAGGGCTGCATGCTTGTCAACGTGCGTTTTATTAGCCCATTTGACCGGGAATTGGCGCGCAGCCTGGCTCATCGCCCCATGGTCAGCATAGAAAATCATCGCGCCACCGGTGGCTTGGCCTCGGCTCTGGCGGAAGCATTGGCCGGTATGCAACATGCCCCACTGCTGCATTATGGCTGGCCGGATGAAATTATACTGCACGGCGACGAAGAGTTCCTGCGTGAACTATACGGTTTTCGCCCCGAAGATATGTGCGTTGATATGTTACAGAAATTGAAAAAAGCAAGGGAGCAGTGTGAAGTAAGAGAATAGCGTCCACAGAAAATACGGGAAAATTATAGGGATAGGGATCAGTCGGGTGCAGTTCCCAAAGTAGGTAGAGAACGTCCGAATATAGGATGCAGGGATGTGGTGCAAATATGAGCCATCACAGAACGCTAAAACGCGCGGATCCTATTCATCCTGTCCAATGACTGGCATCTCAACCGGCATCAACCACTGCCCACTGACAAATGACTAAATCAGTTTTGCTTACGCAGGTCTGCCAAGCGTCTTAATTCTAAACGTTTTTCTATGCCGGCTTCCAGTTTCTCTATTCTGTTTTTTTGTTGTTGCTGGGTCCAGTTTGCGACTTCAGCGTAGGTATTATACATAAGACGCACAAATTCGGCGTCTGCTCCTGTTCTTCGCGCTGAGTATCCTAGCTGTGCCAAGTTACGCAGACTACGCGCAAAGGGTACTCCCAAGCCGGTTTTCTTGCTGCGGTCATTATCTAAATAGATAAGATTATTATCTTTGTCCAAGCATAGATTACGCATAATGCAGTCACCATGCACAAAGCCGGCTTGATGCAGGCGTGCTAATTCGGTTCCCAACAGGTCTGCCAATTGCGTTTTTTCTCCTACATTCATATTGGCGAATAATTCGTCTAATGCTTTAGCCTGCACATCTTCAGTAATAAAGACATCATGGGGATAGCCCAGAGCGTTGCGCTTGCGTATGGCCAGGACTGGTCTGGCGCAGTGAAAGCCTGACTGTAAAAGCTGTTGAGAGATACGCCAAGCAGCCAAAGCTCGTGATGGCCGTAACACCCATTTCAAAAAACTGATCGGTGCGCGCCCGCTCATGGAGGCATCCGTTAAAGCCAGTATTTTTTTGACGTATAGCCGCCCCAGCTCGGTTTCCACTCTGCGAACCTGACGCGAACGATACGCAACCACGATCTCGCCGGGATTCTCCCGCTGCCAAGCCTCATAGTCCGATAAAAGTTCACTCCAGCGTTCCGCAACCAGGCCGCGCCAGCCATTTTTGCAATATGGAAGCTCGCTTTGCTTGTTCAGCTTAAATTCATACATGGCTTTGTTCCGGTCACTAAAAGTCTAATCCTGCCGGACCTTTTGTAATTCCGATTAAAAATCGAATTGTACGGCTTGTCTAAGGTTAATTGGGCTGTGTCCAAAAAGAATCATGCCCACATTTTATCCGCAGACTCCAAGAATTAGGAAGCACTATACACCGCTTTTTCGATACGGTTTAATGAAAACAAGTTAGCGCTCATGACTATTACCTCGACCCTTTTTTGGGCATGATCTAATTAGGTCAGCTTGATTTTCAATTGGTATAAGTAGTTTTCTATGCTTGCACAGAGCTTTGCCGGGGCATTATCGGCCGTATCGACCATGATGCTGAACGCTCCCGGATGTTGCTTCTTAAACCAGGTCAATTGCCGTCTTGCGTAGCGCACTGTACGCCGGCTTAAAATATCGAACAAGGCGGCGTCGCCGCCGGGTGCGCCGTTGCGTTGAAATTCAATTATGTCTTTGTAGCCCAACGCTTGTTTGGCTGTGGGGGTTTTTAGCAGTCCCCTTGCTTCAGCCTGCAACGCCTCTTGTACCCATCCGGCAGCCAGCATCGCGGCGCAGCGTTCTTGGATGCGTTCTTTGAGCAGACTTAGCTTTGGCAGAATGCAGAATTGCAGGAAGCCCGGTTTGGGTTGTTGCGTTGTACTTTGTATTTCCCAAGGTGTCCGCCCGCAGAGTTCAAACACTTCGCAAGCACGCAGGAGACGACGCGGATTCTCATAGACCGCCGCCGGTAATTCGCTGCCCAGCTTTTCTTGCAAGTGGCGCAGCAGTAGTTCACGACCGCCCGGCTGTTGCAGTTTTTCTTGCAAGGCTGCAGCCAGTTTTTGATCGGCGGGCAACATCGCAAAGCCATAGACTAATGCCTTGGCGTAAAGCCCAGTACCGCCCACCAAGATTGCAGCTTTGCCGCGTCTGTAGATATTCTCCAGCCTATCCTTGGCCATCAAGCAGAATCTATTGGCGTCATAGCGCTGTTCCATTTCCAATTCATCAATCAGATGATGTGGCACCTGCGCCAGTTCATTGCTGCTTGGTTTTGCCGTGCCTATGTCCAGCCCCCTATAGATTTGCATAGAATCACAAGAGATGATCTCAGCATTATAACGCGGCGCTAATTCCAGTGCGACTTGGCTTTTCCAGCTACAAGTAGGGCCAAGAATTACGATGCATTGACCGGCAAAAGACATGCTTAGGGCTCGGGTTTGGTTTTGGCAGGTGTTTTGTGCAGCTGAAAAATGCTGTAGCAAAGCATGAAAATTACAGAGCAGCAGATAGCTGCGTCGGCAATATTAAATGCAGGCCAAGAATATTTGTAGTCGCGAAAATAGAAAAACAAAAAGTCCACCACCGAACCCCTGAAAGCTCTGTCGTACAAGTTGCCGGCTATACCGCCGGCTAGTATTGCGTAGGCGATTGCCAAGGGGCGTTGCCCTTCGTGCAGTTTTCGATAAAAAACGATAATGGCCATTAAAGCCAGGCAGGAGATCAGAGCCAGCAGATAGGTATGTTTAGCAAATATGCCCCAAGCTGCACCGGTGTTTCTAAAATGTACCAAGCTAAAATAACCGGGAATTACATGGACGTATATCTTGCCGGGTTCAGGAAAAAATTTTATTACCAAAAACTTGCTGAACAAATCCAAGACAGTGACCAGCAGAGCCAGCAGCAACGGCGCACCCCAGAAAGATTGCCAAGAGACCGTTTCTTTCTTGTCCTGCATGGGTAAAACTTCCCGCCGCTCTTCAGCTTGGGCGGCTTGCTCCCTGTCCGGCTTAGCGGTAGTCATCCAAGTCAGCCATGCGTTGCTCTTCGCGAAGACTCTTGCAGTCTATGCACAAACGCGCGGATGGCTTGGCTTTTAGGCGCACTTCGCTAATTGGCTTGTTGCAATCATGGCAGATACCATAGGTGCCATTCTCGATATTACGCAGAGCTGTGGTGATAGCATCAAGCTTTTTGGCGTCTTCAGACATAATCTGTATACCGGTCTCACGGATAAAGTCATCGCTACCTACCTCAGCACCTTCGTCGCCGGCTTGGCGTGACGATTCCAGATGCACTGAGGAATGACGTAGACGGCTCAGAATATTTTGCCGCTCACGGTAAAGAATATCCCGGAATTCGACAAGTTGAGCATCACTAAAACTGGACTTGACAACCGTACTTTTTTTCTTGGCCATACCATGCCTCCCGAGTAATAAACATAAAAAGACGCGAAATCACTAGAGCAACTTCGGTTTCACGCGGAGAAATTCAGACCGGAAACATAAGATAATATCTACCTTGGCATTTACAAGCAAAATTTCGCCAGTTAAGGACAAGTCTTCCCGGCGCTTGCCTATGTGTTTGTCCATGTGGGACAGCAAGTCCGGTTGCAACCCGATTCGGCATCATTTGGCGCTAAAGCCCGCCATAGCGCCTGTTACGTTGTTGGAATTCAGTCACGGCCTGTCGTAGTTCTGCATCTCCGAATTCCGGCCAATATTTCTCGCTGACATATATTTCGCTATAGGATAGTTGCCAGAGCAGAAAATTACTAATGCGTAACTCGCCGCCGGTGCGTATAAGCAATTCCGGATCGGGCAGGTTCGGCACATAGAGATATTTTCGGAAGTTGGTTTCGGTGATTTGCTCGGGTCTGTCCGGGTCTTGCAGGATGGCGTTGACAGCATCACAAATCTCTGCCCTGCCGCCATAATTCAATGCAATATTAAGTATAAGTTGTGAGTTATTTGCGGTTGCTTCTTCTATTTTATGTACGCTTTTGCGTACTAGAGCCGGCAGCTGCTCGATACGCCCCATGCAATTCAAGCGAATGCCATTCTTTTGCATTTCGCCCAGTTGCTCATAACTGTATTTTGAAATCAGCCCCATAAGGAAATTCACTTCGGCAGACGGTCGTTTCCAGTTTTCGGTGCTGAAAGCGTATAGCGTAAGTATTTTCACGCCGAGTTCAATAGCGGCTTTGGCGACCACCGCTATTTGACGTGTGCCGGCCTCATGCCCCTGACTGCGGCTCATGCCCCTGGCCTGGGCCCAGCGCCCATTGCCGTCCATTATGATGGCGATGTGTTGTAACAAGGTTCTAAATCCAATTAGAAATCAAATTGTAATACTCATCCAGGGTTAATTTAGACCATGTCCAAAAAGAATCATGCCTACATTTTATCCGCAGATTACGCAGATTTCCAGAATTAGTAATCACTATGCGCCGCTTTCTCCCAGTACGGCTCAGTGAAAACAAGTTGGCGCCCATGACTATCATCCGCCCCCTTTTTGGGCATGATTCAATTAGGTCAGCTTGATTTTCAATTGGTATAAATCCCGAATTGTCGGTTAATTTGCCTATCGTGGTCTGTCCCGTGGTATTTACTGGGACAGGCACAGAAAACCGCTTGAGCAGTGGATCCTACTTTCCGAGTTTGCAGATGTTACAGCTAAGGCAAATAGGTTCTTTCGGCGGTTCGTAACCCAAGCCTTCTTTGCGACGACGCTTGGCCTTATGGTGGTTTCTAACGGCAAGGATGAAACCTAAGGTGAAAAAAGCACCAGTTGCGGTTTTAAATAAGTATATGCCTTGCCAGTTTTCGATAAGTTGCAATTCAAAAAGACTGCCGTCGGCGATGAGTTCGCGCAGTCCGCCCAAGATCAGCAGAGCAATGGTGAAGCCCAGTCCCATGCCAAGACCGTCAAGGCAGGAGGCTATGCTGCCGTTTTTCGAGGCGAAGGCCTCTGCACGACCCAGCACAATGCAGTTGACCACAATCAGCGGAATAAAAATACCCAGGGTCTGATTGAGTTCAGGCGGTGCATAGGCCTGCATAAGCTGTTCGACCATGGTGACGAAAGCAGCGATAATGACGATATAGCAGGGTATGCGTACTTGATCGGGGATAAATTTGCGACAGCAGGAAACTACAAAATTGCTGCCAGCCAGCACAAGGCTGGTGGCAATACCCATGCCCAAGGCGTTTTTAGCGCTGCTGGTCACTGCCAGGGTAGGGCACATGCCAAGCATGAGAACAAAAACCGGGTTCTCTTGCCAGAGACCGTTCTTGAATACTTTGAAAAGCGACATTTATGGTTCCTCCGTCTTGCTGACAGCGGCGAATTTCTCCTGCCATGCGCCGGCAACCGCATTTACGGCGTCCAATACCGCGTTACTGCTTACAGTTGCGCCACTGACTGCGTCAACACGCAGGTTTTCGTTCAGCGACTGCGATGCGAAGCTGTCAAGAAAGGCATTGGCCGGAAATGGATTCTTTTCGGATTTGCCGGCCAGTACTTTCCATAAGGATTGTTTTTGTTTGCGTTCACAGACCAGGGTGCCTATGCCAGGGGTCTCAGAATGTTGATTGACCAGCACTGCCAGGATTTTTCCTTCCGCTGACAGTCCTACTAGCACTTTAAGCTCGCCGCCGAAGCCTTGCCGGCTGCTGCCTTCGGCAGCATAGGCAAGCAGCTTGCCATTTTCATCGCGAGCAGCAAAAAATTGCACGTTATTGACGCTTTCCAGCTCTTGGCACTGACGCGTTCCTGCTGGCAGCACCAGCTTAAGCAATTCGTTGCGCTCTCGCATTTGTGCTTCGGCTCTAGGCTGGCTGGTGATGTGGTTGACAAAGGCCATGCTGCCACCGGAAATGGCGCAGATCAAGCCTAAACTAAGACAAAATTTTAGTATGTCAGGCATTTTTTACCGCCTTTTTCTGCGTGCCAAAAGGCTTTCGCATCGTGACTTTGTCTAGCAACGGTGTCATTGCGTTCATAACCAGAATGGCGAAGCTTATTCCCTCGGGATAGTTTCCCCAGAACCTGATGGCGCAGACTATCAATCCGCAGCCAATCGCGAAGAGAATTGCTCCCAGGCGGCTCATAGGCGAGGTTACCGGGTCAGTGGCCATAAAGAATGCGCCCAGTATGAGGCCGCCGCTGAGCAAATGGAATTGCGGCGGCGCACATAAGTCCGGCTTAGCCAGCCAGGCTAGCGTACTGCAAACAGCTACAGTTGCTATCATAAAAACTGGAATCTGCCAGCGTACAACACGTATGACAATCAGAAAAATGCCTCCGAGAATCAGCGCTAAGGCACAGGCCTCTCCCAAACTGCCTCCCATGTTGCCGAGCATATAGTCGCCATAAGGGATGTTTTGCAGGAATTCATTCAGTTCAGCACTATCGCCGGCCAAGGCCTTTTGCTGTAACATGCCAAGCTCTTGCAGCGGCGTGGCACCGCTTACGGAGTCCATGCCCGGAATTTGCCAGGTATTCATCGCCTGTGGGAAAGAGACCAGTAGCGCCACTCTGCCTACTAGAGCCGGATTAAAGGGGTTTTGCCCCATGCCGCCGTATGCCATCTTGCCTATTCCTATGGCAATCAAGGAGCCGACCAGGCAAATCCAGCTTGGGGTGCCCGGTGGCAGGTTCATGCCAAGAAGCAGGCCGGTGAGCAAAGCGCTGAAGTCGTTGATCTCTAGAGGTCGTTTCATTAATTTGCTGCAAAGCGCCTCGGTGCCTACGCAAAAGAGCATACAGAGCGTTAATACTCTGAAGGCGGCAACGCCAAAATAGTAGACCGCTACCAAACAGGCTGGCAACAAAGCCAAAATAACCAACAGCATGATCTTGGCAACACTATTGCCACAGTGAAAATGTGGCGAGCTGCTGACAACTAGCTGCTCGGCGTCCGGTAATCTGATCTCAGGTTCTGTCATGCTTGCTATACCAGATTTCATGATGATTTTTTTGCTTCTGCCGCCTGTCTTTTGGCGATGACTTCGGTCTTGGCGCGGCGCATATGCTGTACCAGGGGGCGATGTGCCGGGCAAATGTAGGCGCAGCAGCCGCATTCCATGCAGTCGAGTACATTCCAGGCTTCAGCCAGATCGAAGCGGTCATTCTCAATTTGAATGCCAAGCATGCCGGGCGTGAGGCGCATGGGGCAGACATCGTTGCAGCGACCACAGTGTATGCAGGCCTTGCTCTGAAACTGACTAAGTTGGGAACGGGACAAAAATAGGAGCCCGGCACAATTCTTGGTGACCGGAATGTCCAGCGAGTATACCGAAACTCCCATCATGGGACCGCCGGAGATGACTTTGGCAGGTTGTTCTTTTAGACCGCCGGCCAGTTTGAGCGCATCAGCATAGCTGCTGCCTATGCGCAGCAACCAATTGCCCGGATTTACCACCGGATTGCCAGTTACAGTTGTGACACGCTCGTAAAGCGGCTTGCCATTGACTACCGCATCATAAATGGCATAGATGCTGGCAACGTTTTGCACGACACAGCCCACATTCAGGGGCAGGCCGCCTCGAGGCACCTTGCGTTTGGTCAGAGCATAAATGAGATGTTTTTCGGCACCTTGCGGGTAGCGTACCTTTAGGCTATATACTTGCGGAGCGCCGGTGCTGGCGGTTTTTTCACGGAATAACTCTATGGTGTCCTGCTTGTTATCTTCTATGCCCAAGTAGATATTCTTCGCTTGCAGTATGTGTGCTACGATAAGGGCCCCCTCGATGATCTGATCAGGGTTTTCCAGCATAAGACGATGATCAGCGCTCAAGCCGGGTTCACACTCTACGCCGTTGATAATCAGCGTGTCTATGGGAGTGTCTGGCGGTGGGGAAAGCTTGACATGGGTGGGGAAAGCTGCACCGCCCTTGCCAACGATGCCGGCATCCTCTATACGTTTTAGTAGAATTTTCGGGTCTGTGTTCTGCCAGTCGCTGATGGGCGGCATGGGTTCCTGATTTTGATCCTCGCCGTCGCTTTCAATGATCAGTGCCGGCCACTGTGTGCCGTTGACGCCCAGGCAGCTGCCGTACTCCTTGATGACGCCACTGGTGGGTGAATGTACGGCGGCGGATACATATCCGCCCGGTTCAGCCAAGAGCTGTCCGCGCAGTACCTTCTGTCCTTTTTGCACCAGCGATTTGGCCGGAGCGCCTATGTGCATCTGCAAAGGTACAGTGTACTTTTCCAGCAATGGGGCTACCTGTATGCCGGCCTGACTGGCTAGTTTTTCTTCCGGCGGATATACACCACCGTGAAAGCGGAAAATTTTGGACATTTTCTACAGCGACTCCGAATAGCAATCACACCGAATTGAGCTTGAATAGCGGACTGCTTATGTAGTGAAAAACGTGCTTGCCTTGTGACAAGGCTACCTTTGCCGTTTGGCGTACTGTGGTCTCCTCTCGCTTGCTTCTTAGCGCCCGGGGTGCTTTTCAGATAGAGGAATCCTTGTTGGCTTCTACTTGAGTAACATTTGCTCTTAAAGCAGCGGTTGGACAGCTCTGAGCCACCTCCGCTGCCGGCGGATTGCCGTAATTGATGACCGCCAAAAAACCGTTCATGCGTATTTGATTTTCTTCAGCTGCCTTGACACATCTGCGACAGCCTATGCAGGCAGTTTTGCAGGCATTGCGCTTGAAAGAGCCGCGTGCCGGTGAACTGCAAAAAACATGTATGGGGGCTGAGGCCGGCACCAATCGTATGAGCTTTTTGGGGCAGGTCTGCACACACAGACCACAGGCCCTGCATAGCTCCGGATGCACTATAGCAAGGCGGTTGCGCACTTCAATGGCACCATAAGGGCAGGCCTGAGCGCAAGCGCCTAAACCTAAACAGCCGTAGGTGCAACTTTTGGCGCCAGCGGCTACCAGCATGGCGTCGCGACATCTGTTAACACCGTTATAGAAAGCCTGGCGAGTGGCATTTTGATCGTTGCCACTGCAAAATACCACCGCAACGCGGCGCTCTTTTTTTACATCCTCAACACCCAGCAACTCACAGAGCTGATGCAAAAGACTGTCAGACATGGCAGGACAATCGCCGGGCTGAGCTTTCCGGCCTACCAGAGCTGCCGCATATCCGGCACAGCCGGCATAGCCGCATGCGCCGCAATTGGTGCCGGGCATTATGGCGCTGACCTGCTCTAGCAAAGGGTCTACCTCGACGGCGAAAAACTTGACCACCAAGCCGATGGCAAGTGCGATAAGCACGCCTATGATCAATAAGATGACAGTAGCAGTGATCATTTGCTTATATTCTTGTTCTTATTTACGTTTTTTATCCACCTAACCCGGCGAAACCCAAAAATGCCATGGCCAAAAGTCCGGCAGTAATCAGTGAAATCGGTGTGCCTTGCAAGCACTCAGGCACTTTTGACAGCTCCAACCTTTCTCTCAAGCTGGCGAAGAGCAGCAGAGCCAGAGCGAATCCTACAGCTGATGCGCAACAAAATACCGTGCTGCGCATAAGGCTATAGCCTTCATCGGCACAGATTATAGCCGAGCCTAAGACGGCGCAATTGGTGGTTATCAAGGGCAGATAAATGCCCAGAGCCTGATAAAGCGGCTCGCTGAAACGTTGCAAGAGGACTTCTACTATCTGCACCAGGCCGGCAATAGCCAAAATAAAGACAAGGGTACGCAAGTAGGCAATGTTATAGGGGATAAGCAGAAAAATATTGATTGCCGAAGTCAAAAGACCGGCTAAAGTCATGACAAAGATGACCGCCGCCCCCATGCCGGCAGAAGTCCTTATGCTGCGTGATACACCTAAGAAAGGACAAATGCCCAAGATGCGGCTTAAAACAAAGTTGTTAACTAGGATGGCGCTGATAATTAATGAAAAATACTCTTTCAAGTGCGTTACTCCAAAATAGCTGAAAGCACAAGTCAGGGCACAGTACAAAGCATAAGTTAATCGGTCTTGCTTTTTTTACAAGAGTTTTGCAAACCAAAGACGATATTATTTTCAGATTCCTAAAATCCCGGTTTTCTAAGCTCAGGACTGCTCACAGCGAACTGCAAATAGTTAATTTTTCCAGCAAGCTGTGAAAACTCGCTTTTGGCTTGCAAAGTGCCTTATTGCAAAGTAAATTAAGTAGTCTGACGCTGCAGTGACCCTGCATTGCCACTAGGCAGGCGTCAAGAGCCGCGCAAAAATTAAGGCGACATCTCCGAAATCATTGAAGCCGGAAATGTAAACTTGATTTTTGAATGAATCCTTAGATGTTTCTTGATTCTTAAATCGTAATAAACACACTGCTATGGAGGAAAAACATGGGAGAAGTTTTTGACAAAGTATGGGGCATTATTGTTGACAGCAACGCTCTGAATTTAGTTTACGGCATTGCCGTTCTGATTATTGGTTGGTTTCTGGCAATTTATGCTTCAGGCTTAGCCAGAAGACTGGTGCGCGGTTCGGCTTTGAACAAGAAACTGAGCTGCTGCCCGGCGGAAGGTGATGGGGACGCTCCAAAATGTTCCACCAAACTGGAGGACTGTATAGGCAAGGGTGTCTTTGTACTGGTGCTGCTCTTCACCATTATGAGCTGTCTGACCGTGTTGAATCTGACTCAGGCAGCCGCCCCCATACAACGCTTTTTTGACAATATCTTGGCTTATGCCGCCAATTTAATTGGCGCAGGCATACTGGCAGCCTTGGCTTGGTTTTGTGCAAGCGGCGTTAAATATCTCTCCGCAAAAGCGATGCGGACTACCCAATTAGATCAGAAACTGGCTAAGACTTTGGACAAAGAAAGCGGCAAGCCGATCTCGACCAGCGCTTCCGAAGTGATTTACTGGCTGGTGCTGCTATTCTTCTTGCCGGCAATCTTGCGCAGCCTGAAAATTGGAGGCATTACTGAACCCCTGCAGCTGATGCTGGCAAAAATACTGGAGTACATCCCGAATCTAGTGGCTGCTGGCGCGATTCTCTTTATCGGTCTTTGGGCTGCTAAGATCGTGCGCAAAACCGTATCCGGCCTGGTAGTAATCAGCAGTTTGGACAATCTGGGCGAAAAAGCTGGTGTTTCCAAGCTGTTTGGTAACCAAGGCCTTTCCGGTATGATAGGCGTGGTTGCCTATGTGTTGATCGCTATACCGGTGTTGATTTCGTCGCTTAACGCGCTGCAGATCGACTCTCTGTCTGAGTCTGTCGCTGGTCTTTTTGACAAGATACTCAATGCTGCCGGTGATCTCATCGGTGCCGCTTTGCTGGTTTTCGTGGCAGTTCTGGTTGGCCGCTTTGTCGCCAATCTTGTGCAACAACTGCTGGAAAATTTTGGTTTCAACAAGCTGCTGGCGCACTTGGGTGTGGGTAAAGAAGACAAAGATTCCAACACTTCTCCTGCCGCACTGGTCGGCAAGATCGTGTTTGTCGCTATTATCCTCAATGCAGCTATCGCCGCCTGCGATATCATGGCGTTCCCCAATATTGCTGCGCTGATACAGATTTTCCTGGTCTTTGGTGGCAATATCCTGGTGGGCCTGGTTGTGCTGCTTATTGGTATGTGGCTGGCTAACCTGGTTTCGGAGTTTTTGCAAGGCAAATGCAATAAGCTGGTCGTGGGCCTGGTAAGAGGCTGCGTGCTGGTCTTTACCGGTGCGATCGCTATCCATAACATGGAAATTGGCGGACCTATCGTACAGACCGCTTTCACACTGCTGCTTGGCGCAGTCTGTGTGGCTATAGCCTTGGCTTTCGGTTTAGGTGGACGCGAGTTTGCAGCACGTAAATACGAGGAATGGTCAGCTAAGATTGAAAAGAAAGACTAAGCTTTTCGAATAAACAACTAACCTAAAAAAATGCAAAAAAGCCTGCCGGGCGGCGCCACTATCAGCGCTGCCCGGCAGGCTTTTTTTGGGAAGCAATGTCAAGTTTAGGTTAGGGGGGACAGGGATTGGGACCCGGAGGAGAAACAAGCCACCCCTGCATCCCTCATTCCGCAAAATAGGCAGTGAGTGCCGACTTGCGCGTTAAGGAGACTTCGCAGGTGTTTGAGACCTCTGTATACCGCATTTACTGCCGGTATCAACTGCTGTCATGGCAGTCAATTAGAACACCACCTTGTTAAGTTTGTATTCTACTAGACCTACTGCTCCAGCTTCTTTTAGAGCAGGGATTAAATCCCGCATCAGGTTGGCATCCAATACCGTATTTAACGATAGCCATTCAGGATCGGAAAGGCTGGAAACAGTCGGGCGTTGCAGGGCGGGCAAGATATCCAGCACCGCTTGCAGATGTTTCTGGTGCACATTGAGCATCAGCCCCACCTTATTCTCAGCTTCCAATACTGCAGTAAGCAGCAGGGCAATGCTCTCCATCTTACGGCGCTTAAAGGGGTCTTGGGCTGCTTCCTTGTTGGCAATGAAACGCGTAGTGGTCTCGCAGAGGGTGTCGACTATGCGCAGATTGTTAGCCTTCAAGCTGGAGCCAGTCTCAGTTATCTCAACGATGGCATCGGCCAGATATGGCGGCTTGACTTCAGTGGCGCCCCAACTGAACTCGACTTTGGCATTGACTTGATGTTTTTGCAGATAGCGTTGGGTCATGCCTATGGCTTCAGTAGCGATACGTTTGCCTTCCAAGTCTTGGGCGCAACGGATAGGAGAGTCATTGGGTACTGCCAGCACCCAGCGTAGGGGACGACGCCCGACTTTGCCGTAAACCAACTCGGCAATCTCGACTACGTCGGCTGAATTTTCCAGAATCCAATCGTAACCAGTCAGACCTGCGTCCATGATGCCGGTCTCTACGTATCTGGCGATCTCCTGCGCTCTGATCAGCATGCACTCGATCTCAGGATCATCGATTTCAGGATAGTATGAGCGCGAATTTATGTTGATTTTATATCCGGCGCGCCGGAACATCTCTACAGTAGTTTCTTCCAAGCTGCCCTTGGGTAGTGCCAGTCTTAATACAGACATGATTCCCTCTTATTTTTGATAGACCTTTTCCGGATCGAAAACAGGTTTGCCCTGTACAGTCAGGCTGCCATCGGCCTCGACCTTGCGATAAAAACAACTTTTGTAGCCCACATGACAGGCGGCGCCGCCTATCTGTTCTACCTTAAAGATGACCGTATCCAAGTCACAATCTACCAGTATCTCTTTGACTTTCTGCACATTGCCAGAGCTTTCGCCCTTGACCCACAGTTTTTGCCTGGACCGCGTCCAGTAAGTGGCAACACCGCTTTGCAGAGTTTTTTCCCAAGCCTCTCGGTTGATGTAGGCCAGCATCAGCACTTCGCCGCTTTGATAGTCTTGGGCAATAGCCGGGATCAAACCATCAGCGCTTTTAGAAAAATCAAGTTCGATCATGAGTTTGTAACCTCGTTGAATGTGAATGTGAAATGTATAATGTAATGATGCTTCAAATGAAATTCAAGCCAAGCGGAAAAGAGCAAAAGAAGTGTAAAAACATCCGAAAGGATAGTACATAGATGCTGCCGACAAAAAGCCATGCTGGACAAACATGGTTGATGAGTTCTCATGGCATCTCAATCACAGAGTTTTGTTCATTAGTCACAGATAATATTGAATTAAATATGCCATAAAACGACAAAATTTCGCGTTTTCGCTTGCAAAGTTGATTTTATAGTATAATTTGCGTTGTTAGCGCTTTTTTTTAGCTGTGATTGTGCTATATTGTTTCATGGTCAATATTCGGCGCGGTTTTTTGGCAGAATAATGGGAGGCTTTGGATAACAAAGTCCAAACTTGAAACTTTAGTTGCGTCGCATTTTTTTGTCGCTTTTCACATAGGGAGCTTTTTATGGGTAGTCTGGGTAAAATTCTTGGCCCTGTGGTTGTTGTTCTTGCCATTACGGCGGCAGTTCTGAGTTTCATACTGTCAAATCAAAGAACGCATTTCCGTGATCGAGCCGCCATTCTAGCCGGTGGCTTGGCTAATACGGCGCAGAATCTTGATACCGGCAGCGCCTCGGGCGTAGCTGGTCAAATCAGCTTTACGCCCAGCAGCAAAAGCAGTCCTAAGGAGGGAGGCAGCTTGGGTTGGGAAGCATATAAGAGCTCAGAGAAGAACCAGAGCGGTGCTTATAAGAAAAGCGTGGACAGTATAGTTGGTCTTGCCGACCAGATTGTCAAACAGAGGAATCAGCTCTCCGCAAATATGCTGGAAACCGCTAGTATACTTGGCTACCCTGCGGAGCTTTTACCCTCTAACAACGATTTGCAAAACCTGGCAAAATATAATGATACGGCAACAACATTGCTTGCCCATGCTAATAGCGTGGCTGAAAGAGACTTGGCCATCTTGAAAAATGTCAATGAGATCGCTGCGCTCATGCAAAGCTCGGTGCCCGAAAGCGTCTTGAGAAGACCAGTAAAAACCGATGCAGATGGCAATAGCCAAGCGGCTGACTATGAAGTCACCGCCGCTTTCGATCCCTTTAAAACCGCAGCGCAAGACTTCAAGGAAAGAAATGATCTGATGGTGAAGGGAATAGCCGGTGCAGTACAAACCGTGAATAAGCATACCTGGAAAGTGAGACCGGCTAATTTGGCGCGCAACAACACTAAGTTGATGCTCGAGGAAATGGGGCGACTTGCCACTGACTTAAAAACCTTGAATGAGGAATTGATACGCAAAGAAGCCTTGGAGGCCGAGTACAGCAAACAAAAGGAAGCCATCGCTGCTTTGGAAGACAGCAACCGTAACTTGGAAGAGGCAAAAGCCCAGCTCAGCGCCAAGCTTGATAATATGGAGCGCCAACTATCTTCCTTTATTGGCATCGCCGGTGATGAGGAGGAAGGCGAGGCTATTAGTTCCATGGACGAGGTTGCAACTGAAAAGAATGGCTCTATACTGTTAGTTAATCGCGAATATGATTTTGCCGTGATTGATCTCACCGAACGCGATGTTATGCCTGGAGTGATCCTGGCAGCGATGCGCAAAGGTGAATATTTAGCCACATTGAAGGTCATCAAAGCCACGCCTTATCAGGCTATAGTCGATATCTATAGTGGCAACATCAGCGCCTTGAAAGAAGGCGATGGTGTCATTGTCTCGGCCATGCATATGAAAAAACTCGATAGTGCCGATGCTAGAGCATCCAAGGAAAAAAAACGCACGGCTGTAAGAGCTCCGGCTACAGAAGAGGACTGACATATGAGAAAAATGTTTGCAATCTGCATGTTACTGGCTACCATCTCCTTGTTGGCTCTGTTGGTCTTTCAATTCCTTGAAATGCGCACCCTGTTTGTTTTCTGAACGCCAGAACCATAGTAGGCACGCTGCTTTTAGTCCACTTGGGGGACGCGCCATGAATCGACTTGTCTTTGCTATTCTCTGCCTAGGAGTGCTCATACTGACTTCCTGCGTAGCTGTAGACGCTACTGATCCAAATAGTACTTTACCCTCCAATCGGCCAGCCAGCTGGGAGGGACGTAGTTTGGGCCTGCCGCTTTAATCTATTCGGCAGGCTCTGCCTGTCGTGGTGTCTAAAATTATTGCACTATTTTTTCGGATTCTCATTTTATGCCTGTTGCTCCCGAGCAGCCTCATTTAGCTATCGCCTGTGGCGGTACCGGCGGACATTTCTATCCCAGTTTGGCAGTAGCACGGGAGTTTGCCGCTTTAGGCGGACGCGTCACTCTCCTGCTTGCCGGCAAGCATGTTGCCGAGCAGGCAAGCATAGCTGCCTCCGCTTCTATAGCCGCGCGTGAGCTTCCCGCAGTGCGCTTGCCACGCAGTCTTTCACAGGCCATACTTTTTCCCGTCCGTATGCTTCGTTGCATTATGCGGGCCAGAGCAGAGTTAAAGGATTTGAAACCGGACATACTTCTGGGTATGGGGAGCTTTGCCGCAGTGCCCGCCTGTTTAGCATTATCCCGGAAAGAATTACCCTTGGTTCTGCATGAGGGTAATTCTTTCATGGGCAAGGCTAATCGCTGGTTAATCCGAAAGGCGGAAAGCATAGCCCTGAGTTTGCCCTTACGCTATGAAAAACAATTGCAAGGCCGTAAATCGGCGACCTTAGGAATGCCGTTGCGTCAGGCGATAGTGGACGGCTTGAGCTTGCCGCAAGCCACAGTGTCTGCATACCTTGACGAGCTAGGCTTAAGCAGTGAGCGCACTACCATTCTAGTCTTCGGCGGCAGTCAAGGTGCCGGTTTCATCAATGAGCTTATGCTTCAGAGCCTTGCTGATATTGCTAAGCTTCCTGAGCCGCTACAATTTATTCATCTCAGTGGCACGGATGACAACCAGGCATTGCAACAAGCATATGATGCCGTCGACATCCCGGCTCTGGTCAAACGCAGTGAGGGAAGTATAGAAAAAGCCTTTCATAGTGCAGCCTTGGTGATCTGCCGTGCCGGCGCTTCTAGTATTTGCGAGCTGGCATTATATCAGAAACCGCTAATCCTCATCCCCCTGCCTAGTGCCGCCGATGATCATCAACGCATGAATGCTGAAGTCTTACAGCAGGCTGAAGCGGCCAAGTTGTTGCCGCAGGATAAGGCAAATGCAGCTAGCTTGTGCAACTTGCTCACCGATTGGCAGAACAATCCGCAGCAATGGCAAAAAATGGCAGACAATCTATGCAACTTTGCACATGCCGATGCGTCTCGTAAGCTGGCAGAATTGCTCTGGGAGACAAGAAAAGTAAAATGAGCAAGCTGATGCCGTCGGCATCCGGTTTTTTTTGCAGATTATAACAGATTAAGAACCATTGCTGAAATATCTGCCTCTATTTGCGGAATTCATATTTGATTGTTTGCTGTTGCGCAGACAGTAGTAAAACCATATCTTGTGCTTTCTTCGGGTTTTATTCTTGTTTGTTTGCGAACCAAAACGAAACAGATTGCCGGGCTTGGCCGCTGAAACTGCGCTTGAAATTGTTTTTGTCAGATGATATCTTATGACATCTTTTAATCGTCAATAAAAAATTACACCTTGAACTTTAAATTTTTGTATTCACAGATTATGCATGGCTGTGAATTAAATATATGAATTATGCAGTTGCATCTTGGGCAAAATCTTAATATCAGTCAGCGTCAAGAGCAGGTTATGGCACCGCAGCAACTGCAGTCCCTGGAAATCCTGCAAGCTACCAGTCTGGAACTTGAACAGAAATTGCTGCAAGAAATTCAGATAAATCCGTTACTGGAGCTGATCAAACCTGCTAATGAAGTTCTGGAAAGCAATCTTGTCGGTACTGATAGTAGGAATGAAGAGCAATTCAAGGCGGACTTGGCAGCTGATATCATCGAGAAAGACGAAAACCTAAGTTCGGCACTGCTCGAGGACCTGAGCGCCAATAACTTGGATAACTTCAGCAGTGACTTCTACTCTTCCCGCCCGGATGCCGAGGTTGAAGAGCGCAGACGCTATTTTTTCGACTCCATCACACGGGAGCCCAGTTTTCATGATCTGCTCGCAGAACAAATATTCGAACAAACCGCTGAGCAGCCTGAGCTGCGTGCATTGACTTTGCAACTGGCCGGCTATCTGGATAGCTCCGGCTATCTGACTTTAGACGTCGAAGAGCTGGCGCTTGCATGCGATGCAGAACCAGAGCAGGTGCAGGCCGGCATTCGCTTACTGCAATCATTCTATCCGCCAGGCTTGGCTGCACGCGATTTACGCGAATGCCTGCTCTTGCAACTCGCTTACTACAAAGAGAAGGGCAGCATAGCCTGGGATATAGTGGACCGTCACCTTGAAGACTTGGCGCGGAATCGCTTGCCACTTATTGCCGAACAGGTGGATGCCGATTTGGAGGAGGTGCAAGAGGCCTTGCAGCGCATAAGAAAACTGGCACCGCGTCCAGCCAGCCTTTTTGATAGCCGTGTGGCGCCTAGTATAGCTCCAGACCTGCGCATAGATAAAAACGAGTTCGGGCAATGGACTGTGCAGCTTAATTACGAGGTCTTGCCCAGGGTGATAGTGAACGAAGAATATCTTGAAGAATTAAAAAAACAATGCTCAGCTAGCCAAGACCAAAAATATTTACGTGACAAGGAGGCCTCAGCCAGGCAATTGCTTTGGGCTGTTGATCAGCGTCAGAGCACCCTGAGTAAAATAGGTGAAGCTTTGATTATGCTACAAAGCGAGTTTCTTGAAGAAGGGGTGGCTAAGCTTAAGCCGCTGATTATGGCTGAAGTCGCTGAACTGCTTGAGCTGCACGAAACCACTATTAGCCGGGCTGTTGCTAATAAATATGTGCAGACCCCGCAGGGGTTGTTTCCGCTAAAATTCTTCTTCAGCAGCGGCTACAGCAGCAAAAATGATGGCGAAGAGGTATCGAGTCGTGCTATTAAACAGCGCATAGTCGAGATTATTAATCAGGAAAATCCCTACAAACCGCTCTCCGATCAAAAAATTAGCGAAGCGCTTAAGAAGCAGGGTTTTCAGGTTGCCAGACGAACCGTGGCAAAATATAGAGAGGAAGAAGACATCCCGGCCGCCAGTCTGCGTAAAGTGCATAAATAATTAGTATTGCATTCCATCTCATAGATATCCAGCTGATCCGGCCATCAGGCTTTGGGATGTGTTTTGGCATATACTTCAATCAACCTGCCTATATCGACATGGGTGTATATTTGTGTGGTTGAAAGGCTGCTGTGCCCGAGCATTTCCTGCACACTGCGCAGGTCAGCACCGGCGCTGAGCAGATGGGTGGCGAAGGAATGCCGCAGTTTGTGCGGGGTGCAATCCGCTGGCAAGCCCAGGAAGAGCACGTAATCCTTGAAGCTGCGTTCCACCGAGCGCGGCGTAATGCGCCCTCCCTGCTGATTTAGGAAAAGCGCGCCTTTTTGCCTGCTCCCGGCTAACCCTAGTTTCTCGCGTTGCTTCAAATATTTCTGCAAGGCTCGTACAGCCGGCTTACCCAGCATGCAAAGACGTTCTTTGCCACCTTTGCCGCATACTTTAAATAGGCCACTAAGCAGATCCAAATCCTCGTAATTTAAGTCCGTGGCCTCGCTGATACGCAGGCCGGCACTGTAAATTACCTCCAATATGGCGCTGTCTCTGGCGACCACGAACGCAGTAGCCTGTGTACGCTGGCCTGAAGTATCGCTGTCCAGCTTTTGCTGATGGTAGGCAGCCGGCGCATCAAGTAATGCGCTGACCTGCTCGATGCTGAGTACCATAGGCAGCCGGCGCGCAGTACGCAGACCTGGCACAAGCTGAAAAGGGTTGTTTGGCACTAGTTCCTCTCGTAGTAAAAATCGAAAGAAGGAACGCAGGCTGGAAAGCTTGCGGTTTACCGTTCCACGCTGTAGACCTGCGGCGGATAGACGCATTGCAAAGTTACGGGCATGACGCTCCTGGCATAGAGCCCAGGGCAGGGCGGTACCGGCTTGCTTGAATAGGGACTCGTTAAGGCTGATAAAGTGCGCTATGTCCTGAAAATAATTCTTACAGGTGTGTTCGCTGCAATTGCGCTCTTGGCGCAGATATTGCATGAATCTTTGCACCTGCTTATCCTCGGCAAGTACTGTGCGCGCTACGCTTAAATCTGTCTCAGCTGGGGTGTTTTCGGACATATGGAAATTTTTTTT
>JAAZKR010000110.1 GCA_012799725.1 Oligosphaeraceae bacterium | reverse complement strand
TGCATTAACTATCCGCCCAGTGTGCCGCCATGGCACGACCGCCCGAACTCCAACGCGCACTGGAATACATCCATGAAAATCTTTCGGATAAGATCAGCATCGATAAGCTCGTCCGTCATACTGGCACCAGCAGCGCCACCTTGCACCGGATGTTCAAGAAATATCTGCATGCATCTCCAATCAGCTATTGTCTGGATCAAAAAATGGAAAAAGCTTTCAGCTTATTGCATGCAAATATCTACTCTGTAAAAGAGATAGCGGCAAAACTGAAATATTCTTCGCCGCAGTATTTCGCCACAGAGTTCAAAAAGAAGTATGGCAGCTCCCCCAAGAACTATTTTTCGAGCAAGACTGTCTGAACTAGACCCCATTAAATTTCCAATTTATTGATGTGCAAAGTTTTGTGATGAATCAAACAACTTTAAACCAAGCATTTTTGTCATTTGTCAATCTGACTGATCTGTCTGACTTAATCCTAAAAATCTGCATTATCTACGGATAAAATGGGCTCGGAACCCTTTTTGGACGGGGTCTATATATGGTCTGTAAAATGTCTATTTGGCGGAATAACCGCCGTCGATCACAAGGTTTGTCCCAGTGACGAAACTTGATGCATCGCTGGCCAAATAGACGATCCCGCCTTTGAGGTCGGTAGAATTGCAGAGCCTTCCCAGCAACGTTGCTGCCGCGTGGTTGCGAGTGAAGGTTGAGGGCTCGGTCTCCCACTCTGCGCAATAACCGACCAAACTGACCGAATTGACGCGGATATTGTACTTGCCCAACACGCTCGCCGCCCAACGGGTGAAGTTGATCATGCCGCCTTTTTCATAGTGATAGACAGGCGATGGCCAGGCCTCCGATTCGGTCTGCATGCCCGTTCCCACATAGTTCGCCGGATCAAGGCCGAGCATCCCCATGTAGCTGGCAATATTGATAATCGAGCCTTCGTTCCGGAGTTTCATATTTTCTGCGGCAAGCCGGGTGATGAGAAAGAGCGCCGAAGCATTGACGTGCATACTGCGGTCAAAGTCTTCCATCGGCAGGTCCCATTGGGAAAGCGCTGTGCGAAGAACTGCATTATTGACAAGAATATCGATCTTGCCGGCTTCTGACACAATCGCTTTGATACAGCTCCGTATATCCTCTTCGCTGGCCAAGTCAAGTACTATGGTGCGCATTCCGGGGTATTTCGCGGCAAACTCTTTTAGTTTCTCTTCATTACGTGAGGCGATGTAGACGATTGCTCCCGCTTCGTAAAGAGCCTCGGAAATCTGTGCCCCATAGCCTCCCTGATGACCAGCACCGCCGGTGACAAGTGCAACTTTTCCCTTGCAAGAAAAACTTTCCAGAACATTTTTCATTTTTGCAATCCTTTTTTGTTTTTTGGTTCTGTCAAATAACATCGGTTAAAATGGAATTTAACCCCTTGTTACTGTTTATGTTAAGTTGATTATTGATGGTCTCCCCCAAAATTCTCCTTTTTTTGAACCCGAGGTTCAGTTGTCTGAAGTTCGGATTCAATATTTCCGGGCACTGTGGCATCCGTAAGACAAAAGTCCGCCTGCTCCAAGCGTTCTGCCGGAACTGCATGGGACATTTCCCGCCGACCGGAAAGATGCCATATTCCATTGAGAAAGATGTTTTTTCCAGACATATTGCACCCTTAAGAAAAATTTAGTTTTCATATTTCCAAGTTTACGATGGCAGGGCCAGCCTTTTTCTTGTCTCGAAATGAGAGTGTGGCAACAAAAATATCGGGCTTTGATTTTGAGCCGGTCACGTATGGCTCACCAGTAACTTTCATGTCAGAAATGCTTAACTCTAAAAAAAGCAGTTGACTTTTCCTCTTGACCGATAATCAGAGCTTCTTCCGATGCGGACTGAAGCCGAAAGGCGACTATGATGACTGCCCTCAGCCCCGGCCCCTCTCCCGGAGGGGAAGGGCAGCATTTCCAGCCTGAACCCGACAGGCGGTTGTGATGGAGTCATCTCCTCCAACCCCTCTCCCGGAGGGGAAGGGCAGCATTTCCGGCCTGAACCCGACAGGCGGTTGTGATGGAGTCATTTCCTCCAACCCCGTAACGCTCATCAGGCCAAATACGGACAGAGGCCAAAAGGCGGCTGAGCCCTGACAAGGGCTGCACCATGCGTAACCTGTTATGAAAAAGTCAAGTGGTGTTGTGAACTAAAAGGTCTGATTCCTGAAGTTTTCTTCTAAAGTATGTCGTCCAGTTTTGAACTTTTCCAG
>JAAZKR010000109.1 GCA_012799725.1 Oligosphaeraceae bacterium | reverse complement strand
GATCGGCGGGATGCCGGGCGGGTATGCCCGGCCGCAGGACAACAACCGGCGAGGCGGGCGCCGGGGCCGATGGGGCCTGTCCTGTGGCGCCGCATGCTTGCGGCACTTTTATATTGCGGATATTTATGGAGCCGCCGGTGTGGGTGCAGCAGGTGTTGTCGGTGCCGCCGGTGCAGGCGCTGTAGTTTGGGCAGCTTCGGGCGCAGGCACAGGTTTCGGCTTGATATGTCGATAAAGCTTACACCCGCCAATTACAAGCAATACAATCAGGATCAGGAAGAGGATTATGCTCAGGCTACGATTACGTGGAGTGCCGATAGCGTCCGCTGGGTACAAGCCAAAGCGTGAGAATTGTCTTCTTTGCTTGTTATTAAGTCGCATACGTGAGTTGATAGCCCAGCCACTGCCTTCCAGCAGTGAACTAATATCCTGCCGGCGCAATTTCAAGATAGCCAGCAAACTGATAGGGAATATCAGTATGAGCACACCACAAATAACACTCACAATGATAGCTATGGCGCTCATCCCGGCGATGGTCTTGCTTATGAAAGCGAAGGCAGAACCCAGGGCGGCAAAGGCCACACTGATGCCGAGGAATGCACCGGCACCGGCACCGGCGGCAGGCGGCGGGGCAGGAACTGCCGTGCCGGCCGGTGGAATCGTGATAGCCTTATCAAATTTCTCCTGAAAGGCTTTTTCTGTACTCGATGACCAGCTTTCTATCTTTTTCTCGGTCATACTCCAAGCTTTAACAAATGGTGCGACCAGTGCTTCGGCCAAGCATACCGGATTTTCTATGATTTGTACTACCAAGGCGGGATACTCGTTACGCTCCAGATCGAAAAATACGCCTCTTTTGCCTACGGCCAGATTCCCTTTGCTGCCAGTAGTCACCGGCACAGCTACAATCGGCTTCTCTGTTGCGGAGCGAAAAATCTCCACATATAGCACAAAGAGGCTGCTCTTCTTAGCTTGGTTCAGATGTGCATTCAAGTCTTTGACCGGGAAAGCCAAGTTGAACCATCGTCCATCAATAACCAGCGAACCACGTTCAAACATGGCGCGTTGTTGCGGAGCATACAGTTCCGGGAAGCTGACGAAATTATTGGCCAGGCGCAACAAATTAGCGCGATAAAGCAGCAAGCGCTCTACCTCATCAGCCGCCTTCAGGGTTTCAGCCACGGCCTGATCGCGAGTGATCAGATCGGCGGCCTCGCCTCGCAGCTCTTTGCAATCCTGGTAAGCCTGCAAATTCTCCATGGGTACATTTTCTACTATTGCGCCTTTTTTATCGGCCAAGTAGGCCTCATAGGGTGCCAGCAGGCTTTTAGCTTGCTGCCAATCGGCAGCGTCAATATAATCACTTTCCGGCTTAAGCTCGGGGCGGATTATTTGTTCACAAAGTGCTTGCCACCATGAACGGAAAGCAGGGTTAATTTTTTCTGCATCCAGAGGCAGTTTGCCCTCGATATTAGGCTGTGCCAACGGCAAGCCAAGCACATATTCCTGCACTTCGTCTGCCTTAGCAGGATCAAACTCCTGTACTTTAATAGCGTTGCTCAGGGTTTTGTCGCTGACCCGGGCATCAAAAGCGAGCAATTCGCAAAGCCGGAAAAAATGCTCGACCTTGTCGGCGTTTTCATTTAGCAATTGGTAAAGCTCGGGGGTCTTTATGCCCAAGCTCATAACCGGGCTGCGTTCTTCGTCCACATGAAGTCGAGCCAATTCTTTCCATTGCAGAAACTGCGGCAAGGCATCGAGAAACTGGTTAATCTGCTCAGCATTGACGCCTTGGCTGCCATCTGCATCGGGGCTGCCGCCGGTAGCTGCTATAGCGTCCTTGAGAAATTGCTCCATGAGCGGCAGTTTTGAGGCCTTGGCTGAATTCACGGATAGGATGCCATCGCCATTCAGAGGGCGGTCACGCACTATGCCTTGGAACTTGCGTATGTATTCAAGAGTAATGTGGTCCTGCTCCTGCTCCCCCAAGTCCGCCAGGACATATTTAGCTGAATCGACCAGCTTGCTTCCTTCCGGGCCAGTACAAATATCTGCAAGTTTGATTTTACCGTCAAATTCCTTGGTGATGGCGGCATGATCCGGCAATTGCTGCAAGAGCCATGCGATGGCCTGCTTAAGTTCATCGCTGCCGATTTGCCCATTTTTATCGGACTCGATAAATTGCAAGAAACGCGCATCGCACTGAAAGGCGTCCACAGGGGCGCTCATAGCTACCCAGATCGCTTCATCCAAACGCAGTATTTGTTCCAGATCAAGACCATTTTCTATCTGCATCTGGTAAGTGTTGCCTTGATGAGTAAATTTTATCACGAAAATTCTCCGGAAAATTTAATTATTGCATTAGGTGTCGTCTTGCCATATCTTAGTCCAGAACATATTCCTGTTGGTATTCCGGCATTTCTACCTGCCAGCCTTTTTGTTGGCGTATATTTTCGGCATGTGCGTCAGCTGCCTGTAGTTCGCCGTGAGTCACAAAGACCCGTCGCGGTGTAGTGCTTATGCTATCGAGCCAGCGCATAAGCTCATCTTTATCAGCATGCGCTGAGAATCCGGTAAGCTTTTCCACTCTGGCTTTGACCTGATACATCTCGCCCAGTATACGCACCTGTTCCTGTCCGTCTAAAATCAATCTGCCCAAGGTATTTCGTGCCTGGTAGCCGACAAAGAGCACCGTGCTTTCCGGGCGTTCTATATTGGTTACCAAATGGTGCTTGATGCGCCCGCCGGTACACATTCCCGAGCCGGCAATAATAATGGCTGTACCGCGTATGTGGTTGATGGACTTAGAGTCGGCCACGCTACGCGTAAGAGTGATATTACTGGGTCTATAGCTACGCATAAGCTGCCTGGCCTCGTCATCAAAAAGATGCGGATGATTCCTGAACACCTTGCCGACCCTGATGGCCATCGGGCTATCAACAAAGATGCGCAGGTGTGGGATGCGGTCTTCATACAGCAGCTGTGAGAGGAAGAAAATAAGTTCCTGGGTACGTTCTATGGCAAAGCTGGGAATCAGCAGGTTGCCGCCGGCTTCGCGAGTTTCCATTACGATGCGAGCCAGGTCTGAGGCAATGTCTTGCTGCGCACCATGTACACGATCGCCGTAAGTTGATTCTGTGATAACATAGTCTGCCTCTCCGATCGGGGCCGGATCGCGCAGGATAGGCATATCCCAGCGGCCTATGTCACCAGAGAAGACCAGGCTACGTTTTTCGCTGCCCTGGGTGACAGTTATGCGCACCGAGCTGGCGCCGAGAATATGCGCCACCTCGATGAATTCCAACTCCAGGCCTTCACCTATGTTCAGAGGACGTTTCTGATTCCAGGCAAAGAACAGCGGCAAAGTAGCCATGGCATCCTCTTCGGTATATAACGGAACAGCCGGATACTTGGGCTTGCGTTTTTCCCTTTCATGCCGCCTTCTTTTGAAATCAGCATCTTCTTGATTGATACGTGCACTATCGAGCAGGACGATTTTAGCGATCTCAGCTGTAGCGCTGTTGCAGTATATTCTGCCTCTGAATCCTTCACGCACCATTTTAGGCAGCAGGCCGCAATGGTCCAAATGCGCATGAGTCAGAACTACTGCATCGATTTTGCTGGGATGAAGGCTGAATTTGACCCAATTACGTCCCTTCAGGTCATGCTCTTGGAAGAGACCGCAATCGATAAGGATATTTTTGCCATTGGCACTAAGACAATAGCGCGAGCCAGTAACGTTGCCGGTAGCTCCGTGAAAACCTAATTTTATCTGCATCAGCACTACTCCCGCTCTTAGTGGTAAATTCTACGCCGGCGTTAAACGCCCATTAAGCCCTCATGCATCCAGATCGGCTCGTAGCCGTGCTCGTCAAGGAATTGAAAAGCGGCAGCCATTCTTTGCTCGTGATCAGGCACATAATTGAAATAGAAAGGCCAGAAATACTGCTCGTGGGTGAGCAGGTCCATGAATTCGGCGTTATCTCTGTCCATCATGCGTTCAGTGAGTATGGGGACTATATCTTCCAGTGGTGTACTGTTGATCACCATATCTACCCGGCTAAAGCACATGCCACTGTCCATATCCATGAGTGCGTCATGGCTGCTCAGGTAATTACTGCGCACTGCATCCATGCTGTAGTGTACGTCATAACCCAGTTCACTTTTGACGAAGTATCCGCTGAGCACCCGCAGTCCCTGTTCGTACAGGGTTTTATAGAGACTTGCGGGGACTTGTCCCCAATGCACGACAGTTGGTATACAATAGCTGTTTTCGCCGGCGAAGCGCAGTATCTGCTCCTTTATCAGATTTAAGTCCGTTAAAATTTCTTTCGCATCGGCGAATTGATATGGTCGGTCAGGGAATTCGTTTTTAGCGTGAAAAGTAAATTTCAGCCAGTTGCTATTGTCTTCAAACTGGCTTTTCCAGCAATCCGGCATCTGTGACAGATCGAAGTCATGTTCCGGAGTGGAATAGAACAGGTTGCAGGAGAATTTGCTGCCGTAGCTCTGATGCAACCGCTTCAAAATAGCCAGATAATGATTGTCGAATATATCTTTAGGTTTCTTTTGGTAAAGGTCGCGCAAAAAGAATATATTATCGTCTATGGAAACCCGATAGCGTTTGCATGACTGCTTATGCCAGACTACTTCTATGCGGTGCTCACCGCTGCCCTGCACGGAGCTGTAACTTGCCTGTATCTCATTGCGGAATGAAGTCAAGGTCAGTGGCGCAAAAAAGCGCTCGCCTTTGCGGCGTGCTTCAACGCCATTTACGTTGACCTGCGCCTCCAAAGGCGCTTGTCCTTGTACCTCTATATGCAGGCCTTCATCTGTCTGCAAGCCGTAGCGATGATGCAACACCGCACCATGAAAAGGGAACTCAATTTTTATCATACTGCGCGCCTATCCTTTGAAATGTGAGCTGCCGATCTTGAAAACTCATTCGGCATAATATAGCAGAAGAACCCAGAGAAGTAGCAGACAAAAGGAAACGAAAAGAAGCAAAAGAATTCTATTCCTATACTTGCCACGCCGGTACTGGGCTCTACTTGTTTGCACCCCTCATCAGCACATATTAACCACTAAAACCGGCACTTGAGAGACTATTCCGACGGCCTCATTCTCCCAATTCCGTGTCTTTTGCGATTGCTCTGTTTTATTACCGGAGTTATATTATTCTTTCACCCGTTATTTTATCGGTTTTACTTCCAAAGGAAAAGGATTGCACATCATGTTTAAAAAACTGCTGCCGATTTTCTGCCTCTTATTGACGGTTTCGGTACTCAAGGCTGATAAACTTTGGCTGCTTGACGGCAGTGTCCTGGTAGGCGAAATCGGATTGCTGCTCGATGGCAAGGTTAGCTTAAAAAGCGCCTCGGCCGGCGAGCTAAAAATTGAGCAGAGCCAGATACTTAAAATTGAGACTGAAGGTAGTTTCAATGGTCTTCTGCAAAATGAGCAGCGCATCTCCGGACGTCTGCTGCCCGGCGATGACGGGCAGCTGCTGATTGCCGGCGGGAGTGGCAGCTTCGCTTTGCAGGATTTGAAAGCGCTCTGGGGCGAGGGTGCCGCAGACCCTACACTGCCGGAACCGCCTAAGGGCAGAGTTTGGTCCGGTGAGGCCTACGTCGATGTGTCCGGAAAAACCGGCAATACTGAGAAATTCACCGGTGGTGCCGGTCTGAAAACCACCTTAGTTGGGCCTGAAGACCGTCTGTTGCTCTATCTCAACGGCAGCTATGCACGTGAAAACAGCAATACAAATGAGAAAGCTTATCGTGGTGGTTTTGATTACGAGCACAGCATAGCCCAGAGCCTGAATTCCTGGTTCGTGCGTGGCGAGATTGAGAAAGACAAGTACAGCGGCCTGGAATGGCGCAAGCAGCTGGTCGCCGGCTACGGTTACTTCTTCTTCAAGGAAGAAACCACTGAGCTACGCCTGCGCATCGGTGCCAGTATTCAACGCAAAGAATACGAAGACGGCGAAGCAGACAACGCCTACGGGCTGGATGTCAACCTGCACTATGAGCGCCAAATCGATGAATGGGGCACCCTGATCAGTGACCTGACCTACACCCCGGGCTTGAATAATTACGATGACTACCGTATCTATCACGAAAGCGCCCTGGATATACCCCTGCTTTTCTCGAAACCGCTGAGCCTGCGCCTGGGTATTTCCAACGAATACAACAACCTGGTCTCTGATGATGCCAAGCGCATGGACACCACTTACTTTGCCAAGTTGGTCTATAAATGGAAGTAAGGCCGCTTTCCAGCCATGCTTATCGCCGTTGTTAAGCCTTGATTCGGGGCGCGAGCCTTCCATGATCGAACACAGTAATTCGCCATGTTATCCCCGAAAACACAGCATTATTGGCAACGACACGCGATTAGGCTGGCACTGATCGTTTGGCTGCTTTGCGCTCGGGAGCTGAACAAGGGCGGAATTTTTCGAGGCGAAAAACGGCCTCGAGACACTGCGGAAGACTTGGCGACAACGAGACGGGATGCTCCTGATTCTGCGCATGACCAAGAGCATGGCTACGCAGAAAATCAGCTCGAAGCGAATAGACAAGAAAATTCGATGGCTTCATTTACGCTGCTCTCCCACAGTCCGGGGGAGTGGCGTTTTGCGTTTAAACTGCCCGATTTCGAAATACTTGAGTTAAAGCGTCCAGACGGGAATTATAGCTATGTGCGCTTTACAAATGGTGCCGCCCCTTGGTATTTGCAACAGAGAGGCAAGCCGGAGTTGCCGGTGTATCGCTGTGATTTTGCCCTGCCGGAAAATGCCGAATATGAGCTGCGCATAGTCGCACTGGATCAGGAACGCATCAATTGTCTGCCACCATTGCCATCGGCGGGCAATTTGCTACGTCAAAGCGGCCCTTGGGGCATGGCCACCGCTAATCCGGACGTATATGGGGGCAGTCAGCGCTTCCCTGCGAGTTTAAGCTCTCTGGGCAGGCCTTATCATTTACGTCGCGTCAAGGGCGTAGGGGTACAAGTCACTCCGCTGCAATATCTGCCTGAGCAGGGACAGCTGCTGGTCACGCGCAGCTTTGAAGCACAACTCCGGCTGCGAAGCGACAATATAGACGAGCACAACCTGCCTGTCTTGGATGACAATGCCGGCTTTGCCGCCTTGCAGAGCCGGTTGTTTTTGAATGCCGGCCAGCTTAGCCATGGCAATACACAGTATGAAGTAGGACATCTCTTGTTGATTTTGCCTACAGACTGGCAAGAGACTGCCGCAGACTTCATACTCTGGAAGCAGCGCTTGGGCTACCAGGTCAGCATCGCGGCTTATCCCGATGAGACCGGCTCCGGCTCCGAAGGTATATACGGCTATATCGCTCAACTCTATCAAGAGCAAAACCTCAGCCATGTGATACTCTGCGGCGACTGGGACTGGGTGCCACCCTGGCGCTTAAGCAGCAAATGGAATGGCATGTCGCCAAATCCGTCTATTAGTCGGGCAGTGAGTACCGACGCCCCGTATGCCTTGATGAGCGACGCCACGCCGGATTCTCCTGATTATGCCGCCGACCTGATGCTCTCGCGGGTCAGCGTCAACAGCAAAGCCGAGCTACTGGCTCAACTTACCAAGTTGCAAAGCTATGAGCAGGGACAGAGCGGCAACGAAACTTGGCGACAAAGCGGCCTGTTTATGGCCTCCAACGACAATGGCGGCAGCAATAACACCTTTGATTGGGACAATGCCTTTATTGCCGAAGACAACTCAAAAGTACGCGAGGACCATATCTATATGGAGCGTCTCCGAGGACGGCTTTTGGAAGATGAACTGCTGAGTAACAGTATTTATTTGTATGACGGTAAAACTCCAATGCCCTGCGCTTCTGCGGTAAGCAACTCACTCAATGCCGGCACTGCACTGTTTTACTATTTAGGGCATGGTTATGTGGAACGCTTTAAAACCAGCGACTTTAATATTTCACATGCAGGGGCATTGACCAATCAGGGTGCCCTGCCCTACGTGATCGCCCCGGTCTGTGACAGCGGAAATTTCGCCTATAAGCCAAGTGACTGCCTGAGCGAGGCTCTGATGAAAAACGTGGCAGGCGGTGCAGCCGCAGTGCTGGCCAGCACCGGCGAGACCTACTGGCGTGCCCCCATAGTCACACTCTGGAAATTCACGGACTCGCTGCTGCATTGGCATGAATCCCTGCCCGAAATCGGCGCACTGACATTGGACGCAGTATTGGAAGGGGTGCGCTACTGCCAAACGACGACTGACAGCGAAAGCGATGCCGCACAGTACTTTTATGAGCTTATGCACCTGTTTGGCGACAGCAGCCAGACGCCACGCCTGGGGACGCCGTGCCCTGTGCAGGCACAGTATGTTTGGCAGTCGCAAGGATTATTGGTACGTGTGCAAGATGAGACCGGGCAGGCGTTGGCCGGTGCCAAGGTCTGCCTGAGTTTTGGAGAGCCGGAGCAGCATGTCTCTGCCGCCAGCAACATGCAAGGCGAAGTAGTGCTGCCTGTGGATACAGAGCAGAGCAGCTACACATTGCGCATCCTGCATCACTATGCGCCTCTGTTGCAGCTTGATCTGGCAGGCCGGCCCATACTTGATCAGGATGAGGACGGACAAATCAGCAACAATGAATTGCTGACTTGGCTGAGTCAATGGGATAGCTATACGGAGCAAGAAAAAGAGGAACGCCAAGGCTGGCTGGAAAGCGCCTTGCAACAATGGCAGGAAAATGCTGGCACCACAAGCAGAGGCGGAGTGGATGAGAGGCACAGCGCTGAAATCCCGGTTTTCCCGAGGCCGGAGCTGCAAATACAAGTGCGCTGTGATGGTCTGCATGAACTCCAGCGCTTGGCCGATACCGGACTTGATATCATCAATGTTGACGGCACTTTGGCCTATGTGGACTGACTTGGAGAACAGGTTGCTGACCTAAGACAGGCCGGATTTGACATCGTTGCGGAACAACCCTATGGAATCGCAGTTAGAGGAAACGGGGAGTACTGGGAGGGCTATGCCAGCTATGCAGAAATAAACACCGAAATGCTGAACCTGGCGGCAGCACACCCCGAATTCTGCCAACCTTCTTTCGTAGGTAAATCGGTGTATGGTCGCGATATACTGGCGCTGCGCCTGAGCTTGGCTGAAAAAGGCAGCCCAGTGCCGGAGCTGCTCTTGTTGGGCGGCATGCATGGTGATGAGCCACCCAGCATGGAAATCTGCCTGCGATTGCTGCGGGAATGCTGCGAACAACTTGCAGACGGTGAAGGTGCAGGCACCGTGCTGCACGAAATTCTGCAAAATGCTGTGCTTTGGGTGCTGCCGGTTCTGAATCCGGACGGTCTGGCGCTGAGACAACGCCATAATGCCAACTACGCCGACCTGAACCGGCATTTCCCGGATGGTGCCTTGCTGGGTGTTGCAGAGCTGGGCACCTTTAGCGCCGGCAGCAGCCTGCGGCTGGCCGGACGGCAACCGGAACAAGTGCAGATAATGCGCTGGCTGGCCAGCAAAAAAATCAGTGCGTCACTGTATTTGCATACCGGCGCTCTCGGGGTCTATTACCCGTATGGCAACTATATAGGTAAAGATAGCAGCGCGGCGGTAACAGACCATGAGGATATTTTCGTGTTGCTGGCGCAGACTTATGCTCAGAATCACTCCGATACTATCAGGGATGTCAGAAACGCCGCAAGCTGGTTTAAGGTGGAAGGCGAATTGCCCGACTGGCAATACCGTTTCCTGGGGGCCCTGGCGCTGACCGTGGAGCTAACCGGGCCGCAAAAAGTACCACCTTACGAAAGCATGACGCCGCTTTGGAATGCCAATAAACCGGCTATTCTGGCTTGGATGCAAAAAGTAATAGGACTTTATACTGACGGCCGTCTACCGGAGAACGCGCCTGTGTCCAACAGCGAATACAGTCTAAGCCTGACATTTGATGTGGACCCATATTTACCCGGGAGCAAAAATATTGCTGATTATATATTTCACAGCGAATCAGGCGAGCTTCCCGTCGCCTTTATTCTGACCACCCAGTTACCCGGGCTGCCCGGAGACTGGAGCATGCAAAGCGGCACTGCTGGCCTTAACCCACTGGCTAGCTGTCAATTATCGCCAACAAAAATCTCTTGGCTTTATTATCCTTTGCCGGAAGCCATAGACGACTGCCATAGTTCTTTTACCCTGTTCTCGCCCGAGGACAGCAGCCGGGAAGCTCGTTTTCCGTATGAACTATATTGGGATGGTGGCAATAGTAACGGCGCAAGGCAACTGCTGCCGCTACCGGAAAGGAATTTTATGCTAATCTGGCAACATGGCTGGAATGCATTCTCATTGCCCATATACCTGAAGAGTTCCGCTGATATGCCATTTTCTACTCTGCAAACCTGGCAAGACAGTGACTTTGTCGCCTGCAACCAGAGCGGTCTCTTGCCCGGCAAAGCATATTTCGGTTATGCAGCGAACTCGGGACAGCAACAGCTTTCAGGATGGATGCCAGAGGAGATAATAGCACCAGCCAATGGGGCTTGGCAAATGCGAGGAACAATATGGCCGCAAAAGCTTCCTGAACAAAATGGCAGCTTTCTCCTGGAAGGGAAAATAATCCATAAAGCAGCGGGTATGGCGCTGCCGGGAAAAGCATATTGGCAATATAAGTAGTTGCAGGGCGTCAAAACATATGACGATGCCTCTACGGGCTGTCGATTTATTTCTTCTAGTCTGTTGCCGAGAATATGCCAGCATCTCCTGTGCGTTCGGAGTAGGCACTTACATATTCACAGCTCTAACTAGACCGTGTCCAAAAAGGGTTCCGGGCGTATTTTATCCGCAGATTGCTCAGATTTCACGGATGGATACGGATTTCAGGATTAGGAATCGCCATGATTTTACAGGGAGGTTCCAGAAAAGAAGAAAAATCTTATTTGGGTGCCCCCTAACTATACGCATCCGGGAGTCAGCACGAATTCTGACTCCCGGAGCTGAATAATTACGCGCACTTGCCAGTTTTAATATCTCTTATGGAAGGATGGGCGTTGTGTGCGCCAATTCATATTTTGATTCAATGGGAATATATATTCTGGCTGGATTATAGGCTGCCAGCCAAAGGGGAAAGTCACGAGTTCGACGACACCAACTACTTCACGGCAAATAAAACGCCAGATTCCCAGGCCCAGACCTTTGGAGAGGCCAGGCAGGTCGCCCTCGGTGGCAGTAACGCGCATGATATTCACCGGGACTTCGAAGATACCGAAGAGCACGTTGCACAGCCCGCGTCCAAATTGGTCAGCCGGGTAACGGGTAGCAACATAATCCAGACGCTGATCGTCTCCGGAGTAGTCCCAGCCCACGAAACCGCCCAGGAAGTCAATAAACTCAACCGGTCTGAAAGTAGCATACGCACTTAGTATAAAGGCATGCAGCTGCACCCTGACATCCCATTTATTGCGCGGGAAGTGCCGATTTATATTAGTCTCGGCCGAGTCATTGAATTTTTCCGTGCGCCATGCGCCAAACGAAGCGGTGGCATAGCGTCCTTCATGGAATTCCAGGAAGGGCTCTTTCTTTTCATAGTAGTCTACTAACCAGAACGGGAAGATAAAATGCGGGAAAGCTACGCCTTTTTCATAGGAGGCATAGGCGCCAAGCTGGACATATTCGGTGACGGCGACTTCGGCACCAAGCGCGGGTCCGCCGGCTAAGCCGCCACGAAATAAGTCCAAGGCATCGGAGATGCGGTTCCAAATATACAACTCGGCATCTATGATGAGTGAGTTGAAATCAAAACCTTCATCTTGGGCAGCCAGCTTCGAGCCGGCAAGGGTTAAGATCGCCAAAAAACAAAACACCAGCGTTTTCAACTGCCTACTTAACATGTTCAAGTTCCTCATTGATAAAACTAAAAGAATATTAGTAAATGAATTTGACAGCTGCGACACAAAAGTACACCTGCGTAATATACTTGCTTTATTCCGATAAAGGCAAGTCAAAAAAGCAAAAATCAGGTCTTTTTTGCTTTTTAACGCATATAAAGGCCATTTTTCATGCTAACAAAGCCAAATCAGCTTAAAAGTCACCCAGAAATTTACATCGAATGCAGTTGTTCCCTCCTTGTCTGTCTCATCACAGTTTATGGGATAGCTGCGAAGCTGCTTTGCAGTTCGTAGTAGCTGTCTTGTTTTCTTTGTCCCTGTCTATGAATTAAGCATATTCGGCTTTGATTTTTCATTTCCGGCAAGTCCCATGTCAGAACAGACTGGGCTTCAAATCGCTGATTTCGCCTTATGTATCTGGTTTTCTGTTCGGCCTCTGACGGTTTCAATTTTTTATTGGCCCTGCATGCTGCCGGCGGCATTTCATAGAATGCGGCATTAATTTCCAGAGTTTTTCCATTTTTGCTATTAAAGCTCACCCATATTAGCGGTGACTTTGCTCTACGCAGGTCTATTTCGGCGTAGCCATGTCCGGTCAGCCCTCTTTGCAGCAGCTGCAATTCATCCTCCGGCAGTCCGGCATTCCGCAGCAGCTGCCACAGCTGCATTTCTTGCAGTGCCAGCTTCAGTGTTTCGGTTTTGACTTGGCAGGGCTGCAATTCATCCAGTCTCCGGCTAATATCCACGGTAGGATACAGTCCGGCTATGGCTCGGCTCGGTGGCTGTACGCTGCGGCATGCGCCAAGCAGCATCAGCACCAAGCAGAGCCAAACGCGGTATTTTCTTGCCAAATTCAACATTTCATCTTACCGCTTTGCTGCAAAGCTTGGCGCATGGCCATTTCCGGTGCGGTCTGCCCGGTCCAAATTTCAAAGCTGCGGCAGCCCTGGTAGATAAGCATATCCCAGCCGGGCACTGCTTGCTTGCCTTGTTTTTTAAGAAGTTTTTGAAATGCGGTCTCTGCATAAATCATGTCAAAGACCGGCAGGTTATGCGGAACCAAGTCCGGATTCAGCGGCAACGGATCCTTGTCACGCAAGCCCAGGGAGGTGCATTGCAACAGCAGCTGCATTTCCGGCAAGGTCTTTGCTATTCCGGTTTCGTCATCCAATGGTAACACCCTGACTTTGCAATCCGGTGCAAGACGAGCCAAGTCAGCTGCCAGAGTCAGAGCTTTGGTCTTTGTGCGATTGCTCAGCACTATTTCGGCGGTCTGATGCATGGCAAAATGGCAGGCGGCGGCTCTGGCTGCACCGCCACAGCCCAGGAAGAAGACCCTGCTGCCGGCCAAGGGCAAGTTAAAGTTGTACCACAATGCAGCTTGCAGGCCGTAACCATCAGTACTATAACCGTAAAGCTGCTGATTTTTCACCAACACGGTATTAACACTGCCTATGAGTGCGGCCTCTTTATCCGGATATTGCAACAAGGACAGCATTGCCTCCTTGTGTGGCACGGTGACATTCCATCCCTTATAGCCTTGAGCCAGCAATCTGGGTATGGCTTGAGCCAAATTCTCCGGTGCTACGGGCAGCAGCTCATAAGTGGCATTGATACCGACAGCACGGAAAGCTGCCTCCTGCATGAGCGGCGAACAGGAATGCGCCACCGGCCAGCCGATTACGCCATAACGTTGTTGAGCTTGAGACATGGCAAAACGGCAAAAGTTTTTTATGTTCCGCAAGCTTTTTCTTGCCCCGCATAAAGCCTGCGTTAAAATCAATCATGACAAAGCAGCAAAACCACATGTGCAGCCATAGCCTGGCCGCAGCCTATGGCATCCAAACCTTCGTTGGTTTTAGCTTTCACTGAGACCTGCTCGCGATTGCAGCCAAACAAAGCTGCCAGGCTTTGCCTGATGGCCGGAATGTGATTTTGCAGCTGCGGTTTTTGCGCTATGATGGTCGAGTCCAAATTTATCAGCTGCCAGCCTTGCAGCTGCGGTGCTGTCAAAACAGTTTGCAACAGCATTGCGCTATCGGCGTCCTTCCATTGCGGGTCCCGGTCTGAGAACCACATTCCTATGTCTCCCAGCGCCAGTGCTCCGAGCAAGGCATCGATAACGGCATGCAGGAGCACATCGGCGTCTGAATGTCCGAGCAGTCCCAAGCTTTGCTCCGGCAAGGTATATCCTCCCAGTCGCAATTTTCGGCCTTCCACGAGCCTATGTATATCATAGCCCGATCCTATTCGTATGCGCATGCTATTTTTTCTCGCTTATTTCCAAGGTCAAGGCATTTGCCAGGTCTATGGCCAATTGTCGCATGGCGCTTTGCAGTGCTACTTCGCGGTCGTGCATCTTAGGCAGGTCGGCCTGGCCATTTACCGCGCCGAAATAGAGCAGTTTTTGTTCCGGTTCCGGTGTGTATATTCCATATTCGACGCGTGTCTGTATGCGATACAGTACAGTTTGATAGGCATCGCCTTCGTAGTCGCGCTCATCTTTTTCGCGCAGTTTTGCTCGTGCCAAGCTGCGGTTATCCAGGTCGCTGATCCGCATTTGCAGTACGCAGGCCTGGTCATTGTCACCGGAGACCAGGCGCATGCCGGGTTCCTTGGCAATGCGTTCCGCCAATGCGTTTTTCAGCAACGGAGTCAACGAGGACTCGCTGCTGAGATTGTCAATGTCGCCGATGCGCAAAGTCTGCAAACGCTGATCTGCCAGCGGCGCGCCGCAATGATAGGCGCAAGAACAGAAAAAAAGCAAAGCTAACAATGGGAAGCAGATTTTTGACATGGTTGGCATCCAAAAGTTTTTTGGCGCAGCTGCAACAGCAAAATGAGAGCAGCTTTTCAAGGCACAATTTCTGGTCGGTATTTTGCCCTGGGCAAACCAGCACTAGGGAACGCCCGGCAAATTCTAAAAAAGTCGTCTCCTACGGCGTCTTTAGCCGTCTTTAGCCGCTATCATGGTTTGGTTTCGAATTTCTCTTCGAGGATTTGCCTCGCCTCTTTGGCAGCCTCGGTATTTGGGAATTCCCGGATGAGGTCCACCAAGTACTTTTTGGCGGTTTCATCCCTTTTATGTCGCGGCAACATATAGAATTTTGCCAGGTTCAGCATTCTGGTCGCCTCTGTGTTCTGCATTTTCAGCAGCAGGGCCTCGGCGTCGGCTCTGTTAGGATGAGCGGCATCGGTTTTCTGCAAGAAGGCATTGATTTCTCTGGTTGCAGCCCTCAGCTTGCGTCCATCACCATCACCTTTATGGCTAAATTCCTCCAATAAGACCGCAAGTTTCAGTCTGGTCTCATGTTGTTCCGGGTCTTGTTTAAGTATGCCTTTGTAGACATTGGCGGCCTCTTCCTGCCTGCCGATTTTCAGCAGCAGCTCGGCCAATTTCATGCGATCTTTCAGAGAAACGTGCACGGCAGGCGTCTCTCGGACTATGGTTTGGTATATATCGACGGCGTTGTAGGGGTCGCGCAGTCCTAGGAAGGTACCCTTGCCACTTTCGAAGCATTCGGCCAGTTGCCGCAGCTCCTCAACGGTCTGTTCATATGAGATATACAAGGGGTAATTCTTAAGCAGTTCCTCATAGCTTGCTTTAGCCGGATTGATTTTTCCGGCCAGCAATTGGCATTTGGCACGGCGCGCGTAGAATTCGGCCGCAACGGCTTTTGAGATAGACACTCTGGCCAGCTTGCCATAGGCCTTGGCGGCGACTTTATAGCGTCCTTCAGCCTCAGCTTGTTCTGCCTGAAGGCGTAATGGCTGTAAATCTTCGGGATGAGTAGCCCGGCTCTCATAAAGGAAGGTGCAACCCGGAAGGCATAGAAACAAGCCGGCTAAGATTAAAAAAGGAAGGAAGCGACGCTTTTTCATTGGAGTCTTTCGTGTCATGCTGATCAATGCGTGAAAAAACAAAAAATTAGTATGTGAAAACTCGATGTGGGCATCGAGCTCAAACATGCGGCTTCTGATGTCACGATTTCAAGTGCTCAAATGTCCAAGTCGATTTTTATTTTCGGGAAGGCGACCAACCTGAACATAATCATGACTTGGAACTTATTATACTCCCAGCCCACTCCCAACATCATGGCCCAGCAATGCAGTACCCGACTGTAGTAGTAGCTATGTTCAGCCAGGCGCTGACCTTCCAAGTCGTATTCCATTTGCACGTCAAAAGAGCTAACTTGATTCAAAGGAAAGTGCAATTTGGCGTCAATTATATCCGCGCTTTCAAAGTATTTTTTCACATAACCGCCCTCGCCGCTGAAATCAGCAAGACTGCTGCCCATCGAATATGTACTGCGCGACAAGTGCTCATTGCGGTAAATGTAGCTTAAGCGTACGTTAAAGTCTTCTTCCTTACCAAGACGCAAGCCGTATTCGGCTCTTTGCATATTGCCGGTGCCCAAATCGTAGACCAGGGTGGCCCAGGTCTGCAAATCCGGGCGTAAATTCAGGGTCAGGCGATTACCTAAGTCACCCCAATATTTGCCGGATTCCTCGCCGCGATCGAAATGCCAATCGGCGTAGCTACGCAGGCTAATCAGGTCACGCAGGCCACCTTCACCCTTAGTTTGCCAGCGCTGATCCAGTCCAAAGCGCAGGAAATGTTGTTTTTGCAGTCTATCGATTTCGTCGAAGAAGTAGATATTATCTCTGCTCTTGCTTGGTTCTGCTGCGTAGTTATAATTGAGATATGGTTCCAGCACGTGCCTGAGTCCATCCACATCGAACGATTTCAATTGCAGGTTCATCCAATCGCTGTAGAATTTACTTTTCACTTCCATCCCCAATTCGCTGGCATATCGGGTTATGCTACCGCCATCTCGGTCGTAGCTGCGCACTTCGAACTGGTTGCCCGGATCATCCGGATTATCGGCAGCGATCATATCTGCCAGGTTTTTTTGATCCACTTTATTACGGCTGCTACGGCTATAGGCGGTAGCTCTGAAGCTAGCCCTGGGGGTCAGGGTTACGACATCTCGGATATCGATGGGCATGGAAAGCGTATGCAGAGTATCGGCTCTGAAACTGGAGTAATCGCACGGGTCTTGATGCAGTTCTTCGATGTATTCCGCAATCGGGATAAATTCCAGTCTGCTGCGATCGTTGTTGCGCCATTTCAAGCTATAATAGCCCAGACTGCTTTCGCTGTTATACAGCAGCGGCAGCTCGTCCAACAATGGAGTGCTTGGCACAGTCAGGCGCAATTCAGGCAGCTCTTGTACGGCAGTATAAAAGTTGTTTACTCTTGGGCGCAGGCTCAGTGCCAAATTGAAATATTGCCGGTCCCAACTCAGGTCGACAAAAGATTTAGGCTGTTCGAAACGCCGGTAATCACGCTTGAACCAATCTTCAAGCATATCACTATCGCTTAACATGTCCAGATTTACCCGCAAGCTAAGTCCACCTTCAAACTTCTCGCGATAATAGGTTTTCAGTCGATAGCGGTCATCAACGCTTTTGAACCTGCGATTGTAGCCATCGCTGGTTTCGGGTGTATCGAGGTCATGTATGCCATAAATCTGAGTATCCAGGTTCCTCTTCGTGCTTTGTTGCAGCTTGCCGGTATAGCCCAAGCCTGCACCTCGTTTTGTCATCAGGTCCAAATAGAGACGGTTTTCGCCCAAAACCTCGTTTTTCCAGATTCGCCCCACTTGCAAATAGGCTCCTTTTTTCCCGGAGTATCCCGGCTTTACTAGGATGCCGGTACGCTCGGCATCAGTGCTGCCCCAAAGCCAAGGCAAATAGAAAACCGGCACCGAGCCGAATTTTAGACGTACATGTTTAGCGACAAAGCTATTATCGGGACGATGTGTGATCTCGCTGGCCTCTATGCGGTAATGCGGCACGGGGCAGTCGCAGGTGCTAAGCCAGCCGCCTCTTATACATTTGCGTCCCTGTTCATTCAATTCACCAGAATCACCGGCGGCATACCAAGGTGCGCTGGCCAGCCGAAAAGGGCCGAAACTGGTTGTACGACGCTGCAAATTACCTTTCAGCGCCGGTGCTTCCCAGCTGCCATGCCCTCGCAGCGTGATCTTCACATCGCCGCTAGCCGTATAATCATAGGTATTCAGGTTGACACTCGCCTCTGCCGCACTGAGCTGAATCTGCCCATATGTAAGCAGCACATTTCCCCGACCATGAGCTTGTCCCTTCTCAACGTCGTGAATCAACTCGTCAGCCTCGATGCGCAATTCGTCAGCTTTAAATAACTGCGATAAATCATCGGCGCAAATTATGACAGCCAGGCCTAAAAAAGACAAGGCGCAAACGATTAAAGTGCTGAAACGCATCAAGTGACCCCTGCGATTATGATATAAATTGTGTTGCAATAAAATATTACATATAGACAATTTAACAAGTGCAGGACGAAAATTTGTTGCATAAGCGTAGAAATTAGGCAATGCATGTTATTTTAGGACATGCAGACACAACAAAGCAATCGGAGCAAAGCAAGACTCGGTTTCACAGCCATCCCATAGACTATGATGCAATGTACAGAGTTGCCGGGTAGACCAATGATTAAAAAGTCAAAAAAACGAATTATCTGCAACATCGTCCTGATTTTGCCATTTTTTCCCTTTGCTTGGCGGTGAGAGAAAAGAAGATAACCGCAAAGAACGCAAAGAATGCAAAGAACGCAAAGATAACCGCAAAGAACGCAAAGATAACCGCAAAGAACGCAAAGATAACCG
>JAAZKR010000108.1 GCA_012799725.1 Oligosphaeraceae bacterium | reverse complement strand
CTGGAAAAGTTCAAAACTGGACGACATACTTTAGAAGAAAACTTCAGGAATCAGACCTTTTAGTTCACAACACCACTTGACTTTTTCATAACAGGTTACGCATGGTGCAGCCCTTGTCAGGGCTCAGTCCGCGTCGGAAGAAGCTCTGATTATCGGTCAAGAGGAAAAGTCAACTGCTTTTTTTAGGATAAAAACAAGGCGAAATGAAAATATACTATGGTGAGCCCATAAAGCAAGACCGACACCACTCTGTTTATCATGGCACCGGTCTTATTTTAATGGATACATCCCGTATGCTTACTCAAGCAAGTCTTCCAGACTATGTCCAGACTCTTTGAGTATATCGGCACAGATTATTTTCCTTCCGCCTTGCGCTCCGGAACGCAACATAGCCTCGGTCAGCAACGCGACACGGCAGCCAAAGATAAAAGGCACGCGGTTGATGCGCACCTTATTGCGTATTAATTTCACGAAGTTATCACAGGGAGAGCTAGGATAGTTCTTTGCCAATGTGGTAGGCATATCATGATAGGATTTTTTCTTGGCATCGAAATGTATGAGACGATCACCTTGGAAAAACAGGCTGCCTTCGCTGCCAATGATGCGCACATCATCGATGAAACCGCCGGGAATATCGGCCAGAAAGACCACGCGTCCAACAGCGTCGTTCTCCAGCTCTATGTTAAACGAGCCATTGAACTCCACTTTGCCTCTTTTGCCATTGTAAAACGAGTCGGTATGTCCTTCGGCGCTACGCGGCAAAGTATCAAGCATCCATAGCAGTATGTCCAGATAGTGGCTGCCCGAGTCATTGATCTGTCCGCCACCGGAGTACTCCGGTTCCGCTCTCCAAGTTTGTCCCGGCCAGTCTTGTGCCATGTAGACAAAGAAACGTTGTATGTCGCCAATCAGACCCTTTTGGATCAGTTCACGTGCCTTCGCAAACTTGGGTTCATAATGTCGCTGATAATGTACAATGCCCACCTTGCCGCTTTCGCGCATCAGTTTAGTCACTTCAAGTGCATTGGCGCTGCCGCAAACCATGGGCTTTTCAATAAGCACATGCAAGTTATGCTGCATCGCAGCAAGCACATGCTCGTAATGCGGAATATGAGGCGTGAAAATTCCTACTGCGTCCAATTCGTTCTCGGCTAACATCTTCTTGTAAGCCTGATCCCCGACATACTGTTTGACGGGATAACCTAGACGCGCAGCTAGATTGTCCAGGTTAGCCGACAGCAAATCAGCACCTGCCACAACTTTCACGCCTAACTCATGCTCAGCCAAGGTGCAGATTCTGGCCGTGCCGGCATTGCCGCAACCTATGGCGGCAAAACGAATCGCTGACGAAGAACTCATGATGAACAACTCCTTGCCATTGAAACCGGAAATAAAAGGACAATTTTTCGATGATTGTATAAGTATAGCACCGCAAAAACAAAAAAACATTTTTCGTGCTACTATCTTCCAAATTCTTGTTCATGGGAAAGATTTTTTGTACAAGATTTTCGGAAAGCCAATCATCAAACGATGGTACACAAGCACTTTTAGAAACATCCAAGTGATTATAGTGCCTTTACAAGGCATTGTCTTTGGGTGGAACATCGCCTAGGCTAAAGCGGGGATTAAGCATAGCTAAGCGACTATAGTGCAAGTTCTTAAGCAGGACACATGTTTGGTTTCTGATCCCAAAAACCTGCGTTTATCTGCATAATCTGCATAATCTGCATAATCTGCATAATCTGCATAATCTGCATAATCTGCATAATCTGCGTAATCTGCGGACAAAAATGGTTTTTGGGCATCACCCACCCCAAGTTTTCCGCGGCTTCCGTGGTTTAAAAAGTTCTTAAGCAGAAGTATTGCCCTTATATGTTGTGTTCTTCAGTCAAATTTTCTTTCAGTGTGCGCCATATTTTCCTGATAGCTCCAGCTGCTTGGCTATCGCTATATTCGATCACGGTTTTACCGGTCATAAGAGCAGCGTTAACCTCCAGGTCAAAGGGGATTTTTCCTATAAGAGCGGCTCCATGCTGCAAGCAGATATCTTCGATTTTGGCAGCCTGTCCCGGGTTCAAGTCTGCCTTATTGATAACCACATTGGCTGGTACGCCGAAATGTTTGGACAGCTCCAGCACTCTTTCCATGTCATGCACTCCGGAAACCGTAGGTTCGGTGACAATCAACACCAGGTCGCTGCCGGAAATAGAAGCGATCACCGGACAGCCGGTGCCGGGCGGCCCATCAGCAATGATAAATTCCTTATGCAGCTCTCTGGCCAGCTCGGCAGCACGCTGACGTACCTGCGCGACCAAGCGCCCTGAGTTCTCTTCAGCTATACCCAGCCTTGCATGCACCATGGGTCCGTAATCTGTGTTCGAAACAAACCAACACCCGGAAACATTAGAATCGCTACTGATGGCCTCAACCGGGCATACCCTGGGGCAAAGACCGCAGCCTTCACAGTCCGTTGAATCGATAAAATACTTGCCGGCCTGCGGATCCGGGTTTTGCAACTGTTTAACAGCCTCGAAATGGCAATGTTGTGCACAGGCGCCACAGCCAATACAAAGCTCAGGGTCTATATCGGCCTTAATACCGCCGATGAAATCATGTTTTTCGCGCAATTCAGGTTTAAGCAACAGATGCAGGTCAGCAGCATCTACGTCATTATCGGCCAACACCTGTCTTTCGGCCAGTTGTGCCAAACAGGCGGTCAGGGTAGTTTTGCCGGTACCACCCTTGCCGCTGATCACAGTGATCTCCTTATAGTCGCCATCGTAGTCCGAGCTGGCGAAAGCGGCTTGTGCTTCCGTTGGTGCTTTCAACTCAGGCTCCTCAGGTATCGGCGGCAATGCGGTCTGCAAATTGTCGTAGATATGCAGCAGGTTTTCTTCCAGCTCAGGAAAGTGTTCCACCAGCACGGCGCCCTCGGCATAGGCCTCGGCATATTCACGCTTGAAAGGTATTCTGCCGGCAATTGGCAAACCGACTTGCTTGGCATAATCAGCAATGATTTTATCTTCACCACCGGAGCGATTGATGATAATTCCGGTAGGCAAACCAAGCTGCAAGCTCAGACTCACAGCCAGCTTCAGGTCATGCAAGCCGAATGGCGTCGGCTCGGTGACCAATAATACGCGATCAACCCCCTTAAGCGCAGCTACCACCGGGCAGGAAGTGCCGGGAGCAGCATCAATAATATTGATTGCTTCCGGATTCAAGTGTTTTTTTACGGCACTGACTACGGTAGGCGCCAAAGCCTCGCCCAAATCCAATTTGCCATGTGCAAAAAAGAATGGCGCTTCAGCACGCCGATCTATCTGCACCGTGCCAATGCGCCGGGACACCTCGCTTAACGCTTTCGCAGGGCAAACATACGAGCAGACGCCACAGGAATGGCAAAGCTCATTGAAAATCAAGACTTTTTTATTTACTTGAGCAATAGCGTTGTAGTTGCAAGCCTCCGCGCAACGTCCACAGGCAACGCATTTTTCAGCATCCCAGACTGGTTTGAGCACGTTGACCTCTTGCTCTTCGCTGAAGTCAGGGCGTACGAAGAGATGGTCATTAGGTTCTTCCACATCGCAGTCCAGCAAGCGTATGTCCTCCTGATTATTGTAATATTTGCCCTTTGCGGCTCTTCGCGCCAGAGCGAAAGCCAGATTGACCGCAAAAGTAGTTTTACCGGTGCCGCCTTTGCCACTTGCTACTGCTAAAATCATGCATATTCCTTTCTTGGTTTTATCACACAATCATCCCGTAAATGCAATATACAGAGCTATTCCTGAAAACATGCGTCCATCGGCATAATTTGCGGGGAAAATATGCCGGAATCTTTTGGAATAAAGCTACCTGCTTTTGAGAACCCGCTCAATAGGTATTTATTCTTGCTCAGGTTCCCGGGTCATTGCGTTCCCGCAATCCGGGCATGTCAGTTCATAACATGGTTGTCCTCTTTGATGCGGCAGGCGTTTGCCGCAACAGGCGCAAACACAATCTCCGCCTGTCCCCATGCCCATGCCACCGCCTCTGCCCTGCCCCGGCCTGCAGCAGCCAAAGCCTCGTCCCATTCCTTGGCCTCTGCCGGTATTTTCACTTGCCTTTGCATCTTTATTAACTGCAAACATATTTGTTCTCCTTGTATTTGCGCCGGTACCGCCGGGCAAAGCCCACACGGCACCGGCTGGTTCAATCGTTGTTACTCGCTTTTCCTTTCCTCCAGATCGGCGAGTCTCTGCTTAAGCTCAGCGCTCAAGCCTTCCAATTCAGCAAGCTGAGACTTCAGCAGCTCCTGTTCCTGCTCCGCACTAGGCCGGTTCCAAACGCCGTAGCCGCGTCCATATCCCATACCACGTGCACCGAAGCCCATGCCGCGTGCACCGAAGCCCATGCCGCGTCCGCCGCCCGGGCCGAAGCCGCCGCGCGCGCCAAAACCGCATCCCAGGCTAGCAAATCCTGGACGGTTGTAGCCGGCGCAGTAGCCTGCCGCTCTTCCTGTCATTGGTCCCATTCCTCTCGGACCGCTTCCATCACCTCTAGGCATGATCATTCTCCTTTTTATTATGAGTTCTTGTCAACTGCATCATTGCAGAAAAAACACTAGAATGCTGAGCCGCAGCGGCGGCCACGACCGCCTCTTCCCCTGCCTCGACGCAATCCACGACCGCAACCCGGCATGCGGAAATTATGCAGCTCGCCGGCAGCATAGGCAGCCAGCAATGCTTGCGGTTCGCCGCAAACATGCGAATGCAACTCAATACCGGCCTGCTGCAACGCAAAGCGATGCACCCGGGATATCGCTCCACAAAGCAACACCTGCACTCCAGCACCGCGCAGCAAAGCAGCGCGGCTGTAAGCGTCCTCACTGATAAATTGCAGCCGGGCACCGGCAGCAAATTCACCATCGGAATAAGTGTAAAGATGCACAGTGTTGCAAAAATCAAAGACCGGACTGAGCCGCCCTTGCCAAATTGGTAAGGCTAGTGTAATCATGGTTTTATTAATAGCAAAAAACATGCCAAAACAAGAAAAAACGCAAAAGAACCAAAGAATAAACACTGTAACTTGCACAGCATGAGAAGATAAAAGAAATCAAACACAAATAGGCCCGGGCGCGTGAAATAAGCTCAGTCTATTATGACAAGCTTGCTATATCATTGCATTATGCTATATTATTGCAACAAAGATTATTGCAATCTGCAATGATAGGAGTTGTTTATATGAGCAAAACCAAGCCCACATTTTACTTGGACCGAGACTGCGTAATATTGGATTCCTTGAACGAAGGAGTGTTCACAGTGGATCTGGATTGGCGCATCACCAGCTTTAATCGCGCAGCTGAACAGATCACCGGCATCTCGCGCCAAGAAGCCATAGGAGCAAGATGTTACGAGGTCTTTCGCACCAGTATCTGCGAAAACGACTGTGCCTTGCGTCAAACTTTTGCCAGCGGCAAGCCGATTTTGGACAAACAGGCTCTAATCGTTGACAGCGATGGCCGGCGCATCCCCATACGTTTAGGTACAGCGCAGCTCAAAGACTCTGCCGGCAAGGTGATCGGTGGCGTGGAAAGCTTCCAGGACCTCAGCCAGTTGGAACGCCTGCAAAAAGAGTTAAGCAGACGTTATGGTTTCGAGGACATCATTGGGCAGAGTGCTGCCATGCAGCGACTTTTTGATGTGCTGCCACAAATCGCCGAGAGTTCCTCCAATGTGCTCATTGAAGGTGCCAGCGGTACCGGCAAGGAATTATTTGCGCGCGCCATACATCAGCTTTCACCGCGCGGCGAAAAGCCCTTTGTGGCGGTCAACTGCGCCGCACTGCCCGACACATTGCTGGAAAGCGAACTCTTCGGCTATAAGGCCGGTGCATTCACTGACGCCAAGAAAGACAAACCGGGGCGCTTCGCTCTGGCCGAAGGCGGCACTATTTTCCTGGATGAGATCGGCGACATTTCCGCTGCCATGCAGGTACGCCTGTTACGGGTTCTGCAGGAACGGGTCATAGAACCGCTGGGAGCGATACAAGCGCAGCCAATTGATGTGCGCGTAATTTGCGCTACCAACCGTGACCTGCATGAACTTATGAAAACCGAAAAGTTCCGCCAAGACCTTTATTACCGCATTAAAGTAGTCAGCCTGAGCTTGCCCGGCTTGGCGCAGCGCCGCGAGGATATACCGCTGCTGATCGAACACATGATAGACAAGTTCAATCATCTGCAGGACCGTCATATACTGGGAGTCAGCGAAGAGGTCATGCAACGACTCATGGAATACGACTTCCCCGGCAATGTGCGTGAACTCGAAAATATAATCGAGCAAGCCTTTGTGCTTTGTCGTGGAGCACTCATAGAGAGCCGGCACCTGCCGCCGGAGCTGCGCCCGGAGGCGGATGCAAGCTTGCCCGGACAACTGCCCATGAAGCTGGAAGAGCTAGAAAAGCTCAGCATAGAAGAAGCATTGCGTAAGCATGATGGCAACCGCAAGCTGACTGCCGCCGCACTAGGCATAGACACCAGCACCCTGTTCCGCAAAATCAAGACACATAAAATAAAACCGCCAGCCCGGGATGGACGCAGTAGGAAAAAATAGGGTACTCGTACCCCGCCATGCCATTATAAGTCCTGTCGCCCGTAGTGTACGACACGCAAGTGAATGTTCTGCAGTCGGGCATGCTTGGCCGGCATCCCTTCACACATTATCATAAAAAAGCCCTCCACACCCGGGGCATGAAGAGCTTTTTATCGAAATATAAATTAGCCGGACTTAGACTCGTTCGACGACTATGTCTTCGCTGACCTGCTGACGCAGAGCACGCTCGATGCCGTCTTTCAAAGTTTTCTGCGCATAAGGACAACTGCCGCAGGCACCCTTCAAGCGCAAGAAAACATTGTTGCCTTCTATCTTCACTAACTCCAGATCACCACCATCATTCTGCAGATGGATGCGCAAGGATTCCAATACTTCCTTGATTTTTGCTTGCATGGCATATTCCTTTCTTTAATTGCTTAAAACAGCGATTTGTTCTCTGATACGCGACAACTTTTCCTCAGTATCGCAAATGTTTTGACGTTCTCTGGCTACCACTTCCTCCGGTGCACGGGCGACAAAGTTAGCGTTGGCCAGCTTGCGTTGCACAGAGGCCAGATATTTGCTGCTGGCCTCCTCCTGCTTGCGCAGGCGCGCCAGCTCGGCCTCCAAGTCCACTACGCCGGCTAGCGGCAGGTAGACCGTACCGATATCGCTAAGCGCTACGCCGCAAGCGGCATCGGGCCGGCCGGCGAATTGCACACTTTCTGCATTCAGCAAACTGCACAAGGCAGTCATATCGACACGCAGGAAATCTTCCGCTTCCCTGCTAACCGTCTCCAGCAGCAGTTTTATAGGGCGATTGCCGGGTATCTGATAGCTGGCACGTAAATTACGCACAGCACGTATAAGCTCGAACTTGGCCTCGTTGAAGCGTACCAGTTCAGGATCGGCGCCTAGAAGCGCCAACTGCTCATCGCCAATCGCCTCGGGCCAGCTGCTGAGCATGATGGAATCGTCAGCTTCAATGAAGCCCAACTGATGATAAAGCTCCTCGGTGACGAAAGGCATGAAAGGATGCAACAGGCGCAAAAACACTGATACGGCATAATCAAAAACACGTCTGCTGACGGCCGCTTCGGCACCTTCGCTATCGAAAGCAGACTTGCAAGATTCCAGATACCAGTCACAGAATTCACTCCAAATAAAATCATAGAGATTTCTAGCAACCTCATTGAAACTGTAGCGTTCCAAACCGTCTTCGGTAAGTCTGACGATACGCTGCAAGCGCGCCAATATCCATTTATCATCGGCGCGCAGCTGCTCCGCTTGCAATCCTTGCAGGTCTTGCCAATCTGCGGAGATTGGTCCCTTGCTCAGCCTAAAGCGCACCACATTCCAGATTTTATTGGCGAAATTACGTCCGAGCTCGCATTTTTCATTGCTATAACGTATATCCTGTCCCACCGGCGCGATATAAGCTATGGTGAAGCGCAGCGCGTCCGCACCATATTGCGCCACCACGTCTATGGGGTCCGGCGAGTTATTCAAGCTTTTTGACATCTTGCGACCCTGATCATCTCTTATAATTGAGGTGAAGTAGACGTCGCTGAAAGGGATTTCGCCCATGAATTCCAGACCTGCCATAATCATGCGGGCAACCCAGAAGAAGATGATATCCGGTCCTGTCACCAGGCTTTGCGTTGGGTAGAAGCGTTCCAGCTCCCTGGTTTTGTCCGGCCAGTCAAAGACCGAGAAAGGCCAGAGCCATGAGCTGAACCAAGTATCTAGCACATCCGGATCCTGTCTGAATTTCTTGGCGCCGCAAGCGCACTGTGCGGGACTTTCCTTATCCACATAGAGCTTATTGCATTGTTCGCAATAATATGCCGGTATGCGATGTCCCCACCACAGTTGTCGGCTGATGCACCAATCCTTAATATTTTCCATCCAGTGCCGGTAGGTTTTCACCCAGCGTTCCGGATGGAAACGTATCTGCCCTTGATTCACCACTTCCAGTGCGGGTTTGGCCAACTGCTCCATTTTCACAAACCATTGGTCTGACAACCTGGGTTCGACGGCCACATTCCCACGCTCGGAATAACCCACCTGATGCACGTGCTCCTCGATCTTTTCGATCAAGCCCAGCTCCTGCATTTTTTGCAGCACCAACTTGCGCGCATCGTAGCGATCCAGACCCTCAAATTCCGGGCCGGCCTCTTTATTCATGCTGCCGTCATCATTCATGACATCGGGCATTTCCAGACCATGTCGCAAACCTACCTCGTAGTCATTTGGGTCATGTGCCGGAGTAATTTTAACCGCACCGCTGCCGAAGGCCGGATCCACATACTCGTCAGCAATCAATGCAATCTCCCTGCCAACCAGCGGCAGAGTCAGGGTTTTGCCCAGCTTGTCGCGGTAGCGCTCATCCTCGGGGTGCACCGCCACTGCGGTATCTGCCAGCATGGTCTCCGGCCTGGTAGTAGCAATGACGACGTATCCGGAACCGTCGCTGTAGGGATAGCGGAAATACCAGAGATTGCCCTTCTCTTCGCGGTAAATAACCTCTTCATCCGAAAGTGCAGTGCCGGACTTCGGGCACCAGTTGATAATGCGCTTGCCCTTGTAGATCAAGCCTTTATTATATAATCTTATAAAGACTTCCTGCACTGCTTCGGAAAGTTTCGGGTCCAGGGTGAAGCGTTCCCGCTCCCAATCGCAGGCGCAGCCAATAGTGCGCAACTGCCGAGTAATGGTGCCGCCGTACTTTTCCTTCCATTGCCACATATGCTCGAGAAATTTCTCGCGCCCCAAGTCGTGCCTGCTCAGTCCCTGCTCCTCGCGCAGTTGTGCCTCGACTTTGGCCTGGGTCGCAATGCCGGCATGGTCGGTGCCGGGCACCCAGCAGACTTCACGCCCACGCAACTTCTCAAAACGGATCAAGATATCCTGCAGGGTGTTGTTGAGCACATGGCCCAAAGTAAGCATGCCGGTGACATTGGGCGGCGGGATGACAATGCTATAAGCCGGCTTTTTGCTCTCCGTATCGGCATGAAAATAGCCGCGCTGTTCCCAGGTGGAATACCACTTCTGCTCCACCTCGGCCGGATCATAGGCACGGGATAGATTACTGTCGCTCATGAATACTCCTGAAAAATCTGAAACAATCGGTAATGATAGGCAAAAATGCCCGAAATTGGCCGATTTTGGTGAAAGCGTAAATGTAATGTCTAAAGAGCTGCAAAGCAAACCGGACATGTACTAAATGCCAAGCAGCTCAAGAAAGAAAGAAAGAAAGGGCTGCCTATAATGCGGCATGCCTAAATTGCACGCCTATATTTTATGCAGACGCGCTTGGCGTCCGACACACAAAAATTTAACAGCTGTTCCCTATCACAACCATTCCGCAAACAACAGCAGATACACCGGCCATCCCAAGCTGGCACGCACAAGCCATTTTATACCTTTTATTGTAAAAGATGCCACTGTCATCCGGTTTTATGGGCGTATTTCCGTTTGAACTACACAGAAAACTGACCATTGCCAAGATAGACGTCATGGACTTCATGTGTAATGGACTAACATGGTTCGATCCTCCACTAAAACAGACCATTTATTTCCATAAATCTTGGTATTAGAAATTATAATACCAAAAGTCATACGGCAACAGCCCAGACACAGACTTTGCGCAAAAGGATTTCCAAGTAATTTTTCGGTAAATACCTAGGATTATCAAAAGAATTTCGTCAGCAGCAAAAAAAAATCACAGTCATCCCATAAGCGGTAAAAAACGGCATAATTGGTTCAATTTCACGCTTAACAAAACCGTTTTTCCCAAAAGGCCATTTTCGATTTTTAATTTCACCGCCAAGGCCGCCAAGGCCGCCGAGCTTCTTTTTCACCCCCTTTTCTTTGCGTTCCTGGCGTTCTTTGCGTTCTTTGCGCTCTTTGCGCTCTTTGCGGTTATCCCCCTTCATTGAACCGCCAAGGTCGCCAAGCTTCTTTTTCACCCCCTTTTCTTTGCGTTCCTGGCGTTCTTTGCGTTCTTTGCGCTCTTTGCGTTCTTTGCGGTTATCCCCCTTCATTGAACCGCCAAGGTCGCCAATCTGTACATTACATCATAGTCTATGGGATGGCAGCAAAAAAAATCAAAAATTTCCTTGCATTTGTTGATTGGTGCATTATTGTAGTTGGTATCAATAAATATAATACCAAGATTCGAGGTGTTTTTATGATGAAATTTGATATTAAACACGACCTCCGAATTGATCGTAATCATTACGATACCTTGGCGAAGCAGTTGCAGCGTCAGCTGATGGATTTGATTTACCACTATCCGGCAGGCACCCGTCTTCCTTCCGAGCGTCAACTGGCTGCTGAACTAAATATTTCCCGTGTGACAGTACGTCGTGTTCTCAACGAGCTTTCCGATCAGGGCAAAATCATCCGCAAGGGGGCTCGGGGCACCTTTGTTGCAAAAGAAGGGAACTTTTCACCGAATACTCTTCATCCGATTCAGCTGGAGCAGGATACGTATCTGCGCGCAAATTCCATGACTCCGTTGAATTTCATCAGTTTTGAAACCTATCCTCAGCAGCGCCGTTTTTGGTCTGAGACGATCCGTCTGTTCAATGAACACGGTTCTGGCAAGCCGGTTATCCTAAACGAATTGCCGCAGAATGTTTGCTATTCTGCCTATCCTCAATACATCATAGAAAATGGTTTTGATCTGATCATGCTGCAAAGCAGGGAGAAAGTTTTTGATGATATCCTTGAACCGCTTCCCCGTTCCATTCTCAAAAAATTGGATTCCGCTGATTACATTTTCAAGGATTTCGGAGCCTCATTTCAAGTGTCGGTTCCGATCAAGAGTACTCCGCTCATGATTTTTTGGAACAAAAAAATGGCATCGGACCTAGGCATTGAAAATATTCCCGAACGCATCCAACGTGGTGAGATACTCGAACTTCACCGGGAAGCAGCAGAAAAGATGCCGAAAGGTTCTTGTGCAGGAGGACATCTTTGGGACTATTTCAGCGTTAAGGGGCTGCCTGAAGGTATTCCTGAGTTGGATATGGATTTTTTGCAGAAACGTCTTGCTGAGTTTGAACAATTCAGTGGGAAACCGGAAATGTTTATTTGTGAACAGGAATACAGTTTCGAGGTGGCAGACCGCTTTAACAAAGGGGAACTGCTCTTTGCTTCCGGATTTGCTCTCTTTTACTGCCCCCCCAACATACCCTTTGAAATAGGCGCAATGTTTTTGACGCCGGATCCGGGACATACTCTATATCGTGAAGCAATTTACCTGGGGGTATACAAGAATTCGCCATCCAAAAAAGCAGCCTTTGATTTCATTGATTTCATCCTTTCGGAAACACCGCAGAATTTGCTGCTGACCCATATGTGGGATTCGCCCTGTTTAAAAAAGGTGGCATTGCGCTTTTCAGAATTGCTCGATAACACAGATTCTACGGCTATTAGTGAATATTACCATCGCAGCCCGTTTCCGCCAGGCGAGCGTGATTTGCTTTTCTCACGTCAATATCATTTTCTGGTTCATGATATACGCGACATTCTCTATGCCTTGATGCATGGTCGTGTAAACTCAAAACGGGCTGCAGCAACAATTCTGAAACGCTGGAGAAAATTGCCCGAAAACAAAGCATCCTGAGGCGGAGTGCTCTCCATACATCCTGGTGAGTTGTAGATGCCATGACTGGCACGTAACAAAAGAAGGATAATAACGCAAAAAAAAGCATTCATTTTCAGCCCAGCAATTCAACCAGCCAATCCATCCCGTCCCATTAACACCACGCCCATTCTGTCCTTCTCCGTCCCTATCTTTCAAAACCATGAAGGCAACAGCCAATCGTACAAAAGGAGATCTAAAATGAGAGTCAAGACCTTTACACTCATAGAATTATTGGTAGTCATCGCAATCATAGCAATCCTTGCATCGATGTTGCTGCCGGCTCTGAGTAGCTCCCGTGAGAAGGCACAAGGGATTTCCTGTCGTTCACAACTTAGGCAAATCGCCTTGGCGACCCATTCTTATGTTGATGACAACGATGGTTTAATGCCAGCTGGGTATCAGTCCGGGATCCTGCGGTTTCTTAACTGGCCGCACAGTCTTGCACAATATATGACTGCTTTGGCGTATGAAGCAGGTCGTGACGTATACCGTTGTCCGGCCGACCCCCTGCTGTTTGCGAACTCCGGCTTTTATGTAAGCTATGCTCCGAATAACCATGCCTTCAAGTATTTTTCCGGTTCGGATGTTTCGCCATTGAATTCTGCTCTTACGATCACACATCCCAGTTCTTTCAGAGTGTTGCTAGACCGCCATGCGACCTACGTTGGTCCCACCGGGACTTATCCCTGGTATTTTGGGCTTTGTTCGGTTGAGGATACTGCAACCGATCCAGCTTCAGAAGAAATGCTTTATCGTTTTCATAGGGGCGGTGTGAATTGCATGTTTTTCGACGGACATGTCGAATTTTTAAAATTGCCCACAGCTGCCTGTTACATAAACCCCTTTGAATGGACACGTACCGGAGAACGCTGGGAATAAAAAAACTGTTTCAGCAAAATTTGAAATTTTTATGAGGGAACAATGATGATAACAGCAGCATACAGAAAATGGATCTTGCCAACTGGATTTGCCGTTTTACTGGCAATCCTATTTGTTGTCAGAGTTGTCGCCGCAGAACAAATTTCATTTTCTGAATGGAAACTGAATGAGGGAACCGGCCAGATATTGGAAAATTCGGCGGATTTTCAAGCGTCCGGATGGCTGGGTGATTCACCGGAAGAAGATGCTGCTGATCCGCAATGGCAAGATGAAGGGGGGCACAAAAGCCTTCTTTTTTCTGAGGGAAAGCGAGCGCTCATCCCTGATGGTGCTTGGGCTGATTTTTCACAATCGCAAGGCTTTACCATCCAGGTATGGTTCAAACCCATGGTTGATGTATCGAAGCAGATTTCCAGGATGCAATTGCTGACCAAAGGAGCAGATTCCGCTGCAAAAAACTGGCAGTTGATGCTCCTGTACAATCAGCAAAAACACCAGGGATATCTCAACTTTGCATTCAAACATCACACCAAAAATTTTGAAATCAGTGCACCTCTGCCACAGGAACTTGCTGACACTTGGAGCCGGACAACCATCACCGGCGACGGGGAAAAACTGAAGTTGTACTTGAATGGCAAGCTTTTAAGCGAACGTGACTGTGAAGAACTGCCGCCGCAAAATCCGTATCCGCTGATTGTCGGCGCCTACGCATTCGGACGCAAACTCGCCATGGTCGGCAACATCCGGAATCTGAGCATCCGAAAGCAGGCTATCATTCCTGATGCAATGATTGAACCCTCGGCTCAAAAGATATTGCTGAACAGTGATTTTTCAAAAGCCGGGTCTGAAAAAAATTGGCATCCGGTCAATGGCAAGTGGTTTCTGGATAATTCCGCATATTGCGAACATTCTGATCTGAACAGCGAAAAAGGAATATGGAGTGTGTCCGGGGAACAGACTTGGCAAAATTACTCTCTGGAGACGACGATCCGCTGCCTTGACAGCTTGGGCAGCGTGTTGCTTGCTACTGGCTGGCAAACAATAGATAATCATTACCAAATTATTCACCGCAGCTATAGCTCGGGAATGACACAACTGGCTATTGTCAAAATCAAAGACGGGCAAAAGAGTATCCTTGCTTCCATTGATAACAGCGAAAATCCTCTGCCGACACCTGCACAAAACCAGGATATAGATTATAAAATCTATTGTTTTGAAGGCATTATCACAGTGATGATCAATGGACATTTCCTGTTAAGTATAATCGACAACGATTTCCCGTCCGGCAAAGTCGCTATCGGAGAACACGAGCGAAAAATTTGTATCAAGTCGGTAAAAGTCAAAGAATTGACTCAATTCATCAGCCCCCTGACACCAGTACAGCGCAAGCCGATAGAAATCAGTATAAGGCAAGACGCTCTCCGACAAGACTTTTTTCGAGGCGAAAGCATTCCTTTTTCCATTGTTTTGCAGAATAACACACGGAAACCACTAGCTCCCCAAACAGTCTGCGTGAAGATTGATCGTGGCATCGGTGAATGTGCACGTATCTGTTTCCCTGAGCTGATGCCTGGAAATGAAAACAGCAGAATGATCTCATTGCCGACTGACGCCTGGAAATCTGGCGAATACAAAATGACCGCTTGGATCGAAGAAACACCCTGCGAAAATTCCTACGATCTTTTCCTCGCTCCGGAAAAACGCAACGATACCTTCCGTTTTCATTCCTGGGGAGGAAGTTCCGATGTGCCTTTTTTTAAAAGCCTTCAAGAGCATGGCTTCAATGGACTTTCAATTGCCATCAACCCGGCAGAGGATTTCGCCATGCAGAAGGCCTATCTGGCTCGAATCATGAATCAGGCCGTTCGCTATGGACAGGACATCACAATCAGCTATACCTGCCTGTGGGCCACATTGCCAGGAGTAGACACAAGGGTCATGCGACATGACGGAAGCAAAGGAAATGCACCAGACCCGTGGAATCCAAAGCAACGAGACTGGGCTCTCGAAAGAATGGAAAAACTAGCCCATTTGCTGAAAAATTATCCCTCAGTCAACGGCTTTCTGCTGAACAGTGAAAATGAAAATATCGCTGAACCAGACTACTCACCAGCCGGACAAAACCGCGCCGAACGAGAATTGGGCTTCAAAATGCCGCTTCCGGAAAATCTTGGCGAAGACAAGGATAATACGGATGGCCGCTTGATTCGGGTACCGCAGGAAGTCAAAGCGCAAACTCCAGCAGTATTTCCGGACAACAATGAATGGTATTGTTTTTTCAAATGGTTCTGGCAACGCGGGTATGGAGACAATATTCTAAATGAAGAGCTGAAAAATATCATCAAAAAGCACATTCCCAATGCGGTAGTCACGCATGACCCATTCCGGGATGTGCCACTATTTTATCGGAACAAGGGTTTGGATCAGGTCGGCACTTGGTTTTATGCGCATCCCGATGCCAGTGAAAGCCTCGGCATGGTTGAAACGTTAGTGACAGCCGCCCGTGATGAAAGCACAAGCAAAGGGATTAATATCGGCGCGTCACTTTGGCTTTATGGCGAGCAAATATGCCCTGCAAAAGATCGCTACGCTGGAGTGCAACCCACCGATGTTATCACTCAATCAGACTGGGTGACCTTCTCCCGGATTCCAGCTGCTATCGAACATTTTAGCATAAGCCATCTGATGCCCTCACAGAAGCCTGAATATAAGCAGGATAACACCTATGAAAAACTGGCACAGTTCTCAAAGGAAGTCTTACAGCCTTTCTGGCCATTTGTCAGTCGGCTGGAACGCGCACCTCGACGCTGTGCGATGCTGATCTCGTTTTCCAGCCAGCTCTTCGGGAATACCATCTGGGGTGGCTACGGCTACACTTCAGGTTATGGCTGTTATGCGGCCTTGCAGATGGCTCATATTCCCACTGATATCCTCTTCGATGAAAACATTCAACGCGGAGAATTGAACAAATACGATGTCCTCTATTTACATCAGATTTCTCACCTCCCCGAAAGCATTTTCACAAGAATTGTCGAATTTGCCAAAAACGGAGGAACAGTTGTCTGCGGGAAACCATTTGCTGAACGGATTCCCGGTGCCATCGCTTTTGAAATGGATATGAGCAGACGCTGCAAGGCTTCTTGGTATAATATCAGGCGCGGAGAAGGCTTTACGGCCGATATAGTCTATCAGGATATGCTGAAAAATGCCGATGCGATACGCAAATTGCTAGGAAATAAAGTGCAACGATTTGTTGACAGTGACTCGCCGGAGGTGTTTCTCAATGTCCTCGAAAAAAATGGGGCTCGTTATATTTTTGTAGTCAATGACAAACGGACTTTCGGCGACTATGTCGGTGAAAAATACCGCGCAATCATGGAAAAAGGCCTGCCACAAACCGTAATGCTTGCTCTTAACACAGAAAATCAGGCCGTATATGATTTGATGTCGCAACGCAAAATCGATGCCGTTTCCAAGGGGCCGCAGCAAATTGTAACCGTGGACTTAAAACCCGCCTGGGGAACCATTCTAGCCATTTACCCACAAGAAATCAAATTCATAGACCTCATCCTGCCGCAAGAACTTGAAGCGGGCAAGAAAGCGCAGATTGTCATTACCGTTGCCAGCCAAGACGGCACGCCCATTCCGGGAGTTCAGCCTTTGGCAGTGACTATCTTGGAACCTGATGGCAAAAAGAACGAATACAGCGGTTATTTTGCAGCGAATAACGGGCGATGCCAGGTGCCTTTCGTGCCTGCAATCAATGATTTGCCTGAAAAATGGTCCGTCTCGGTAACCGAGTTAAGTTCAGGAAAAACAATAGCAAAAGAAATGCAGTTTTCTCCCAAGAAATAGAGCGTTTCATCCAAGACCCGGCACACTAGCTGACAGCTTTTCTGGTTGCTCGCCAAAAATTGCCAACAGCATTTGTTCACAAATCTGAATAGGAATATATAAGGGGTTGACAATGACTTCTTTCATAATAAAAAAATTGGATTCGGGCTGGTTTCTGGCTGCTGGAAATATTGAATTGCATATTGACCGGACGACAGGCTGTGTCAATGAACTGGCAGTGAATATTGCTGAACGCAAAACCTGGATGTCTTATCCGGGAGATGTTACGGTACGCGATGATTTACTGGAACGCACCTTCGGATCATGTCAACTTCAACATCTTGCTTTTGAACAAAATAAAACTAGGCTGCTGATTCGCAAAACCTTTACCGGAGCACCCTGGGTCCTCGAAGAAGTCTACCAGGGAGATGGAGACGCATTATCATGGACAGCCACTGTCCAGCTGCATTCAGGGGAATTCCGCTCTTGTGCAATCGCTTGGCATTTGCCTTGGCCACAGCCGATTTTCCCAGTATCCTTCTGGACAGCCAAAGAAAATATGCCGTCAATGCCTTCCCGTTTTGCGGGAATTTCATTCGAATACGCTGAAGCTAGCAGTGGAATCACGATGCCGGTCTTGTCCTGCTACCGCAACGATACCAACTCAGGTTTAGCCATCGCCATGCCTTTTGATTTCCGCACCCCACGTTTCCGTTTTATTTCCGGCTTCCGGGACATGGATCTGCGCGTGGAATTCGATTGGCTGGCACTATCTCCAGCGCAATCGGCGAAAACAGCGTTGCTGTTACATGGAACGGTCGGAGACTGGCGCCCCGCCCTGGGCTGGATTTACAACCGCTTCACTGAATATTTTGAACCCCGGTCAAAACACATTGACCAACTCTGGGGGGGGCATATCTGCGGAAAATTCACAGTCACACCGGAAGAATTAAGCCAGATGACCCGCCTCGGCATTAAATGGTACGAAATCCATGAACATTTTCCGGCATACGGAAATTATCATCCGGAAAATCTTACAAGCTGGCGCAGTGGGCATGCCTTGGAAGACACCAGAATGATTACGGAAGACATTCTTCGCCAAACGATACAGACTCTGCACCAGCAAGGGGTTGCCGCCATGCCATACATTCAGGTAACCGGCGATGGCGATGAAAAGTTGCTTGACCCAACGCTGCATTCCTCCCGGATTCGTAACCTTCGAAATGAAACTTGGGGAGGCTGGCCTGGAACCTTGCTGATGAATTCGGACCCAGCGTTGCCCTTCGGAAAAGATATCACCCGGCAGATTGATGGTATGATCGCACGCTACCCCGAAATGGATGGCGTTTTTCTCGATCAGGCTTGTTACAATTTCCTGGATACGGCTCATGATGACGGCATTACAGCCGTGAACAACCGCCCGGCCAGTATGACTGGCTTCAATTATTTCCCGCACCTCGAACACCTCTCACGACTTCTGCATCCGGAAAAAACAATTATCGCCAACGGCCCATTCGGATCAGGAATCCTGAAGTACCTCGATGGATTCATGGCCGAAGCTGAGGAATGGCTCTGCGACCACATGCAGTATTTCAGCATCGGCAGGAAGCCGCTGTTTTTCCTGGTCTATCAATACGATGATGTGCATATTGAAAAAATGTTCCAGGATACCCTTTTATATGCTGCAGGTTTTGCCAGTTATCCTGCCGCAACGCCCTCCAAAGACCTCTATGATCTCTATTGCCCCCTGTTAGAAAAATTATATCGGCGGCGCTGGGTATTTGATCCGAATCCCTTACAAGTGCCAACAGGATTCAAAGGTAATATCTACCGGGGCGAAACGGGATCCCTTTTTGTCAGTTTGATACGTACAATGACCCGACTGCCGGGAAGAGCTGTCAGCGATGGAGAGTTCAGACTCGCCACCACGGACATCGATTCAGCAAAAGGATGTGTGCTTCATCAACCTGGCAAAACACCACAGCTTCTACCCTTCACCCGGGAACAAGGAGCCCTACGCTTCACCGTTCCCGCAGCCTCGTCCTGTGGACTGGTCGAAGTCACCTTCTAAATCGGCTAAAAACATATTCATCTCACAGCTGTAAAAAAACAGCATATGAGATGAATATGTTGCTATAATTTAAGATTCAAACCCGGTCAAAATATTTTTCTGTGTCACACGCACCATCCCCGACAATCGCCGCTGGGCTGCCGAAATTATCCTATCAACCTAAAAAAAGCAGTTGACTTTTCCTCTTGACCGATAATCAGATAATCAGAGCTTCTTCCGATGCGGACTGAAGCCGAAAGGCGACTGAGCCTTGACAAGGGCTGCACCATGCGTAACCTCGGGTGACCGAGCCCGAAGG
>JAAZKR010000107.1 GCA_012799725.1 Oligosphaeraceae bacterium | reverse complement strand
GTAAATAGCAGATGATGCGGCATGACCTCGCCGCTTACAGGCAGGCCTTCACTGCGCGCTTGGCGTAACAACTGTACGGAGCCTGCCGAACTCAAGTGCTGCAAATGCACACGGCAGCCGGTTTCGCGGCAGAGTCGTATATTGCGTTCAACTATGCGCTCTTCTGCCAAACGCGGCTGGCCGGGCAGTCCCAGACGGCGTGATACTGCGCCCTCATGCATGACGCCCGGACGCGAAAGGCGGTAGTCCTCGCAGTGGTCTATGATGGGCAGGTTGACCGCTTGGGCTGTGCGCATCGCCAAGCGCATGAGCTCTTCGTCCTGCGGCGTGCCGCCGTCGTCAGTGAACGCTCTGACGCCGGCGTCTTTCAGGGCCGCGAGATCATTCAGGGCTTTGCCTTCGCGTCGTTGCGTGAAAGCGACGCTTTGCAGCACTGGAATGATTGCTTTTTGCGCCAACAGCTCCTGCTGGCGCTGAAAGCTTTCAACATCGGCTATGGGCGGGGCTGTATTGGGCATGGCCAGCAGCCCGGTAAAGCCGCCTGCCGCCGCCGCCTTGGTGCCGCTGACAATGTCCTCCTTATGGGTTTGCCCCGGTTCGCGCAAATGTACATGCATATCAAAGAAACCCGGGGCGATGAGTTTGCCGCTCAGATCGATTTTCTGCGCCTGCTCGGAGAGCTCTGCGGGCTCGACGATGACCCCGTCTTTGATGGCCAGGTCGGCCACTGCGTCAAAAGCACGGGCCGGAACCAGTATGCGGGCGCCGCAAAACAAATATTCATGCATGACGAAATAATCCCAAGTCTATAGCAATGTATTTACAGGTCGCTCGAGAAGATGAGTTCTCTCTGTTTCTCGTTCACTTGCACGGTTTGCACGGGCAGGAATTTACTGCCGGCTTTATAGTGTAACCTCTGATGTTCATCTACGGCATATCTGCCTTGCGCAAAGTCACGCATGACCCCGGGCAGCACCACCCAGTCTCCACCCTGCTTTAAACGCTCCAGGTTCAGGGTGGCAAGTTCAGCGAGGCGATCCTTATAACCGCCGACAGGGCGTGCGGCGGGGCGGGCTTCCGCACATTGCCGCAGTTCCTCCAAGTCTTCACCTTGCAAGTCTATGGTTACTTCAGGAGATATCCCTAGTATGGCGCCACTGTCCATATCCTCACCTTGTCCGGTGTATGGCTGTGCCAGAATGACGCTGCTGCGCATATAGTCCAGCCCTTCAAGTATGGCCAGCTCCACCGGTATTTGGTGCAACCCGACTAAGAGACGCTGCCCGTCCTTAAGGTAGGTCAAGTCGCCGGGATGTACATTCAGGCAAGGAAAGTCGGCGGTGATATTGGTCAGGGGCACAAAGCCTGCGAAGACGGCAAAATCTAATTTGTAGGGCAGCAGTTTTTGGCGCAGACATTCACTCCATTGCTGGCGTAGCTGCTGTGCTTTGGCACTGCGTATAGTGACGCGGCTTTCACCATGTGCTTGATAGAAGGCGCGTATGTCCTCGCTTATTACCGGCAATCCGAATTTTTCGCCCAGTTCCAAGGCCCTGCTGGTCTTGGGCGCATCGGTGACCAAGGCGCAGAGCTTGTAGGGCAGCGTCTCGCCGGCGGCCAGCCGAGCCTGATCAGCTAGAAGAATACGCTCAGCATTGCTGCCGGAACCACTGAGAAAAATGGCCGTGTTGGGAAGCGGATTGCTGCCCTTGGGCAAAAGTGGGGTTAAACTCGACATCAGTACTCCATGTCGCACGAATGGGCTTTGCCATCGTACTACTATCACTCGATTTCTTGTTTTTTCAGAAAAATTTTTACTTTATCCGCAGATTTACTCAGATTAGCGCAGATTTTTTACGTTTTGGGATTGAAAGTTTCCCGTTCTTGTTCATAGTATAATGCTTGCCTGAAAAACAAAAAGTCGAAATGGGCTTATATTGTATGGATTAAGCTTTTATTGTTTTTGCTTTAACCACAACTCTGAAGGCACGAAAATGAAAAAACTCACCATGCTGCTTTGTTTGGCCTTGACCTTGTCGACTTTCACTGCTTGCAGTGCTTTTCGACGCGAGGGTCGCACCCGGGCGCACACCTTGATGATCACCGGCAACTATATGAATTCACGCCTGCTTTGCGATCTGGCTCAATATCGCACCAAGCAGCCCATATTGCTGTTTTCTATGGATGCTGCTCGCAACCAGCAGATATTTTATCTGCCTACCCCACCTAAAGTGGAGCCGATCCGCAATGAAGAATTTGTTGACATGGTAAGCTTTATTAACCCCAAGCGTATCGTTGTCGTGGGCGGCAGCGACTATGTGCCGCAGGAATACATTGATAGGATCAGCGCCAAGTTTCCGGTTATGATCTATAATAGCGAAGATTGGGAACACAACGCGCGCATGCTTGGTGACTTGCTCAATCAGCGCAGCCTGCGCAAAGAGTTTGTCGATAGCAAGGCACGCTTGGTCGAATCTGGCGTTTCTAAACAGTAGAGTCTTCCTGCCCTTTCGGGTGGCAACGCATTATGTTCAGTATCCTTTTTCAAATAAGCAAGAATACCTTGCGCGAAAGTCTACGCGAGCCTATCTATCTGCTGATCACCTTGGTGGCTCTGTGCATGATAGGCCTTTTCCCCATCTTCTCGCTATTTGTGTTCAGCGCTCAAGAAAAGCTGGTGATGGATAGCGCCATGGCGACTATGATGCTCTTCGGCTGGGGTTTGGCTATACTTATCTCCAGCTATGCCATATCCAGGGAAATTGACAACGGCACAGCGTTGCTGCTGCTCTCTAAACCGGTGCCCAGACCAGTTTTCATCGTTGCCAAAATCCTGGGCATCCTGGCCGCCAACACAATATTTTGCTTCCTTTGCTGTTTGGCCAGCCTGATCAGTTTGCGTATTGCCTCAGATCAATTCCGTTTGGACTTTTGGGTCATGGGCGTGTATTTCGGTTCCATTGCCCTGTCTTTTTTATTGGCGGCGGTTTACAACTATGTGACTCGGGCATCATTCCCTATGGCCGCAGTGATTGCTATGTGTGTGCTAATGCCGCTGGTGGCGATATTTGCACATTTTTTGCCTTATCATGGCGAACGTATCGGACTTTCCAGCGCCATGGTGCCGGCCTTGTTGCTTATAGTCTTCTCGGTCTGGGCCATGGGCAGCTTGGCTACGGCCTTGTCAACACGCTTCAACCTGGTGAGCAACCTGTTGTTATGCTCGGTGCTATTTGTCCTGGGACTGATGTCGGATTATCTCATCGGGCGTAACTCACTGGAAAAATGGGAGGATGTGCCGCCGCCCGGTAAAGGGACGCTCTGGATCAGCTCATATGACTTCGCACCTGCCGAATTGGCCGCTGTGGGACGCTGGGAGAGGCCGGAGCGAGTGCAGCAGTATTACATGCTGAATGAGGGCGGGGAAGCAGAAAGTAAACAGCCTTCTGTGCCCGAAGAGGAATACGATCCGGATAAGTCGGAGCGCGAAATACGCCAGCGTATCCGTGAAGCACAGCAGCCGCATGGTAATTTTATCGTCTGGAGCAGCAGTGATAAGCCGCGCTCGCTGCCTGAGGGGCTAGGTAAAAACCCAGTCTTGGCCTGGAATGATAGCGATGACTGGAAACAGGAGCTTGCCGATCTGCCGGACAAACCGGTGAAAATGGCCTTGTATAACGTGGAAACGCAGAGTTGGGAGCTGCGCCATATTGCACAAGAGCGTGAGCAAGTGCCCAAGAATGCCGAAGGCATGGAGACAGTCTATACTTCCTATGTTTTCCGGCGTTCAGCTAATCCGCCCCGGGTACCATCCGGCGGCACATATCTGCATCCCTACCCCAAGAAGGGCTCCTGGCTAGCCACTGCAATATATGCTGCTGTGCCTAACTGGCAGCTTTTCTGGATGGCGGATGCGCTTTCCAACCAGCTGAAAGTGCCATATAGCTACGTGCTTTATGGCGCGGCATATTCCATAGTCATGAATATTATGCTTATTCTGCTGGCCATATTGCTGTTCTGGAACCGAGAAGTGGGTAGGCAGATAATAACTTAAAGACTCGTACACTGAATATACGATCGCAAGCCGGCGCTTTTTCATATTCAGTCAGTGCCGGCTTTTCCGCAATTTGAAACAACTCGCAATTGAAGATTCTTATGTCCAAGCAAAATTTTTATGTCACTACGCCAATTTATTACGTCAATGACAAGCCGCATATAGGTCACTCATACACTACTATTCTGGCCGATGTCTTGGCGCGTGGACATCGCCTGCTTGGCGTGGATAGTTTTTTTCTTACCGGCACCGACGAACATGGTTTGAAAGTGCAGCAGGCCGCACAAAAACTGAACCGCAGCCCTATTGAGCATTGCGATGAGACTGTGAAACGCTTTCAGGAACTCTGGGCCAAGCTGGGCATAACCTACGATTATTTTATCCGTACTACCGAAGAACGCCACAAAAAAGTAGTGCAGGAAATCTTACAGGATCTGTATGACAGGGATCTTATCTATGCCGCCAATTATGAAGGCTGGTATTGCGTGCCCTGTGAACGCTTCTTCACAGAAAAAGACCTTGTGGATGGCAAGTGCCCTGATTGTCAAAGAGCGGTGGAATCACTGGTGGAAAAGAACTACTTTTTTAAGATGAGCCAATATCAGCAGCGACTCATCGACTATATAAACGAACACCCCGATTTCATACAGCCTTCTCATAGACGACAAGAGACCTTGGGTTTTCTGCAAAAACCGCTTGGCGATCTTTGTATCAGTCGCCCCAAGGCCAGGCTTGCCTGGGGCATAGACCTGCCTTTCGACAAAGACTACGTCACTTATGTTTGGTTTGATGCTCTGGTAAACTATATCAGCGGTGTTGGCTACAGAACCGACGAAGCTAATTTTCGGCGTTGGTGGCCGGCCTCCTATCATCTAATCGGCAAAGATATACTCACTACGCACACGGTCTATTGGCCATGCATGCTGATGGCGCTGGAGCTGGAACTGCCCAAGACTGTTTTTGCGCATGGCTGGTGGCTGACTCAAGGTGCAAAAATGAGCAAGACCGCCATGCAAGGCCAAACCGCCCAGGAACGCCCCAGTAATCCCATGGACATGATAGACAAGTATGGCGTTGATGCCCTAAGATATTATCTGATGTCGGCCATGAGCCTGGGGCAGGATACGGAATTCTCCGAAGAGGCCTTTATCTTGAAGTTTAATTCGGAATTGGCCAATGATTTGGGCAATCTGTGCAGCCGTACTGTTAAGATGCTGGAGAAGAATTTTGACTCGGTCTTGCCGCCTGCCAATGAGCCCGGTGCAGATGAGGCTGCGCTGGTCGCTGCCTGCCAAAATGCTGTTGCTGCCATGCGTTGTGGCATCGAACACATGCAGCTGGACCGGGGCATAGCCGAGGTCATTGCCGCCGTGCGCGAAGGCAACCGCTACTTTGATGCACAGAAACCTTGGATACTGGTGAAAGAGGGCAAGCTGGAGCAATTGGGCAGTGTTCTGCGCCACACTGCCGAATGCCTGCGCATCGTTTCAGGATTGCTCTATCCGGTTATGCCGGAAAAGATGCTGCAACTGCGCCGGCAATTGGGCGTGGAAGAGAAGAAACTGGTGCCGAATATGGACAAGCTGAGCCAGTGGAACTGCTTGACTGCCGGTGTTAAGCTGCCCTGCCTGGAAGCGCCAATCTTTCCGCGTATAGAAGTCAAGAAAGAAAAGCCGGCAGCTCAAGTGCGGGAGAAGCCCCAAAAAGCATCTGCACCGCAGCCTGCCGCTATTGCTCCCAATGTCATCGGCATAGAAGACTTTGCCAAGTTGAATTTGCGCACCGCTGAAGTGATTTCTGCCGAACGCGTGCCGGAAGCGGACAAACTCCTATGCTTACAGGTGCGCATAGGCGATGAAGAACGGCAGATAGTCGCTGGCATTGCCGAATTTTATAAACCTGAAGAGCTGCCTGGCAAGCTTATAGTGATCGTGGCTAACCTGAAGCCGCGCGAGCTGCGCGGCTTGGTTTCGCAAGGTATGCTGCTGGCTGCCAAACAAGGCAAGAAGCTCTCGCTGATTACCTGTGATCAGCCTTTTGTCTCGGGCGCTTCGGTGGGCTGAAAGAGCCGCTCAAGTTCCAGCTAAGAATAATGTTCAGTGCGCGTTCATGCTAATATTTTCGTTTGAGCATGGCTGCGCTCCATTGTCTTAAGCCCTGTTTGGCGGTGGATTCAGGCAGGGCTTCTTCCAGTATATTTTCCGCTCTGTCTATATATTGCTGCGCCAATTCAGCGCTTTCCTCGATAGCGCCGCTATTGATGATTATTTGCCGGGCGCATTCTAATTCCTCGCTATTGCATGTTGGGTTTCCTAGGGTTTTGATCAATAGTCCCTTCTCGTTTTGCGTGATTTTTTGCCAAGCCTTGCAAAGCAGTAGTGTGCGCTTGCCTTCACGCAGGTCGGAGGCAGTGCTTTTGCCCAGTTGTTTTTCGTCACCTTTGATACCCAGTATGTCATCTTGCAACTGGAAGGCGATGCCGCAAAATTCAGCGAAATTGGCTAGTTTTGCTGCCAGTTCCCGTTTATTTTGCCCCGCCAGCATGACTCCGGCCCAGGCGCAGTAAGATAGCAGTGCGCCGGTTTTGAGACGCATCATCGCCAGTAGCTCTTCTGCACGGCATTCCTCTGGTTCCCGATAGGAAAGCTCTACATCAATTTGTTCGCCACCAAGTAATTGCGGATAGAGCTCGCCGCTCATCTTAACGAGTAGTTCGTTTTTGAGCTCGGCGTCTACATCAGCCATGCCAGCTATGAGATGCATTGCCTGTCCCTGTAGAACATCGCCGGCTAAAATGGCTAGGCTACGCCCATAGTCGGCAGCATATTCCTCAGATAGCTCCCAACTTTCCTTTGCCAAAGCAGCACCGAGTACATGGGCGGTAGGCTGTCCACGACGTAGACTGTCATGGTCTATAAGATCGTCATGCAACAAAGTCCAAGTGTGAAATACTTCTACTGCCGCTGCTGCCGGCAGAGCGCGCTCCGCATCACCGCCGGCAGCAAGGCAGGACAGTACTAATAGCTTGGGACGTAAACATTTGCCCGGTTGCTTGAAATAAGCGCCGGAAGCCAGACGTAAATGTGCAGAAAAAAAACGCTCGTGGTGAAGACCCTCGCGCTGAATGAGATCATAAATGCGGCGGGGGAAAGTCGCAGAATCAAAAGAGAAAGGCATGAAAAATCCTGGTTTTGGGGTCGCTGTGATAATAATAAGTTGAACGGATAAAATGCCCGACGGCAGAAAACTTAAGGCGCATAATGCTGCGTAAGAACATGTCGCAGACTGAAAATTTGCCCATGCGCGAATTGCGGCATTATCTTAATACCATGGCGCAACCCTACAATATAACCACTTTAATTTAGGAAGACAGATGAGCATTGAGCGTAAAAACAAATTACTTGGCATCCTGGAAAATGTCGGGCAAACACATGTGCTGCGTTTCTGGGACAGTTTGGATGCTGCTGGGCAGAACAAGCTGGCTGCACAGATAATGGGCGTTAATTGGCAGCAATGCCGGCAATGGATAGAGGGTGCCCTGCAAGAGAAGCATTTGGAGCTGCCATTCGAGCGCTTGCGCCCGGCACCTTATCAGGCGCTGACGGCGGAAAGTGCAGATGAAAAAGCCTATCAGCGCAAATGCATTGCTCATGGTGAAGAACTTTTACGTCAAGGCAAAATAGCGGCTTTTACGGTGGCCGGTGGCCAGGGCAGCCGGCTGGGTTTTGATGGCCCCAAAGGCACCTACGTTTTTACCCCCCTGCGTAAAGCGAGCTTGTTTCAGTTTTTTGCCGAGTCCATATTGCGCTACCAGGAAATATACCGGGTAGTGCTGCCGTGGTATATTATGACTAGCCCGGCTAATGATGACGCTACCAGAAATTTCTTTGGCGATAATGGCTTTTTTGGACTGGATCCGGCTAATGTGAGCTTTTTCCAGCAGGGTACCTTGCCGGCCTTTGACTTGCAAGGCAAAGCGCTGCTTGAGGCTCCGGATAGCTTGGCGCTGTCCGCCAACGGCCACGGCGGCAGCTTCGCTGCCCTTAAAGATTCCGGTGCGTTGGCGGATATGCAGCGGCGCGGCGTGCAGACCATCTCCTATTGGCAGGTTGACAACCCTTTGGTGCGGCTCTTTGACCCGCTTTTTATAGGAATGCATGCCTCGAGTGGTTCGGAAATGAGCAGCCGTGCCCTGGTTAAACGAGACCCTCTGGAAAAATTGGGGCACTTCTGCATGCTGGACAATCAGAGCATAATCGTGGAATATAGCGATATGCCCGAAAAGCTACTGTATGCTAAAGATAACGAAGGACGCCTGCTCTACAGAGCTGGCAGCCCCGCTATACACTTGCTGGACTGTGATTTCATAGATAGGCTGACTAGTGGCAGCTTGGACTTTCAACCGCATCGGGCACTGAAAAAAGTGCCTTGTCTGGATGAACAAGGCAAGCTGCTCCAGCCAGAAAGCGAAAATGCCATCAAATTGGAGTTCTTCCTTTTCGACGCATTGCCCTTGGCTAAAGAGACCCTGATCCTGGAAGTGGAACGCAGCGAACAATTCGCACCCATTAAGAACGCTGAGGGCGCAGACTCTCCGGAAAGCTGCCGGAAGGCATTGCTGGAACGCAGCGCTAACTGGGTCGAAGCAGCAGGACAAAGCTTCCCGCGTGATGCAAAAGGCGAACCCGCCGCATTGTTGGAAATCTCGCCGCGGCACTACGTGGATCGTGATGACTTCCTGAGCAGAAAGGAAGTGCCGCCAAAATTGTCCTGCGGCGAAAAACAGGTCTTGCCTTGAGTAAATTGAATTCAAGGGTAAGGGGATAAATAATGGAACCCTCGCGCTATATATTCATACATTTGGACGACTTGGTCTATAGCTTGGAAGAGGCCAGCGCCATGCTGATGCAAGCCTGTAAACGCGGCATGCCTTTCCGCTTGCAGGCAGTCTGCCAGTGCGCCGATGAAGCCATGCTGGTGTTGAATAGATGCGAGCCGGAAGAACTGCCTGTCGATGTGCGCTGGATTGATATCAGCGACTTGTCGCCGCGAGACTTGCCCGCACTGATGCAGGAACGCTGGAGTTCAGGATTCGAGCCGGTGGGAAGTGTTAGCAGTGCACCAGGCGATGGCCCGTTGAAGCGATATCTGCTGCTGCAAAGAGTCAAACAGTAGAACGCCAGTACCATTTTTTCACGGCGGCTATTCGACTTTAAAGTCCTTTTTCGCTCATTTAAACGTAATCTCAATACTCGTCTCAGTGTCCGTAAGTGTCCAAAAAAAGCTCTTCAACTTGGTATCGACGTTTTGGCACCTGGCTGCTGGGGTCGCTTTTTTCCTGTCTGCTTTTTTGTTTCGGCAGTCTTTCATTGCGGTCTACACGCCGCTTAGCCCGTATTGCCGCCTTTTTGATCAGCCCATTTCTGGGGGAGCGCAAACGGGTCATAGAGGCAAATCTGCGCTTGGTTTTTTCCGAATTGAGTCCGAACCAAATTCGCAAGCTGCGCCAACGCAATATTGCCTTTATGATTGAGTTCGGCCTGGACTTTTTACAGACTCTGAAGCATCCTGAACGTATGCGTCAGCGTATTTGCCCTTTTGATATTCCGGAGGCACTAAAGGATCCAGAGCATGCTGGGATTTTCTGCTCTCCGCATCTGGGCAATTGGGAGATGCTTGTCCAAGTCATTTCTTTTTCAGAACGTCCCTTTGTGCTTGTGGCTGCCGAACTTAACATACCGCCTTTGGCTAAATTGCTGCGAGAACAGCGCAGTAGCAGAGGAGCTGAGGTAGTCTCTTCCCGAGGCGCAGCTCTCAAAGTCAGAAAGGCTTTGCAAGAGAAGAAATTTGTCGGTTTGCTCAACGATCAAAACACTAGCCCCAAGCATGGTGGTATTTTTGTTGAGTTTTTCGGCTTGCCGGTATGCAGCAGCCGTCTTCCAGCTTCTTTAGCACGTCGCCACAACGCTGTGCTTGCCGCAGCGGCTTGCTGCAAGACAGCTTCCGGCCAATTCGAGTTCCTTTTTGAGCCTTTGCCCAAGCACAGTTCGGAGTATGAAAGCGATTGGGATTTGACCAGCGATTTGCTGGCGGCCAACGAAAAACTGATACGCAAGTATCCTGAGCAATACCTCTGGATATATCACCGCTGGCGTTATGTGCCCAATAATATTCCGGGCTGGCTGCAGCGGCGCTATCCTTTTTATGCAAGGCCTGCCAAGTATGCTTGCCAGGAGGAGATGTTGGAATTGTTAAAAGAAAAGAGCGAACAAGATGAGTGAACTAGAAAGATTGCAAAGCTTGGCGCTTTTTGACAAGATTTCTATCGTCAAGTTGCGCTGTTCCGGTATTATAGGCTGCAAAGATGAAGAACGTTTGCAGCCGCAAGTGCTGCATGTCAGCCTGGATGCGTATTTGTGTACCAAAGCCGCCGCTGCTGCTGATGATTTGGGACTCACGGTCAATTACGCACAACTCAGCAAGGAACTGCTTGCCCTGGTTAGTGCCAGTCGCTTTAAGCTGATCGAAAGCCTGGCTGATGCCATTGCAAAGCATTGCTTGGAGAATTATACTATCGAGGCGGTCAGAGTCAAAATCGATAAACCGGCGGGCATCGCTGCCGCTGTTGGAGCCAGCGTGGAAATAACCAGGCTGAAATAAGCCGGCAATACGCATGACAGCTGTCAGGCCGCCGCTAAAAATGTACTGGGCATCAGAAAATCCAAACTGAAAATCCGGCTGTTCGAATTACATTATCATCAGGTTTTTTCATAAGTGTTGCATTGAAAAGGAGAAAAATATCAATGTCCAGCCATCAAGGTGCGGTTCGTGTGGAAAGCGACTCTTTGGGTACCCGTGAGTTGCCGGCTTCGGCATATTACGGCATTCATGCCTTGCGAGGACGAGAAAATTTTCCGATTACCGGCGAGACAGTTTCCGGAGCCTTGATCGAGGCTATTGCCATGGTGAAGAAAGCCGCAGCCTTAGCTAATGAGGATGCCGGGCTTCTTTCCGCTGAACGAGCCCAGGCTATTGCCAAGGCCTGTGATCGTTTGTTGGCCGGTGAGCTGCATGATCAGTTCATTGTTGACCCCATACAGGGCGGCGCTGGAACCTCTTTCAACATGAATGCCAACGAGGTTATCGCCAATGCGGCCTTGGAGATGCTGGGGGCGGAGAAGGGTGACTATGTGCGAATCTCGCCGCTGAATCATGTAAATATGGGGCAGTCTACCAATGATGCGGTTCCTAGCGCCATACATATAGCCGCAATTAATAAACTGGATATGCTTTTGGCCGAAATGAAACTGCTCAGTGCGGCTTTCGGGGATTGTGCCGAACGCTTCAAAGACCTGATCAAAATGGGGCGCACCCACTTGCAGGATGCGGTGCCCATACGGCTAGGGCAAGAGTTTAACGCCTATAAGCAAGTTTGTGATCGTGATATAGAGCGCATAGCCCGATCCAGGGCGGAGCTTATGGAGGTAAACCTGGGAGCCACCGCAGTAGGCACCGGGCTGAATGCCGATAAATTCTATGTGGAACGCGTTGTGGCACGTTTGATTGAAATATCCGGCCTGCCGCTACGCTCGGTTGAAGACCTGGTTGATGGTACGCAGAATACCGATTGCTACACGGTGGTTTCAGCTGCCCTGAAAGTCTGCATGCTCAATATGTCCAAGATCGCCAATGATCTACGCTTGATGGCCTCTGGGCCGCGTTGTGGGCTTGGCGAGTTGCTTTTGCCGCCACGTCAAGCCGGCAGCTCGATTATGCCCGGCAAGGTGAATCCGGTGATGGCCGAGGTGCTCAATCAAGTGGCTTTTCAAGTCGTGGGTAATGATTTGGCGGTGTCACTAGCCTCCGAGGCCGGGCAATTTGAGCTCAATGTCATGGAGCCGGTGATTACGCGTAATCTTTTGGAAAGCATCAAGATCATGCGCAATGTTTTTGCTGTCTTCCGTAAGTATCTCTTGCAAGACCTAAAGGCTGATGAAAAACGCATGCGCGAGAATGTCGAACGTAGCGCCGGTGTGCTGACCGCATTTGCACCATACATAGGCTATGAGGCGGCAGCGGATATCGCCAAAAAGGCGCTGGCCTCAAATGTGCCGGTGAAAGAATTGCTGTTGCAAGAAAAATTGCTTAGCCAAGAAGAGATAGACTTGATTCTAGACCCATACGAAATGACTCGTGTCGGTATAGCAGGCTACGAAAAAGTGAAGAAACTACGCGGCGAAAAATAAAGAAAACCGCTAAAGATTACAGGTGAAAATCAACCGGAGGAGGGCGGGTCGGCGAAACCATTCAAGTTGAACCGGTTTGTCCTTTCGCAATTTTTTTATGAGACGCGTTGGCTTATACTTATTTTTGTTGGCTTTGCTTTTGCTGCTGCCCATGCTGCTACGAAAGCGTTCGGAGAAAATAGACCTTTCCGCCGAACAGTTGATAATTATTTCACCGCATAACGAATCGGTACGCTATGAAATAGAGCAGGCCTTTCGACGTTACTGCCTGGAGCAACTCGGGCGTAAGGTCGTCATAGACTGGCGTGCGGTGGGCGGCGCCAGCGAGATCGCACGCTATATGAATACCGCCTTCCTGGCTAATTTTCGCGACTATTGGTGCCGTGAAATGCAGCAGCCCTGGAGTGAAGAACTGGGCTTGGCATTGCTGAATGGCAAGACCGGACCGGACTCTCCACACTGGCCGGCAAGACAGGCTTTTTTGCAAAGCAATATAGGCATAGATATAGACCTGCTTTTTGGCGGTGGTCAATATGACTTCGCCAAACAGGCACAAGCCGGGACATTGCTGCCTTGCGGAGTTAGAGAAAGACACCCGGAATGGTTCGTCGGCGACAAACCTATATTGCAGGAGTCCGGTGGCGGTGAACGCTGGTATGATAAAAATGACCTGTATTATGGGGTCTGTTTTTCTTCTTTCGGTATCTGTGTGAACCTGGATCGTCTGCAACAACTCGGTTACGATTGCAGCCAAGGCAGTCCGATCAAAAGTTGGACTGATTTGGCAGACCCGCGCTTGATTAATGCCATAGGGCTGGCAGACCCTTCTAAAAGCGGCTCCATCAATAAATGCTTTGAAATGTTGATCCAAAAGCAAATGCAGGATACATATGAAGAATTGCATGACGCTTTGAAACGCGGCGAAATCTCCGAACAAGATGCTCTGGACGCTGGTTGGGCGGCTGCCATGAACCTGCTTAAACGCATAGGCGGCAATGCCAGCTATCTGACTTTTGCCGCCAGCAAGGTGCCGGTGGATACAGCTCAAGGACAGATCGCTGCCGGTATGTGCATAGACTTCTATGGACGCTCACAGGCCGAATGGGCTAATCGACAAAAAGGCCGAACCCTGATGCTCTACCGTACTCCAACGGCTGCTTCCACCGTCTCAGCCGATCCGGTGGGCTTGCTGCGTGGAGCGCCTAATCCAGAACTGGCAAAGATTTTTATTGACTTCTTGCTTGGGCAGGAAGCGCAAAGACTGTGGAACTATAAGCAGGGCAGTCCGGGCGGTCCGCAGAAATACAGCTTGCACAGGCTGCCGGTAAGAAGCGATGTTTATAGTGCTGAGGATCGCAAGCATATGAATGCGCCTGAGGCAGACCCTTTCGAGTTGGCAGACTCCTTCCAGTACCGAGGCGCTTGGACCGGCCCGCTCTTTGATCTTATGCGCAGTTTTATCAGGGTCATGCTCATTGATTGCGAAGAGGAACTCAGGCTGGCATGGCGGGAGATATGCGCAAATCCGGATAGCCAGTCGGATGGTTCTCCGGCTATGCGTGCATTCAATGAATTGCCTTTCAAACATAGACAGGCTGCTGAAATCGCCAGAGCCATGAGAAATACCGAAGGGCAGGCAACAACAACGCGGGAATGGACTATCTTTTTCAGGAAAAGCTTTAACGAAGCAGCTGAACTGGCCAGGAAAAACAAATAGAAAAGGGACTAACAACTCCCCTGCCGCGTGTGCGGCACTTGTCGGATGCGTCAGAAAGGGTCGCCGGTGATACGGGCGTCTAAGTTCTGTGGTGGCGAATACTTGTGCCACGTCCCCTGCACCCTGTGCGGGCGCCCTCGGCCTAAGTTTTTGGAAACCTTTAACCTTGAACTTTTGCGCGCATAGTCTACGGGACGGCTGTGCACCTCTTTTATCTTATGCGCTATCAGGAACGCTATAGCCTGCGTCTTCGCAAGCAGTTTTTGCGCGATCTTTTTATTCGTCACGCATTGCTGCTTATACTCAGCAGCTGTTTTCACGCTCTGCTGTTATTTCCACAAAAGTCAAATCAACAGATATTTGGCGAAGGCGGTCTTTTTCCCTTTTCCTTAGAGTTTCTGCTCAGCTTAGCCATCCTGCTTGCCGGTGGCGGTTTCCTGCTGCATAGCGCTCTGCGTCAAAGAATCGGTACGCACGATAGAGAATTTCCGGCTACAGCGGCATTAAGCGACCTGTTTTATCTGAACATACTGCCTCTGCCTTTGTATTTGCTCACCTTTTCCAAGCAGGTCTTTAGTTCACTGCTGGGTCTGGCAGCCTGCCTGTTGCAAAGCCACTATGTCATCAGTGCGGCAAGCAACTCACAGGCACGCTTGCAAGACCGGGTCTTTTATAAAAAACGCAGTGAAAAAATGCTGGAGCATTTTCTTGATCCTGAGCTGTTGCGGCTGGCTTTTTTGGCTATGACCGGTTTTCTGCTTCTGCTTTTACGCCGTCTGGCAGAGAATCCCGCGACGCAAGCGCTGCATGGCGGATTGCTGTTCATTTACTTTTTTTTCAGCTGCGCGCTAAGTTTTTATTTACAAGTGCAAGCCGGACGTTTCCTTTGGCAACAAGCACGAGAGACAGCGCAGATCGAACTTGCTTCCGGCAAACGTGTTGGCGTCTTTTTCCTGCGTTCGCTGTCTGTTGCGGCCTGGCTGGCACTACTGCTCTTGCCTGTTACTGTGCTGGTGGCGCTGCAAGTCCGATCGTGGCAGGTTTTCTACTGGGGAATGCTGCTGCAACAGCTCTGTGCTTATGTCTCTCTGCACGATCTGACCGGCAAAATTCACCTGCTTTGGTATAAGTTGCTGGAAAACCCGGGTCAATGCCTAGTGGGTAGCTTCCTTGCCCTGATCTTCGTGGGAGCCGCGATTTTAAACCTGCCGCAATGCTCCAGCGATGGCAATAGCCTGGGGGCGCTCAATAGCATATTCACGGCGGCTAGCGCCGTTTGTATAACCGGGCTTAGCGTAATCGATATTTCTAGCAGCCTGAGTAATACCGGCAAACTGGTGTTGATCATACTGGTGCAGCTGGGCGGCCTGGGAATTATGTCTTTGACTACATTTATCGCATTGTTGTTGGGACGCAATCTGGGCTTTTTCGGTAGCGCAGCCATGCGCGAAAGCACCAAGGAAGAACATAGCCAGCGCGCTAAACAGATGCTTTTCGTTATAGTCTTGGGCACCTTTGCCATAGAAGCCTTGGGCTGTGCTTTGCTCGGCGTCTTCTATAGACAGAATCTGGGCATGGATCCGGCACAGAGTTTGGGCTACGCTGCATTTATGAGCATCAGTGCTTTCTGCAATGCCGGATTCTCCTTGCACTCGGGCAGTCTCACAGCCTTCCGGCAAGAGCCTTTTGTGCTGTTTTTGTTCTCTTGCCTAATAATTCTGGGCGGCTTGAGCTTTGCCGTGATGCTGGGTCTGGGACGTTTTATCTTTGAACCGCGCAAACTACCCCTGGGAGTCTATGAACGGCTGGTACTGGGCGGCACATTGCTGCTCTGCGTGGGTGGCACATTGCTTTTTCTATGGTTTGAAAGTCGAGGCCTCTTGGCAGGCATGCCTTGGCCACAGCGACTGTACAATGCTTGGTTCCAAGCGGTTTCACCGCGTACGGCAGGTTTCAATAGCTTGGACCTGACGCAAATGCAAAATAGCAGCCGACTGCTAACTATGTTCCTTATGTTCATAGGCGGTGCATCCGCTTCTACTGCCGGTGGTGTCAAAGTAGGTACTTTTGCCCTGCTGATATTGGCCATGTTTTCTTGGATAAAGGGGCGCGACAATGTGGTAATTGCTTCGCGCAGTATCCCAACAGTTAACATACGGCAGGCCATCAGCGTAGTGGTCTTAAGCCTGGGTGCGGTCTTTATGGGAACTTTGCTGCTCAGTATCAGCCTGCCTCAGGCTAAACTCGAGGACTTGCTCTTCGAAGTGGTCTCTGCTATGAGTACTTGTGGATTAAGCACCGGACTCACCGCACAACTTACGATAAGCGGAAAATGGCTGATTATATTATTGATGTTCTTGGGTAGAGTGGGGCCGCTCAGCTTTTTGCTGACCTTCTGCAGCCCTAAAAACAACGTGAGCAAATATCCGGCAACTAGGGTACTGGTGGGATAACATGGAAAAAAGGCGACAGCAGATAAGCATTATCGGCATGGGTACCTTTGGCAGAGAAATCGCCCTGTCACTGATGCGCGCCGGCATGGTGGTCTGTGCCATAGACCGCAACGCAGAACTGATTGAGTCGGTGCGGGACCAGGTCAGCTTGGCCATGGTCATGGATGCTACGCACGAGAACGCACTGCAAGAGGCCGGCATACACGAAGTAGACACCGTGGTGGTCGCTATTGGAGCCGGCAGCGTGGAAAGCAGCATATTGTGTACCGCATTGTTGCGCCAGGTGGGCGTAGCGAATATCATTGCCAGGGCTACTAGTGAACTACATGAACGTATCCTTAGATCAGTGGGCGCTGACATGATTGTTAACCCCGAAAAAGAAATGGGTGCAAGATTGGCTAAGCATATCATGCGGCCCGGCTTTATTGACATGATCTCGCTGCCCGGTGGCGCATGTATCGCACAAATTCCGTTGCCGGAAGAATTTGCAGGACATAGCCTGGATGAGCTGGGGGTGCGCAAACGCTTTAATCTGACCGTGCTGGGCATACAGCGCAGCCAAAAGGCCGATCATACCCGGGCGTTCTCCGAAAAACCCACCATGGCCTTGGATGGCAAGGCACTCTGGAACTACAAAAACTATCTGGGTGCCGCTGCTGTCGACAGCGATAGCCGCATAATTATGAATATCTCACCTACCAAAGACCGTTTTAAGCCGGGCGACATACTGCTGGTCATGGGAAAGGAAGAGGATATCAATAAACTCTTTTAGCTAGTGTGCGAAGTGTTTGTGAAGAATACGAATAACTTCAGGTAAGGGCATATTTGTCATTGTAATCTACAGACAAAACATGCCCGGATTCGCAGAATTGCGCTTAATACAGTCATATTCAAGAGGTTGTTACGTATGCGCATTTTGAAATTGTGCTTGTCAATGCCCACATTGGGTGCTTCAGACCTATTTTTGAGTGTAGGGCGTCCTCCGGCTGTGCGCTTGGCCGGTCAGATTTGTCCCCTGCCCGGAGAACAGGATGACCTGCAAGAGGCTGAACTGCGCGAGTTTTTTGAGGCCCATCTCCCGCTTCGCACTTGGGATCGCCTGGAGCGTGAGCGCGATATAGACCTTGGTGTTGCTTTGGGGAGCGGCCTTCGTTTCCGCCTTAACCTATCGTATCAGCGTGGCTTGATCAATCTGGCCATACGTCAGGTACCTTCGGGCTGCCTAAGCTTTGATCAACTCGGCATCCCACCGGTGGTAGCTGAGCTTGCCGAGCGGCCGCGCGGCCTATTGCTGGTCTGCGGTGCTACTGGCTGCGGCAAAACTACTACGTTGGCGGCCATCGTTAATCATATTAACCAAAATATGCCTAAGCATATTGTCACCTTGGAAGACCCCATTGAATTCGTGCATGAGGATGCTAAAGCGCTGGTTTCGCAGCGGGAGATAGGTAACGACAGCTTGGATTTCGCTAACGCTCTTAGGCACGTGGTGCGCCAGAATCCGGACGTTATCGTGATCGGTGAATTGCGCGATCGGGAAAGCTTTGCCACGGCCATTTCAGCAGCGCTGACCGGCCACCTGGTAGCTGCTACCATACATACCGTGGATGCGCAGCAGACCTTGGAGCGTATCCTAAATTATTTCCCGGAAGGCCAGCGCGAGCAACTTTGCTTTGACTTTTCATTGGCTCTGCAAGCCATTGTAGCGCAGCGGCTTTTGCCTAGTCTGGAAGAGGGCAGGCGCGTGCCCGCCTTCGAGATATTTGTGGCTACCGAGCTGGGACGACGTATGATAGCCAAACGCGATCTGGCTAGTATCCCGGATTTGCTCGATAGCGGCGCATATGCTGGTATGGTCAGCTTCAATAAATACTTGCTGGAATTATATGGCGCCGGCAAGGTAAGCCTGGAAACTGCCGCAGCCGCAGCGACTAACCGTGATGAGTTTCTGCTGCTTAGCCAAGGATTACGCACGGGTACCGATACCTTTGCAGGTTATTCGGGAGACGCCAATCTCGGACTAAGCATCAAAAAACTGCTGCGTGACGCCATTAAACACGGAGCCTCTGACCTGATTTTGACAGTTGGCGCGCCACCTACTGTACGCTTGCATGGCAATCTGCGCCCCTTTGATATGCCTACGCTGAATGCCTCCGATACACAAAAGCTGCTCTACAGCGTGCTCAGCGCTAAACAACGTGCCGACTTCGAAAGCCAACGGGAAATCGATTTCGCACTGAGCCTGCGCGGATTGGACAAGGATGGCGAGCAGATCGAGCGGCGTTTTCGTGTCAATGGCTTTTTTCAGAAGGGCAGGGTGGCGGCAGCTTTCAGGCTGATTGCTTCGGAGATTCCCAGTCCGGAGTCTTTGCGTCTGCCTAAGGCCTTGGTTTCCTTGGCTGATTTACGGCAAGGTTTGGTTCTGGTCACCGGTCCTACCGGACATGGCAAGTCAACCACACTGGCGGCCTTGATTGGAGTGATCAATCGCAAGCGTCCTTGCCATATTATCACGGTAGAAGACCCGATCGAGTTTGTGCATCAGCATGATCAGGCCTTGGTTGAACAACGTGAGGTTAATTCCGACACACATAGTTTCAGCAACGCTCTTAAGTATGTGTTGCGACAAGCTCCTGACGTCATTCTTATCGGAGAAATGCGTGATCCCGAGACCATTGCAGCGGCCTTGACTGCTGCCGAAACCGGGCATTTGGTCTTCGCTACTTTGCATACCAATGATGTAACTCAAAGCGTAGACCGCATTATCGACGTCTTTCCTGCCGATCAGCAATCACAGGTGCGTTCACAGCTGGCGGCTTCGCTGAGCGCGGTGATCTCACAACGTCTGCTGCCGCGTCGAGCCGAGCATGGCGGTGGACGCATTGCCGCATTTGAGATACTTTTGGGCACTATAGCAGTTAAGGCTATGATTCGCGAGAAAAAGACGCATCAGCTGCGCGCTCAGATGGAGACCTCTATGCGCGAAGGCATGGTTACCATGGAGCGTGCCTTGCGCGACTTGTTCGAGGCGGGCATGATCTCAAAAGAAACTTACCAAGTACATCTCCTTAGCTTCACGTAATCTTAAAAAATGTCCAAGGCCTTGCTGCAACATATTTCCGCTTTTTTGCGTCGCTATAAACTGGAGCAATCCGAATTATTGTTGGGTTTTAGCGGTGGAGCGGATAGCACGGCTTTGCTTGTGGCGCTGCATAAGCTGGGCAAAAATATTCGGGCGGTGACTTTCGAGCATGGCCTGCGCGGAGAGGTCTCCAAGGCGGAACAGCGTTGGTGCGAACAATTCTGCTTAAAACGCAATATCCCCCATCAAAGCGAAAGCTTGGATGTATATGCAAATAAATTGAGCGCAGAAACGGTAGAGGAGGCGGGCAGACGGTTGCGCCTGCTGGCTTGGCAAAAAATCAGCGAACAGGGACGCCTGCCTGTGCTCTTGGGACATCATGCCGATGACTGCTTGGAAGAACTCTTTCTGCGTTTGGCACGTGGAGCCAATGTAAGCGGCCTTATCGGTTTGCGTCAAATGCGTCAACTGGGGCAGGTACGGATTTATCGGCCTTTGCTGCAAATACGTAAATCCAGTTTGGAAGCATTTTTACACTCGGAGGGCGTGCATGACTGGTGCCTGGACTTAAGCAACCAGGATAATAGCTATAGGCGCAATGCTCTGCGTAATCAGCTGCTGCCGCAGTTCCGCCGGATTTTTGGCCAGGATCGGGGCTTGCTGCAAGCTTATGATACCCTGCGACAAGATGCCGAACTGCTTGAGGAACTTGCCGAACAGGCCTTGCTTAAAACTAATAGTTTGAAAGATTGGCGGGCTCTGCCGCCGGCGCTTCTGCCCAGGGTGCTCAGGCTTTGGCTCAGCAGGGAATATGGCGAAGACATACCGCCCTCAGCACGGCTTTGCCGCAGATTGCGCAGCGCCCTGCATAAAAAAGGGCCGGTTGCGGAGATGATCCCCTTTGAAGGTGCACGTCAACTTTATCTGGATGATTCCGGCCTGCGGATATATAAACAAATACAAACCTGCTTGCCAGAAATTTATTGGCCTTGGCGCAAACAAACACGCCTGCAATTGCCTGAAAGTCCATATTTCTTACAGGTTAAAGCTGCCGGACCCCAAGCCGGAGAAGACGACAAAATTTTGGCCGAGGAACGTTTTGCGAAAGCTGAACTACCCGAGCGTTTATTCATACGTTATTGGCAGGATGGCGATGCTATGCGCCCTTTCGGTGCTGATTATACGAAAAAATTGCAGGACTTATTTGTCGATGCGCGCATACCCAGGGAGCGACGCAAAAGTTTACCGTTAATCTTGGTTGGAGAGCAAATTATTTGGCTGCCTACATTGCGACGCGCCGAATTCGGCAGAGTGCACGAAGGACAGGAAAGCGTAGTATTGCAGTTCGGAATGAAAAAAAGCAATCCGACTAATTCGTCAGACCCAGCTTAAAATCATCATGTTGCAGCGCCTTCCGGGCGCCGATTTTAGGGGGTGATCCTGCCTCGGGTTCCCTCACCCCTCGGGTTCGGTCTCCCAGGTTATGCATGGTGCAGCCTTTGTCAGGGCTCAGTCGCCTTTCGCTTCAGTCCGCATCGAAAGAAGCTCTGATTATCGGCCAAGAGGAAAAGTCAAGTGGCTGATCCGGTCGATATATCGTTATCAATATTCTGTGGCAACATTGTAAAAACTCCTCTGAAATCTTATGTGGAGAATGTGGACAAGTCAAACGTCCCCCCTGCACCCTTTGATTTTACGGTGATGGAAGAGAAGGCCGGCGAGCCGCCGGCGCTCCATATCGCCTCCGACGCAATTGCGTAAAGCCGACCTTGTCATACAAGAATTTCACCAGAGCAGGCTCATCCGTCAAAGCAACATTTCCCACATAAAATCTCAAAAAATGGTCAGTTTTTTTGAGATTTTATGTGAGAAATGTGGGTTTTTCGATTCCTGTGCGGCGGACATATTTTTCAAACGGGAAAAAACATCCTGTGCAGGTTCCGCCTTCGTCTGCAGAAGAACCTCTTCCAGAGGCGGATGGTCTCCCTGCCAGTCCGGGGCTTCAAAATCGAACTTTAGCATTCTTTCTTTAACCTTGACTTCGAGGGATGCGGCATTCCGCGTCTCGAGCCGATGAAAACGGGCATGGTCAAATGAAATATGGACGGAACCGCAATTTTCATGAAAGCGAAAGACTAGCGGATAAATTCCATCTCTACACGGAAGAGTAACGGCTTCGAAGTTGAAAATGCGTTTCCGTGAAAGATGTTCGACGTCCGGAGATGCATAAAAAGGCGGCAGAATAATTGTGAAATTCTTCGGATTGAAACGCAGGAAGGTGGACATAATCAGCAGCTTTCCCTTATGATCAGTTCATCCTTCAAAATGACCCGGACATCATCGCGAAATCCGAAGTTGATCATTTCAAACAGTTTTTTAAGAATAGCGGAGGCGATGCTTTCCAATGGTACGTTGACACAGGAAATGGTCGGAACCGATGTGGAAAATTCCGGCAGATCGAAAAAGACGATCACGGCAATATCTTCCGGGATACGCAGGTCGCAGGACTTCAGGGCATTGACTGCTTTCCGCCCGATTTCGAAGCTTGCGGCAAAAACGGCATCAAGCTTCCCTGCTTGAAAATTCGATTGAACAAAAGAGAGAAAATTCTCATTGGTATATGGCTGGGTGAAAACGAGTTCCTCCCGGAACGGCAGTCCCTGCTTCCGAAGGGTGTCGCGATATCCTTTCAGGCGGTCGCCGGTATATGCAAAGTCGGCGGCTGGATTCAGAAATGCGATGTTTTCCCGTCCCGATATCCTGATAAGGTGTTCGATGGCGTGGCAGGTGGCGAAATATCCGTCATGAGAAATCAGATTTCCTTCGGAAACGGCGGCGAAAGATATATAAGGGAATTGTTCACGCCGAAGAATGGCCAAAACACGCGGCATGGTATCCGGATTGAGCAGCACAAATCCCGCTCTCGATCCGAAAGAAGAAAACTTAGCGGCAAGATCGGCATCGGAAGATGCCGGATTGATAAGAATAATGTTGACATCGCATTCTTTTGCCATGGTATTTTTGAAAATACTGTCAATAAGTTTTGCGTTGACACACGGATAGGTGTCAAGAAACTGATTGTTGAAAGTATTATAATCGAAAAGGAAGTTGATCGAGTTCGTTCTATCACCCGGATTCTGCTTTACCGGGAAAAGAACCTTTCCTGGGGATCCTGCGCACCTGACCATTTGCTTCCAGGAGGTCCAGTACCTTTTCAGCGGTATCCCGGTTGATGGAATATTCACGGGAAATGGAACCGGCGAAGTTTTTTTCGATTTTATTGTCCTGAAGCTGTTTTACGATCAAGTTATAGACTTGCCTGTAAAGAGGGAGTTTTCCAGAAACCTTTTTCAACACAAAATCTCCTTGTAGTGTGAATCCTAAAGAAAAATATGCTTGAGAGAAGTGTCTTTTGCAAGCAAAAAGGAAAAAAATATTATTCGTCACTTGAAAAAGTAAACGCACCTTTGCAGAAGTAAATGCACGTTGTGCGTAAAAATTGTGCGTTTAGTTTTACAAAAGGGGTGCATTTAGTTCTGCAATGCTTTTTTGTGACCGCTGTTGCC
>JAAZKR010000106.1 GCA_012799725.1 Oligosphaeraceae bacterium | reverse complement strand
TGGTAGCAAGCGGTGCAAAAGCTGGGGATGTAGCCCATGCCTATGAGCCAGAATACGATCTCATCAAGCGTGCGTGTATCGCTGATATCAAATTGCTCGGTATGCTCGGGTTCAGCATCAGCATAACCACCGACACTGGTACGCGAGGCACCACTGATCTGCGAAACGCCAAGATGCAGCGCACGCTCGCGACATTGCCGGCTCTCGCGCGTGGAAATGATCATGCCGGTATAGGGCACTGCAATGCGGATGCAGGCGATGATCTTGGCAAAAGCTTCGTCATCAATGCAATCGAAATCATTCACGTCTATATCGTCTGCCGGCTTAATACGTGGCACGCTGATAGTATGCGGGCCCACACCATAGGCCGCCTCCAGATGCTCGGCATGCATGAGCAGAGCCGTAAACTCGTAACGGTAGCGTTCCAGCCCGAAGAGCACTCCCAGCCCCACATCGTCTATGCCGCCTTGCATGGCTCTGTCCATGGCCTCGGTATGGTAAGCATAATCGCTTTTGGGGCCATAAGGATGCAGCTTCTCGTAGCTATCCTTGTGGTAGGTTTCCTGGAAGAGGATATATGTGCCTATGCCGGCCTCTTTGAGCTGGCGGTATTCATCCACGGTAGTAGCTGCGATATTCACATTGACTCGCCGTATGGCACCGTTTTTATGTTTGATGCTATAGATGGTCTTGATGCTTTCCAGGATATACTCTATGGGATTCAAGGTGGGATGTTCACCGGCTTCAAGAGCCAGGCGTTTATGCCCCATGTCCTGCAAGGCAATGACTTCACGGCGTATTTCATCTTGGCTGAGTTTTTTGCGCACTATGCCCTTGTTCTTGCTGTGATATGGGCAGTAGACACAGCCGTTGACGCAATAATTGGAAAGATACAAAGGCGCAAATATAACGATGCGATTGCCGTAGATGTCTTTTTTGATCTGCTCGGCCAAGGCATGCATCTCTTGATTCTTTTCCTCAATATCGCAGTCCAGCAGCACGGCAGCCTCGCGATGAGTCAAGCCCTGACGCAGACGTGCCTTGGCCAGTATCTGATCGATCAATTCCTCATTGTGCTTGTTCTCCGCAACATAGGCCAGAGTGCTCAACACTTCCTCATGGCAGATAAATTCCTCCGCATTGGCTGATTTAACGTCGTACATGGCCTTTCCTTTCTTGATTTATTAGTTTCTATGGTCTGTAAGTAATTAGTGGGCGTCCAAAAAGGTATAGGCAGTCAGAAAAGCATTTCGAGCTGTGCTTGTCGATAACGTAGCCACTCGGCTCCCCGGCATTTCCAGCTGGTCATAAGGTCGTCAATTGATTTGTTGCAGCCGCAATCAGCAGCATCACTCAATGCCGTACACTTCCAGCCATCACCGCCTTTTCCTCCATGCCCTTGTAAAATTTTTCTTTTTTCCCGGGAATCCTTGTAAAATCACGGCGATTCCTAATCCTGAAACCCGTGTCCATCCGTGTAATCTGCGTAATCTGCGGACGGAATACGCCCGGAACCCTTTTTGGACGGGGTCTAATTAGTCGTTCATGCGTCCGGATAATCGCCTCGATCCACCGCAATTTCGCAGCCTATGGCTCGCATTTTTTCGGCTAACAGACGTAGTCCTTCGGCGCCCTCAGCTCCGGTTCTGAGTTTATTGTTGTAAATCATATACTTGTCGCGTGCTTCCGGCGGCGACAAGTTGGGCATGATTACATTGGCACCTGCGAGCACTCCTTTTTCTCTACCTTCGGGGGCTATGCTGCCTAGAGCCGTAGTGGCCGGCAACAAGACTTTGGGCAACATCAAGCGCAGAATGGAAAGCAAAAACAGCGTAAGGTTCATGTCGCCGGGCTTTGCGTTGGCAAAAACCGTATCGCGATGCGGCAAAAAAGGCCCTATGCCCACCATTTCCGGCTTGAATTCACTAAGGAAATACAGGTCTTCAGCCAAGGTTTGCGGACTTTGGAATGGGGAGCCTACCATAAAGCCGCTGCCTACCTGGTAGCCCAAAGACCGCAAGTCCTGCAAACAACGCATACGGTTTTGAAGACTCTGCTTAAGCGGGTGCAACCTGCCGAAATGTGCGGCGTCAGCAGTTTCATGACGCAGCAAATAACGGTCTGCACCGGCCTCGCGAAATGCCTTATAGGCAGAGAAGTTTTTTTCGCCCAGTGACAGGGTTACAGCACAATCCGGATGCCGTAATTTGATTTCCCGTACCAAATCGCTTATAAGCTCATCGGAGTAGCCTGGGTCTTCACCGCTCTGCAACACGAAAGTGCGGAACCCCAGGGGGTAGCCCATTTCGCAGCATTCAAGTATCTGCTCCGGACTTAAGCGGTATCGCTGTACCTTGCGATTACTGCAACGTATGCCACAATAAAAGCAATCTTGCCGACAGTAGTTGCTGATTTCCAGTAATCCGCGGATAAAGACCCGGTTACCGTAGTGTTGTTCACGCAACGCTGTAGCCAAAGCAGCGGCCTCTGCTTGCAGCCCGGGTTCATGTGCCGCCAGCAGCTGCCTGAACTCGGGTCTGCTCAACCCGCCCTGCTCACGCAATTTGATTAAAAGCTCTCTGCTCATATCTTGCAAGCTCACTACGCTGGATTGCTACTTAGAGGGCGTCCAAAAAGGTATAGGCTAGCGGACAGAAAAGCATTTCGAGCTGTGCTTGTCGATAACGCAACCATTCGGCTCCCCGGCATCTCCAACCGGTCACAAGGCCGTCAATTGATTCGCCGCAGCCGCAATCAACAGCACTCAATGCTGTACACTTCCAGCCCTCACCACCTTTTCCTCCATGCCGCTGTAAGATTTTCCTTTTTTTCCGGGATCCCCTGTAAAATCATGGCGATTCCTAATTCTGAAATCCGTGTCCATCTGTGAAATCTGCGCAATCTGCGGATAAAATACGCCCGGAACCCTTTTTGGACACGGTCTACTTGGTAGCATAGACAATCTTGACGCTGATACCGGGCAGCATTCCCAGCTTGCCGGCCAAGGCGCTAATCACAGTCTCTGGGGCATCCAAAGCCAAACTGATAATGCATATCTTCCTGGCTCTATATGGCACTCCCATACGACCTATGACATATTCACCATAATCATGCAAAAGCGCATTCAAACGCTGCGTCGACTCTAAGTCCTCTACCACAATTCCAACTAAAGCAACTCTTGTTTTCATAGTCAAAAAAAAAAACGCCCTCTGCGAAGAGGACGTCAAAAAAATATATGTCTTTAACCTGATTTGGGTAAAAACAGATAAGCGGCTTGCACGTCTTCTTCTTCGT